>CBIHPQ010000578.1:0-3721 GCA_966211825.1 uncultured Dyadobacter sp. | reverse complement strand
CGTTTGTAAAGGAGATAAAATATCTATTTGCTGCAAAATAGATATAGTTAGCAGCAAATTTGAATTTATTTATATAATTAACTTAAATATTAATATTTGAAAAACGCCCTAAATAGGCCTTAAATTGGAAAATTTATATTTCACAAAAAGCCGGTGCGGTTTAGGAAGGCGTAGTAATGCCATTCTAAACCGCACCGGCTTTTCTGTGTGGATAGCTTATTTCAGTTGCCTTTTATTTCCCTTTGAATCGATGACCGTTACCGCCGAAACATAGTCAGGCAAAAACAATGCGTGGCTCGATTGGGAGAGGAACGACGAACCATAACCCGGCTCTTCCCGTCTGGATTTGCCGTTTTTCAAATGCAGCAATACCGACGTTTCGCCACCGGCCAGCCCGACTTTTCGCGTCGGCCTGGCAGCCCGATGGAAGCGCAACAGCCCACGGTTCTGCGAGGTTACGGAAAGCCATTTACCATCGGATGCGGCGAGTCGCACCAGGCCCTTCATATGGCCGGTTGCCATGTAGCCGCTCTCCGAAATACTACGCGGCCGGAAACCGCCCTTTCCGTCGCCTTTCAAAACTTGTCCATACATTGCGTCATAGCGCCCTACCGAAACTTCCGAGCCGTAATCATTCCCGGTAAGCATCAGATCGAGGTTACCATCCTGGTCAAAATCATCTGCCATCATGCCAAAAAGCGGCGCAAACTGCGCTTGAATGGGCAACGCCCGTATTGCAAATTTGCCTCCTCCCTGGTTCTCGATATAGCTGCTTTTCATCCACGTGGCCGACAAATGCAATGCATCTTTCATTTCCTCGGGTTTCAGAATATCCCCCAGCCCCGACTCCGCGAATTTCCCATATTCCTGAAAACGCTGGCGCACCTGGATCACCTGCTTACCCATGTCGTCGCGCGTGTTATAGGGAAACTCTTTATAGGTATCATCCTGTGCCTTGTAAAAAATCGTCGGTATGGCGTCGAAATAACCGTCATTGTTGAAATCCTTCGCATACACATTCAAGGGACGACTTTCCGAAGCCCGACTGAGGCTATTCATGCCGAGGTTTCCGCCGATGTAGTCCATATCACCGTCGTTGTCAAAATCGCCGGCAACAAGACTTCCCCACCAACCTTTCTTCGCTTCCAGCCCCGTAGTAACCTTTTTGAACTTGCCTTTCTCGTTTTTCAGGAATGTCAGGGGCATCCATTCACCGGCCAGCAGGAGGTCCATCCAGCCGTCGTTGTCGTAATCGGTCCAAAGCGCGTCACATACCAGCCCAATCCCGGCCAGTTCGGGCGCTACGACCGGCGTAACGTTTGAAAAACGGACCACGCCGCCATGGGTATCGTTCCGCAATACGTAACTCGAAACAGGTTTCGGATACCTGCCCGACTCAACCCGCCCGCCTACAAAGAGGTCCAGATCGCCATCACGGTCGAAATCGACGGCTTTTACGCAGGAACCATTGACGAGGAATGCGGGCAATGCGGCCGTATCCCGGGCAAAATGCCCCTTCCCGTCGTTGAGATACAATGCATTCTTCAACGCATCGGAGCCTTCTGTCAGTTCGTAGCTGCCGCTTACAATGTAAAGGTCAAGGTCCTGGTCGCGGTCGGCATCGAAAAGCAGTACACCCATATCTTCGGATGTTTTCTCAAAACCTTCCGGCCCTGGCAGCAAATCTGCGACGGAGAATTTCCCATCGGGCCGTTGGAGCAGAAAACGCCCTTTGTGCAAATAGGCGCCACCCACAAACACATCTTCCAGCCCATCGCCGTTCACATCTCCGGCCGCGAGCGCCGGGCCGAATTGCGACATTTTGTGCGGCAACAGTTTCTGCACATTAAAATCAATAATATCCATTTCCTCATGGCGGTAGGGCACATTTAAATCGGCCGTAATGTCGCTAAAAAGCGGCACAGCCGATCTTTCTGCCGGTGCCGGGGCCATTACGGCATCTTTCTCGCTTACGACCAGCAACTGGTTCGCTTTGATATTTTTCAAAATCTGACTTTTGCCACCCGGCCAGGTCACCTTCACCGGTTGCAATGTTTTTTCCTTCCCTAACCCGAAATGCAATACCGGCTCCACCGTCGACAAATAGCCGCGGTAAGGCGAATTTTCGGCGACCTGCTTCTGTCCACCCGCGTAAGTAATTTCCGCGATCGCCCCGATGCCCGCACTATTGTAACGATCGCCCTTAAACGCAATGCGGAGATAGTTACTCTCGCCCGGCCTGAGCTGAATGCTGTTATTGCGATAAACCATCGCCGAGTCATTGATATTGTTGACGATATAATCCAGGTCGCCATCGTTGTCCAGATCGGCATAAGCAGCCCCGTTTGAGAATCCCGGCGTTTCAATTACCCAGTCATTGGTCACGTCGTCGAATTCGATATTGGCTTTATTTTTAAATTAAAAATTACTGATACTTAAGCTCGGCAAGTAATCGAGCATCATCCTGGGCGCCATAATGCTCGAAACTTCATTACGATAGGCAATGAAATCGAGGTCGGTAATGTCCCTCGGGAAGCCATTCGTAATGATAATATCACGAAACCCGTCATTATCAAAGTCGGTAACCATCGGCGTCCAGCTCCAATCGGTCTCAGCGACGCCGCTCAGCAACCCTATTTCACTGAAAACGGGGGACTTACCGTCCCGGGTAGCGCTTCCCATATTCAGCTGAAATGTGTTTCTGGCCACCTGGTACTGGTAGCCGAACAGGTCGTTGTTCTGGTAGGTCACGTAGCTGTTAGCCGGGGTCATCATTTTCTTTCGGCGGTTGGTCGCCGGCATCATATCCACGGCCACCACATCTACGAGGCCGTCGTTGTTGAGGTCGGCCACATCGTTACCCATTGCCGAATGTGAGGTGTGTTTGAAATAGGTTGCCGCCTGATCGGTGAAGGTCCCATTGCCGTTGTTGATGTAGAGAAGGTCGTTGGTCAGGTAATCGTTCGTGATGTACACGTCCTTCCAGCCATCCTGATTCACATCCGTTACATTGATCCCCAGGCTATACCCTTCGATCAGAATGCCTGCTTCCCTGGATACATTGGTAAAAACGGGGTGGTTTAGCTTCGCATCCCAGTCGTTGCGGTACAACCGGTCGGTACGGCGCGACGAGCCGTCCACGATCTTTTGGTGGTATTTGTTTGGAAAATTATTATCATCCATTTCATTGACGATCAGGAACAGGTCCAGGTCGCCGTCGTTGTCGTAGTCGAAAAACGCCGCGTTCGTGGTGTGCGTTGTATCCGCAATCCCGTATTCCTTGCCCATTTCCTTAAAAACGGGGACTTTATCCTTGCCCAGCCCCTGGTTTACATACAGCAGGTTCTCGCGCTGCTGCGGCACCTCGCGCACCGACGCGCACACGTAGATATCCAGCAGCTTGTCATTGTTAATATCCACCAGCGCCACGCCCGTCGACCATTTATTCTCCGGTGCGACGCCGGCTTTTGCCGTCACATCCTCAAATTTAAACTCCCCTTTATTCAGATACAGCCTGTTAGGGACTGTATTGCCGGTAAAATACACATCGGGCAAACTGTCGTTATTGAAATCCCCCAGTGCTACGCCTCCTCCGTTGTAGACGTACTCAAACGCCAGGATATTCATTGTATCATTTTCCGCGATACGGTTGGCAAATTGAATACCTGTTTCACCGGCAGGCAGCTCGGTAAAAGTTTTGAGGTCCTTTTTGCAGGATACG
>CBIHPQ010000577.1:0-3724 GCA_966211825.1 uncultured Dyadobacter sp. | reverse complement strand
ATTTCTAGGTATCCTTATCCAACGCGCAAAGGAATCGGGCCTGCAAACGATGATCGGCTGTATCGACGCTTCCAACCTTGCGAGCATTGAATTTCACAAGAAGTATGGTTTTGTAGAAAAAGGTTATCTCAAAGAAGTAGCTTACAAATTCGACCAGTGGCTGGATCTGGTTTATATGCAGCTGTTGCTGGAAGAGGATTGAGATAAGGAGGAAAGGGAGGAAGGAGAAAAGGGACGAAAGAGGAAGTCAGGAGTGGTCAGGGGTGGTCAGGAAGTTGTCCGAAAAAATTGACTATACTTGACAACACCTGACAAGACTTGACAAGATAAAAACGAGGCGCAGCTAATAACTGCGCCTCGTTCATTTTAATGGGCTCTGCCCGTTTCTACATAAGTTTCCTCATCGCCGGTAGGCTTGCCTTGCCACCAGGAGGCGAGTATGGAGCCGGTAATGTTCATCAATGGCCCGAAAATGGCCGGTGCGAGTCCGACGGTCGCCATTTTGCCCATTTCCTTAGCGATACCGGAGGCTAAGCCGCCATTTTGCATACCTACTTCGATGGCGATGGTGCGGCAGTCGCGCTCGCTCATGCGGAACAGGCGTCCCGACCAGTAACCGAGCGTGTATCCCGAAAGGTTATGGATCAATACGAGGAGAAGCAATGCAGGCCCGATGGATAGCAGGCTGTCGCGGCCGGCAGCGGTGATGATCACGATGATGAAGGCGATCCCTCCCATTGAGACCAGCGGCATTGCGGCATCGAGCCATTTCACTTTTCCGCTGAACAGCTTGTTGAAGACCAGTCCGGCTCCGATTGGAATAATCACCATTTTAATAATATCCCACATCATATGCAGGGTGTCGATCTTCACGAACGCGCCCGCGAGCATGCTCATGAGGATCGGCGTGACGATCGGCGCGAGCATGGTGGAAATGGCGGTAATCGTAATGGACAATGCGAGGTTCGCTTTTGCGAGGTAAGAGATCACATTGGATGCCATACCATTGGGCGAGCAACCGATGAGAATGATACCCGCAGCGATTTCAGGGGGAAATCCGCTGATATTGGCCAAAGTATAACCAATGGTTGGCATAATGATAAAGTGGCTAACCACGCCGATGAGCACGCCTTTTGGCATTTTAACTACACCCACAAAATCCCCGAAGCTCATAGAAGTACCCATTCCGAACATAATGATCTGGATCAGCGGGGTGATGAGGGTCGACAGCTTGAAATCACCCACCGTGAGGAAATGCTGCGGGTAGTACAGGGCTGTGGTTACCGCCGCGAAAATGACGGTGGTGTAGGTGAAACCTTTCAGTTTTTCATAACCGCGGAAACTAATGGCTAGCAAAAGGAAGAATCCGATGAAAAAGGGACCGGCAGAGGGCAGGTTCCCGGTGAAGGCGAGGTAGAGGGCTATCAACAGGCAGACCGCAGCAACACCGGACAAGAGCTTGTAAATATTCATATAAATGTATTTAAAATGCAATTTTAAAAATGCGAAAGAAAAATCCTGTCTGTTTTACCAAACAGGAAATGCGGAAAAACCGGTTGGATTACTCGCTTACCAGGTTCTTTTTTTCATGTACTCATCCAGCTCCGAACGCTTCATGGGGATTTCATTCGGGTTTTTATCGAGCCATTTCAGGAAGTCGTTTTTCAACGTGTCAGTCCATTGGCTGTCGATCTGGCCGGGCGTGTATTTGCCTTCTTTGAGCATTTGAATACCGAATTTGTCACGCAATGCGATGAATTCGGCGGTTTGCACCACTTTCTCGACCATATGCGCGGGCACGAATATCACACCTTCTTTTTTCGCCAGAACGAGGTCGCCCGGCAGCACCACAGCGCGGCCGATGCGGATCGGCGTGTTGAGGCCTGCCAGTACTTCGTCTTTCAAATAGGAAGGATCAAAATCGCGCACGAATGCATTGAAACCGGGGATTTTGGACAGGCCGTCAAGGTCGCGTACCGATGCGTCGAACACGACACCATTGCCTGTTTTGGCAAAAATGGAATTCGCCAGGTTATCGCCGATCAGCGTTCCTTCGGCGATTTTGCCCATACCGTCGGCTACATATACGTCGCCCTTGCCGAGCATGTCGATCGGCCAGGAATTGGTGTTGCCGATGCGGCCTTGCTTGGCGCCGCGGTCTTTGATGTTTTTCTCGATATCCGGGCGGGATGGCAGGTACTGCGCCGTCAATGCGCGTCCGGCGATCACGACATCGTCATGCACGATTTTCCAGTTTCCTTCGAACTGGCAGTTGTAGCCATCGTGTTTGAGCACTACCCATGCTTCTTCAATATTGATTTCCTTCGCGCGGCGGATGAGGTCGTCGGAGATTTTCGGGCGGCCGTCGGGGAAGCGCTCGCCTTTCCACTCGGAGGTAAGGAAAATCAGTTCTTCTTTGGGAATGGTCTGCGATTTCGCGGTTTGCAGGCTTCCGAGGGCTAAGGTCAGGATCGTCGTTAAAGAGAGAATCGGTAATTTCATGAGATCAAAAAATGTACGGCGGGAGATATTGAGTAGGTAAAATTAGGCAAAATATTATCTTCTCGAAACGACGATCGGGTTGGTCAGACCATTGAGGTCGTACACTACTTTACCCGCGCGGATCGTCACTTCCGCTTCCAGTTTCTGCTTGCCCTGCACTTTGGTCCCGGTATAATCGAAGAAACCGAATGTGCCGGTGTCGTTCATCTGGAATTTGCCGTCGAGCACACGCAACACGGTGACGTCGGCGCGCGAGCCTACCGACAGGTTACCCAGTTCTTCGCGGCGAATGGCTTGCGCCGGGGCCCAGGTACTGGCTTTGATGACCGCCGGCAGGTCCATACCCATAGCAAGGAATTTGGACATGACATTGAGCATGTCTTTCATGGCATTGTTCATGCTGCCGGTATGGATGTCGGTGCTGATGGTGTTGGGGTAAAAACCGGTTTTCACGGCCGGTACCGCCTGCGAGAATGCGAAGCTGATACCGCCGTAGCCCACGTCGAAAATGATGCCTTTCTTACGTGCTTCATACACAAAAGGTTTCACTTTGCCCGCTTTCACGTCCACGATCGGTTCGCGGCTGCTGAGCTGGCCGAAGCAATGTGTGAAAATGTCGCCGGGGCGGAGGTGTTTCATAAAAAGCTCTTCGATCGGCAGTACGGGCTGGCTGCCGCCGAAATCGATCATCACGGGAATGTTGGCGAGTTTGCCGGCTTCCACGGCGCGATCGGTGGGCTGCCAGTTGTAGCCGTTAAAATGCGCTAGCTTGATGCCGACGATGTATTCGGGATATTCTTTGGCGACTTTGGCAGTAGCGGCAGCGTCCATGTCTTCCACATTCTGCTCGTAAGTACCGCCGCGCATGCCTTCGCCTACAATGTTGAGGAAAGACAATACCCGTGTTTTGGAAATGTCAATGGTTTGTTTTTTGAAATCAGGAAATGACTTCCAGCCTGCGCAACCAGCGTCCACCACCGTGGTGACGCCGGTACGGAATGTGAAACCGTCGGGAGGCAGCGCGTTAGGACCGTTGCTGTAAGTCTGGTCCATTTTCGTGCCGTAAAAGTTGTGGGAATGGATGTCGATCAGGCCGGGGGAAACGAAAAGACCTTTCGCATTCACCACCTGCACACCTTCTTTGGCATCGATGTTTTTGGCGACAAGCATGACCGTATCGCCTTTCAGCGCGACGTCCATAATGCTGTTGATATTGTTTTTC
>CBIHPQ010000576.1:0-3735 GCA_966211825.1 uncultured Dyadobacter sp. | reverse complement strand
AAGTATTATGAATCCAAGAATTAAATTCCTCACCCTAACGGCTTTTGCCTTAACATGCCTTTCCGCTTGCGACAGCTTGCTGGACGTGAAGCCGCAATCGAGCATTACCGAGGCGGTCTATTTTCAGAACGAAGGCGATTTTGAACCTTACCTGACCGGGATTTATACCTATATGCGGACTTTTGCCAACAATGTCACCTATGGTACCGAACGCGGCGAAGAGCTGATCGCCGGCTCCAATTCACGTTTCGGCGTCGCCTGGTCGCAGATCATTACCCCAACTTCCGGGGCGATCAATTACAACGACTGGTACAAGGCCATCGGCCACTGCAACCTGCTGCTGGCGAAGATTGAGGCCTTTCCGTTCACCGGCAACCCCGACCTCAGAAAGCGTATTCTGGCCGAAACTTACAGCCTGCGGGCCTATTTTTATTTCCACGTCACCCGCATTATCGGCGACGCGCCCCTGATGCTGCAAGCGGTGACGGACGAAAATGTGCCGTTGCTGCCGCGCTCGCCCGCTGCCGAAGTGATGAAACAGGTGCAGGCGGACCTCGACCAGGCGATTGGCTTGTATAAATCGGCCGGTAACTTTTCGGCGGCTTCCTACCCGTCCAAATACCGGTTTGCTTACGGTTCCACCCAGGCCCTGAAAACGGAAGCGAGCCTGTGGAGCGCCAAAGTGCTGGGCGGCGGAGATAAGGCTTTCAATGCGGCACTGGCCGCCATTGCGGAAGTAGAGGCCTCCGGGGTTTCGCTGAATGCGGATTTCAAGAATGTGACCGGCCTGCGCGCGCCTAACAACCCGGAAGTCATTTTGTCGGCCTATTTCAGCAGGGACGAAACCGGCGGGAATTACGGGGTGAATGCATTGCCATTCCTGACGATCGTGCAGGGTGCGGCGAACCTCGACAGCCTGCCCTACACACAAACTTCTACCACCGGCCAGGGTGCTTACCAGATCAGTCAGCCTTCCCGCGCATTGTTTTCCAAAAGTCCGGCTGACAAGCGCATTCCGCACACCTGGGTTACCGAACGGCAGGTTTCAGGGCCGAAAATTTCCTGGATCACGAAGTATCCCGGCACCAAATATTCCGACGACCGCATTTCCGACAACGAAATCATCCTCTTCCGCCTCGCCGACATCTATTTAATGAAAGCCGAAGCCCACGCCGCACTCGGCAACATCGCAGACGCGATCACTTATCTTGACAAAATCCGCACACGGGCAGGTACAGGCGCTTACACGGGCGCGAAAACGAAGGCGGCTGTCGAGCGTGAAATCCTGGATGAGCGGGGCAGAGAACTGTATTTCGAGAACAAGCGCTGGTACGACCTCGTACGGTTTCACAAAGGCGGCACAATCGACGTGTACCATTTTGTACCCAACCTGATCGGCAAGACAACGCCGCTTTTCTGGCCATTGAACACGACGGTCCTTGCCAACAACAACCAGCTGGCCCAAACGGAAGGGTACTAGTGCAGTTTTCAAGTGGTTTTTATTTTAATAATCTGATATGCTAAAAAAGACATTACTGATTCTGATCGTCCTGGGCGCCGCTAAGGCGTTTGCGCAAATTCCGGAACCCCGCCCATTGTTCACCGCGGGCGAAAACGGCTACAAAAGTTACCGCATTCCTTCGCTGATCAAAGCCAAAAACGGTGCCCTGATCGCATTCTGCGAAGGCCGGAAAGACGGCGCTGGCGACGCGGGGGATATCGATCTGCTGATGAAACGCTCGACGGATAACGGTAAGACCTGGGGTAATCAGGTTGTCGTTTGGGATGATGGCACGAATACCTGCGGAAACCCGTGCCCGGTTCTCGACGAGGAAACCGGCGAAATCCTCTTGCTGCTCACCCAAAACCGTGGCGATGTGCCCGAAAAGGACATTATTACCAAAAAATCCGGGTCAACCCGGACGGTATGGCTTTCCCGCAGCTCCGACAACGGTGCTACCTGGGCCAAACCGGTTGACATAACCCAAACTACCAAGAAACCCGAATGGGGCTGGTATGCAACCGGGCCGGGCATTGGCATACAAATCAAAAACGGCCCGCGCAAAGGCCGGCTCGTGATCCCCTGCGATTTCAGCTACGACGATCCGAACGGCAAAGTCCGCAACGGCCCGTACGAATACGGCGCGCACGCCATTTATAGCGACGATCACGGCAAAACCTGGCAGCTAGGCGGCACAATTACCCCGAAAATGAATGAATGCCAGGTTGTGGAAGTCGCGGACGGTAACGGCACACTGCTCATGAATATGCGCTCCTACTTCGGGCACGGGCGGCGGGCGCAGTCGCTCAGCTACGATGGCGGCGTGAGCTGGACGGCACCGGAGGACATTTCGGAGCTGGTAGAACCTGTTTGCCAGGCGTCGATCATCCGGTACCGGAACCCGAATGCCAAAACAGCCGGTACCATGCTTTTCCTCAATCCCGCGAGCACCGGCAAGCGCCATAACCTCACGCTACGGGCCAGTTTCGATGAGGGCAAAACGTGGCCCGTTATCAAAACCATTTTCCCGGGACCTTCGGCCTATTCGAGCATGGCGGCATTGCCCGACGGCAACATCCTGTGCCTTTACGAGGCAGGCAAAACCGGCGCCTATGAGCAGATCGTACTGCAAACCATCACCCCGCAATGGCTGTTCGGGGACCGCAAATAGCTGAATTTCAAGTTTATCAATCCAATATGAATACCATCCAACACACCGACGGCCTCATTGCCGCACTTTTCACTCCCCTCCACCCCGACGGCTCCGTGCATTTCGGGCTGCTGCCCGCACTGGTCGAACACCTGATCAGCACCGGCATGTCGGGCATTTTCATTTGCGGCAGCAACGGCGAAGGCCCGAACCTGACGCTCGAATAACGAATGCAGGTTTCCGAAACGGTGATCCGAGCCGGTAAAGGCCGCCTGCGCATGATTGTACACGTGGGGCACGCGAGCATCGCGGAGGCGCGCAAGCTGGCGCGTCACGCACAGGAGGCGGGTGCCGATGCCATTTCTTCGGTGGCGGCATTTTATTTCAAACCTACATCCGTGCAAAACCTCGCCGACTGCATGACCGAGATCGCCGCCGGTGCGCCGGGGTTGCCATTCTATTATTACCATATTCCGTCACTCACCGGCTTTTCGGTGGATGTACTTGATTTTATGCGCATTGCAGAAAAGCAGGTCCCGAATTTCGCGGGCGTAAAATACACGGCGGCCACGCTTTGGGAATACCAGGAATGCCTGCATTACGAGGGAGGCAAATATGATGTTTTGTACGGTTTTGATGAAAATCATTTGCCGGCGTTGTCAATGGGTGCCAAAGGGGCGATCGGCAGTACTTTCAACTTTGCGGCTCCATTTTACCTGAAAGTAAGGGAATATTTCGAGGCAGGCGAGATTGAAAAAGCGCGGAAACAAATGCTGTTCTGCGTGGAAATGGTGCGCATCGTGGTGCAATACCCTCCTATCCCCGCCCAAAAAGCCGTCATGAAAATGCTCGGTTTCGACATGGGCCCCTGCCGCCTCCCACTCGTAGCATTACCCGACGACCAATACCAGGCACTACACCGCCAACTAACCCAAATCGGCTTTTTCGAAAAATTACCCGCCGGAGAAGCCACAACCACACCTGACAACACCTGACCATACCTGACCACAAATGACCCGCTTCCTTTTCTTCCTGACCATTTTCCTACAAACGATGATTTCTAATGCCCAGTCGCCGGGGCCTT
>CBIHPQ010000575.1:0-3735 GCA_966211825.1 uncultured Dyadobacter sp. | reverse complement strand
CGCGATATTCGACGGCATTCCGCTGATTTCCAAATGGGTTACGATCGAAAATAACAGCAAAGACGCGCGCACGGTGAACCAGGTCGTGAACGAGATCCTGGCCATGGTGGAGGAGGAGAGTGCAGTAGTGGGAAAACCCGGAGAAATGGCTAAACCTAATGGCCTTTATATAGAAAACAATTTTGCATTCAACAACGCCATGCGCTATCCGCTCAGCGATCAGGCGACACATTGGAAGGTCGATAAGCAATATACTTCGCAGGTTAACTACGACTACCAGACCCCCTGCCTTTTGGAAGTACACCCCAAAACAGATATGGGCGTTGGTTTGAAAGCCGGCGAAAAATTGGAATCGATCCGGACCTATGAACTGCTCATGGACAGCTACGATCGTGAACGGAAGGGGCTGGCGATCCGTAAAATGTACCGGACCATCGCCCCGTGGACAACCATTAACCCTATTTTCATGCATTTGGTCAGCAAGGACGACGAGCAGGTACGCACGGCGATCGAACAATGTGCGGCGACTGGCTACGAGGCGCTGATCCTGAGCTTCGGCAGCCATTGCAATATGGAAGACACCACCGCGGCAAACCTGCGGAAATGGAAGGAACTTGCAGCCTATGCCCATAGCAAAAAAGTCCTGATCGGCAGCTATTCCCTTTTCAGTTCCCGGAAAATAAGCGAGGAAGACGATGTGATCAATCCCCAAACGGGTAAACCGGGCGGTGCGTTTTTCGGAAATGCACCCTGTCTGGGCAGCAAATGGGGACTGGCGTATCTGGCAAGACTGAAAAAATTCATGTCCTACACGGCGTTCGATATTTTTGAAAACGACGGGCCTTACCCGGGCGACGTGTGCGCATCCACCTCTCACCCGGGCCACGAAGGGCTGGCCGATTCGCAATGGAAGCAAATGGCGCTGCAGAAAGGGCTCTATCACTGGTGCAATGCGAACGGAATCTACGTCAATGCGCCCGACTGGTATTTTCTCGACGGTACCAACAAAATCGCACTCGGCTACCGGGAGGTAAATTTTTCGCTGCCGCGGGAGCAGCAGAAGATTCTCAACAGACAGAATATTTACGACGGGACCTGGAACGCGACGCCTTCGATGGTGTGGGGCTTCGTGCCGCTGACCAAATACCAGGGTGGCGGGCCGGAAGCCGTCCTCGAACCGCTTTCGGAACATCTGGATGCCTATGAGCAACTGATGATGCAGTATTATGGGGCGGGCGTGCAGGCATGCTACCGCGGGCCGAGGCTGTACGATACCGATGAAACCAAACGAACGGTGAGCAACGTGGTGAGCTGGTACAAGAAATACCGGTCGATCCTCAATGCCGACATCATCCACCTGCGCCGTGCCGACGGCCGCGACTGGGACGGCATCATGCACGTAAGCCCGGACCTCCCGCAAAAAGGCCTCGCGATGCTATACAACCCGACGAAGGAGCCTTTGGTGAGGAATATCAAACTACCGGTTTACTACACAGGCCAGCATCAAAGCGTAAAAGTCCGGGTAAAGGAAGGGGCTTCGAAAACGTTAAAAGTGAACCGTAATTACGAAGTAGAATATCAGGTCGAGATTCCGGCGGAGGGGTATACCTGGCTTGTGGTTGAGTGAAGTTCAGTAACCTTGTCGCCCCGCGCTGCTGATCCGTACAAGCAAGTAATTTGAGCCGTGGAGGAAATCTGTGCGGGGCGGTAACCGGTCATCTTTGTATGATTAAAATATCAAAAAAGATGACGACGATAACGAAAATGAACCTCGGCCAAAACGGGCCGGTTGTTTCCAAACTAGGATTAGGCTGTATGCGCATGTCGCCCGTGTGGGGAGGCCCGGGCAGCGACGAGTCCGAAAGCATTGCTACCATTCAGATGGCGCTGGATAGCGGCATTAACTTCCTCAATACGGGCGATTTTTATGGCGCCGGCCACAACGAATTGCTGGTAGGGAAGGCCATCAAAGGCCGCCGTGACGATGCATTTATCAGCGTCAAATTCGGGGCTATTTTTTATAATGACCAATGGCTTGGATTGGACCTCCGGCCTGTGGCGATCAAAAACTTCATCAATTATTCGCTGGTGCGTCTGGGAGTGGACACCATCGATCTCTATCAACCCTGCCGCCTCGATGACAGCGTTCCCGTAGAGGATGTGATCGGTACGGTAGCGGACCTGATCGGCGAAGGGAAGGTGCGTTACCTGGGCGTTTCGGAAATCACCGCCGGACAGCTGCGCAAGGCCCACAGCGTTCACCCGGTAACGGCACTGGAAATAGGCTACTCCCTGGCCGACCGCCAGATCGAAAGTGACCTGCTTCCGACTGCCAAAGAACTCGGTATCGGCGTTGTTACCTTTGCCAACACGGCCGAGGGGCTTCTTACGGGTACCATGAAAGCCCCGCTTCCGGAGGGTGACTACCACCATCATTTCTCGCGGTTCCAGGGCGATAACCTGATCAAAAACCTGGCAACGGTGGAAGTGTTGAAGCAAATGGCAAACGAAAAGGGTTATACGCCGGCGCAACTGGCGATCGCGTGGGTGAACACGCAGGGCGACCATATCATGCCGTTGGTTAGCATGAGCCGCCGCTCGCGACTGCCCGAAAACATGGAGGCGATGGAAATCAGGTTTACCGCTGAGGAAGCCGATATCCTCAACCAACACTTTGCGCCCGGCGCGATCGTGGGCGGGACTTATCTCCAACGATAACAGGGCAATTACAAGCCTTGCTTTTTATATCTTTACATTGTGACGAATCCAACTGAAATAATTCCGGGCATTATCTTTTACTCTTATCTCTCTAAAAAGAGGAAAGATAAGGTCGCATTTATGGAACACAATACGCTGGTGTTGCAGGTTTCTGGCCGTTTTTCATTGGAAACGGCCACGCAAAAGGTCTCGATGGGTGCCGGGCAGATGCTGCTCATACAGAAGAACCAGCTGGGGGAAATCACCAAAAGCCCTGTAGACGGCGAGGATTACCAAACCATCGTTATCTGTTTGCAGGAGGAACTGCTCCGGACGATCGCGCTTGAAGAGCAGGTTGAAACAGGACATAAATATGCAGGGCCACCTAACGTGCTCATTCCGGATAACGATTTCTTACGGGCCTTCTTTCAGTCGGTGATCCCGTATGTACACCATCCGCAGGAGGCGATAACCGCGCGCCTCGGGATGCTCAAAGTGAAGGAAGCGGTACACCTGCTCATGCATACGATGCCCGAACTTGAAGCGCTGCTCTTCGATTTTTCGGAACCTTATAAAATGGATCTTGAAAAATTCATGCTCAGTAACTTTCATTTCAATGTTCCCGTTGAAAAGTTCGCCCGGCTTACCGGAAGAAGCCTGGCGGGCTTCAAACGTGATTTTCAACGGGTATTCGGCATGGCGCCCCGGCATTGGCTGCAAGAGCGAAGGCTTGCGGAAGCCAGGCATCTCATTGAAACCAAAAACAAAAAGCCCTCTGCAATCTACCTCGACCTGGGGTTTGAAAGCCTCTCTCATTTCTCCCATTCATTCAAGAAAAAATTCGGCAAGGCGCCTAGCGATTGGCTGGTGTAGTTGATGCATTAGTCCCGGGCTACGCGCCAATGCATGCAGGTGCAGGGCGTCTCGCGACACCTGTGCTTGGCTACGTATAGTGACATGCGCACATCGCGCCGACCCGTTTAGTCGGTCAGGTTGAAATGCTGCCTGACAAGTGTATAGTCTTTGAAATCAGCGACA
>CBIHPQ010000574.1:0-3745 GCA_966211825.1 uncultured Dyadobacter sp. | reverse complement strand
AGGAATGCGGCGATGAGCGATGCAGGCACGGAAACCATCACAATGAATGCATTCCGGAAACTGTGCAGGAAGAGCAGCATTACCACCGCCACCAATATGACGGCGATCACCAGATCGTGCGTTACTGCTTCCACAGATTCCAGCGTAAATATCGAACTGTCGTAAGCGATTGCGAATTTGATTTTGTCCTTTGCACTGGTTTTTTCAATAGAAGCCAGCCTGGCCTGCACCGATTTGCTGATCTCGACCGCATTCGCATCGGATTGCTTCTTGATAAACAAACCAATACCATTCACGCCATTATACCGGCTGATGCTTTCGGCATCGGTAAGGCCGTCGGTAATTTCGGCCACATCGCCTACGCGAATGGGGCTGTTGCTCACCGGCGAGGTGATAACCAGGTTACGGATGTCGTCCAGCGAGGCGAATTTACCGGCCAGGCGCAAGGTCATATTCTCCGACGTGCTTTTCACTTTTCCCGTCGGAAAGTCAAGATTGGCCTGGTTAATGGCCTGCGTTACCTGCAAAAGCGACAATCCGTAGAAACGCAGCTTATCATTATTGACATTAATGCGGATCTCGCGCTGGTCGCCGCCGGTCATGGTAATCTCGGCCACCCCTTCGATCTGCTGTAACATCGGCAGGTATTTGTCTTCTACCTGTTGATAAAAAACCTCGTTGGGCAGGCTCGAAGTGGCGAGCAGCTGCATAATGGGCTGGTCGCTCGGCGAGATTTTGGACAATGACGGCGTTTCCGCATCGTCGGGCAGGTCGCTGAGCATATTGTTGACGTCGCGCTGGGCGTCTTCCAATGCCTTATCGATGTCAGTTCCGGCTTTGAATTGCACGATCACGAGCGAGGCACTTTCCATTGATTTCGAAGTAACCTCTTCAATATTATCCAGGCCGGACACCGCATCCTCGATCTTCTTGCTGACCTCGGCCTCTACCTCCGTGGGCGCCGCGCCTGGATATAATGTGGTAATGGTAATGGTAGGAACAGAAAATTCCGGCAACAGCACATAGCTGAGCTGGTTATAGGAAGCCAACCCACCGATGAACAGGATCGCGAAAAGCACGATGATCATCGAAGGGCGCTTCAATATGGTTTCAATGAGTTTCATGAGTTTGTTGATGAAGTGTCGTTATTGTGCTATAACCGAAGTTCCGTTCTGCAAATTGATCTGTCCGCTGGTCACGACGCGGTCGCCGGCTTTCAGGCCTTTGGTAATCTCATAATACTCGTTCGTAGTCGCGCCAACGGCCACGTCGCGCAATGCCGCCTTGCCATTTTCCACCACATACAACTGCGGCTGCTTGGCCGAGCCCATGATCGCCTGCCGCGGTACCGCCAGTGCCTCGCCCTTCACGCGTGATGCGCTTGCAATGGAGCCATACATGCCTGCTTTCAATGGATTGACAGATGAATTTTGCACCGTAATCTCTACCGGATAGTTATGTGCCTCGTCGCCCTGGGCGGCTACCATCGTCACACGGCCATTGAGGCTCGCGTGCGGGTACACATCCGTACGTACGGGAATGCTTTTGCCGGTTTTGAATTCGTTCACCGACTTTTCGGGAATATTCACGACGAGTTTCAACGAGGAAATATCGGTAATCTCAGCGATCGGCGTTCCCTGGCTCACTCCCGAGCCTTTTTCCACCATTTTGGCAGTCATAATGCCGCCGAACGGCGCTCTGATGCTGGTGTTTTTAATCTGCTTTTTCAGCTGCTTGATCTGCGCCTCGGTGCTTCTGATACTCAGCTGCGTCCTTTCTACATTGACAGCCGGAGTTGCATCACCCTTCACCAATGCTTCGTAACGTTTCAGGTCGTTCTGATAACCTTCCAGCGTGACTTGCAATGCCTCAACCTGGTAATGCAGCTGCTCGTCGTCGATTTTCGCGATCAACTGCCCCGCCGCCACATGCTGGCCTACTTCGATATCGAGTTTTACGATCTCTCCACCAGCCTGCGGGCGGATTTCCGCCTTCCGGTTCGGGTTAAACGATCCCAGAAAACCCGACTCCTGCGAAAGGTCACGCAGTTCTGCTACGGCGACCTTCACCCCTACCTTGGGATCCGGATCGGGGATAAATACTTTCTGCTCCGTTTTTTCCTTGTTGCTCAGCAACTTCGCCGCCGTAAGCCCCAGCACGGCAATAATTCCCAGGAAGATGAATAGACGTTTCATTTGTTAATGATTGAATGACTGATTGATTGAATGACCGAATGAGTGAATGAGAGAATTAGTGAATGATTGAATGACCGAATGATTGAATATTATAAAGAAAATTCAGAATGGATGGGTACTAAAAATTCGAATTCAGAGAACCTCAAACCGAGCTACTGCAGTGCGAGCAAATTATTCACTCATCGCTCCGGCACCCCGGTCACTCATTCAAAATTGAATCATTCAATCATTCAGTCATTCAGTCATTCAATCATTGGTCTTAGCTGTTGATGAATACGGCATTATTGATGAAGTTTCTTGTTATTTCTGAACCAGTTGCCCGGTGGCTTTTTTCCATTCCAGTTCGGCTTTCAGGAGTTGTACGAGCGAGGTCAGATAGTTGCTCTGTGCATCGAGGAGGCTGTTTTCGGCCTGGATCACGTCTGTGAGCGATACCGTACCTTCCTTGAATTGCAGCTGAATCTGCTTGTACACTTTCTCGGCCAACGCTACCTGGTCCTTTTTAGCATTGATATTCTTTTGTTCTACCCCGAACTTGCTCCGGGCGTTGTTTTCCTCCATTTGAATAACCTCCCGTACCTGCCGAAGCTGGACGTCCAGTTTCTCGCGGTCGATCTGGTTCTGGCTGCGTTTGGCGCGTCTCGCCAGACCATCGAACACGTTCCAGTTGAGCTGCAAACCGGCCCAATAACCCGGCACATCCTGGAAGGTAGCGTTGTCGCCGCCCTGTGCGTAGAACGACATGTTCGCAACGCCGTAAGCATTCACAGTCGGCACAAGTCCGGATCGTATATTCTTGTCCTGCAACTCGTTAAGGTCCTTTTGTTTTTGAATCAAAGCCACATCCGTACGCCTTGCCTTGTCCCAGTCGGCATATGCAGGCAATGCAACATCTCGAACGCTTATTAATATACGCACAGAATCGTTTTGCGGGATTCCGGTGTAATATTTCAAAAGGTTCACCAACTGGTTATAGTTGTCTTTCAGCGTCGCCTGCTGGGTTTGCGTCGTCGTTTTGTTGATCAGGATCCTGTCGACGTCTACCCGCTGACCCAATTTGTTCTGGTAAAGCAGGTCTGACACCTTGTAGAGCCTGTCCAGCGAGATAAGGTTACTGTCGAGAAACGCCATCTGCTGGGCAATCGTGACGAGGTTATAATAGGCGTCTGTAACATTGTAAGCTACATCTTCCTTCGTCTTCGTCGTGCTGAGCGACGTCAGTTCGCGGTTGAGGCTGGCAGCTTTCAAGGCATATTTCACCGACGGATTATACAGGGCCTGAGTCACTTGCGCAGTGGTCGACAGGTTGTAAGGCAACCCGAACGCCAGCGTGCTGAACTCTCCTTCCGGGCCGCCGAATGCGCTTGCAGGCACCACCTGCCCCGGAATTTTGAAATACCGCTTATAATCACCCGACACATTCAGGCTCGGCAGCAACCCCGACCGCACCTCGTCTATTTTCGCATTGGTTTTCGCTTCGTCGAGCCGGGCGGCCTGTACGCTGAAATCGTTTTTCATGGCCAGATCCAGCAATTGGCTGAGGTCGTATT
>CBIHPQ010000573.1:0-3770 GCA_966211825.1 uncultured Dyadobacter sp. | reverse complement strand
CCGATGACCTCGTCAACCACGAGTCCTTCCTTATCCGGGTCGACATGTCGGAATTAAAACACGAACATTCGTCCGCATTACTCTACGGCGCTCCTCCGGGGTATGTCGGGTATGAACAAGGTGGATTGCTCGTCAACAAAATCCGTCAGAAACCCTATTCAGTGGTTCTTTTTGATGAAATAGAAAAAGCACACCCCTCGGTTTTTGACCTTTTTCTCCAAATCCTCGACGAAGGCAAGCTGCACGACAGGCTGGGGAAAGAAGGTGATTTTTCTAATGCGGTGATCCTCTTCACATCCAATATCGGGCAGGAACATATTATACAGGAATTCAACAAAGGCGGCATTCCACAATCATCCGACCTGATGGAGATTATGGCTAAATATTTCCGGCCGGAGTTTCTGGCGAGGCTCACCGAAATCGTCCCATTTGCGCCGATCTCCGAGGATAACGTGGTTAAAATATTCGATATCCATTTGCGGAGTCTCACTGATCTGCTCAACAAACAGGGTATCAGCCTCAACCTTACGCCCGAGGCCAGGAAAAGCATTGCCATGCAGGGCTTTACACCAAGATATGGCGTAAGGCCGCTGAAAGGGGTCATCCGCAACCTGCTCCGGCGCCCCGTAAGCCGGATGATCATTTCCGGACAGGCCGGAAAAGGCTCGGTGATCGATCTCAGTACAGACAGCAATGGAGAAGTGGTCTGGGATGTCCACCAGGCCGAAGGAATACTAGAATAGCACCCATTTTTTATTACTATCCACACCTTCCAATATCGAACAATGAGTGTATTAGGAAATTCAGTTGCGCAATTCGCAGAGAATAACCTGGCTGGCCAGGTAGGCAACGGAGAATGCTGGACCCTGGGCGAAAGAGCTCTGCAAAGTGCAGGGGCCAGGACTTCCACGGAGATCATGGGCCGCATTGGCCCGAACGACAATTATGTATGGGGCGACGCCGTCACAATGGCCAGCCTGGAAACCGGCGACATCATTCAGTTCCGCAACTACACCTACCGTTTCAACCGGTCGGATGGCCCCTGGAACGAAGAGTCGCGCCCGCACCATACAGCCATTGTGGCGGCGGTGATCAGTTCGGGCGTTGTAGATGTTTTCGAGTGCAATGTAAACGGAAGCAGGAATGTACAGCGAAACCGTCTGTACCTGCAAACAGGCGCAGCAACCGGCGGCAGCGTGACTGTTTCGGGGCAAATATGGTACTACCGGGCTCAACCGCGAGTGACTACCTGACCCTCCCATTGAGAAGTTATCCATCCCGGCACACCGCCCGCAGCGGTAATGCCGAAAACCTCAACCATTATGCACATTCATCTGTTCAGAAATGCCCGACGGTGGGATTCATGCCTTATCCCGATCGACGATACTACATTCGGGATGATCCTGCAATTCAAAGTGCACCTGGTGCGCGTGGAGCCGACCTCCCGCTTTTTCATGGGCGAGACTTACGCAACAGGCAATGGCATCCTGCATGATACCTACGGCCGTTTCAACCTCGAACGGTGGCCCGACCGCGAATGGGAGGACTACAAGAGCCGGTTTGTAACAGTGGTGCAAAGGCACTGGAGCGATAAGATGGTACTCGACCCAAACAAGGATTGGTATGTTCCCCGCACCAATGCAGCACGGAATTCGGCTACCATTCAATGTGGGTTGTCCATTCAACTGGTCGATTCGGCGGCGCAGGCCCACCAAACCTACCGGATCATCCATCCGCAGGAGGACACATTCAGATCTTTTGTAGTCGAAGAAGACCGGACGGGCGTATTCACCCAGCATGACCTTGAATCGCATTGGAACGACCGCCGTACCCGCATAGGCTCAGAAACCCACAGCGTGTCTTTTTTACAGACAACCATTAATCACGAATTCGGACATACGCTTGGGCTGGAACACGTTAACGGGTCCGGGAACAGCGACAGCAATTATGGCGTGACATTGTCCGAACGTGAAAATCAAATGGGTATGGGCGGGTTGCTTACGCCACGTCACGCGCAGCCGTGGATCAGGCGCCTGCGCAGCCACCTGATCCCTCAAACGCATTACGACACCACGGTTATGTTCCGCGGAAGGGTTGCAAGCCCTCAGCTGATTGAATATTGGGATAACGACTGGCGGCCGGCTACTACGGCAGCTTCCTGAACTTAAAAGATCTAATGCGCTGCACACAGCGATCAAGCCATGCAAAAGTTAACCAGTTTTCTGCTCATTACGGGTATTACCATTTTCCTGAGCGCCTGCAACATGTTCGCCCCGGTAGATCCGCTGACACCCGCGGCTTCCGAGGTGACGATCGAGCAAGTTTGGACGTCGGGGGCGACCGTGCGGGGAAAAATAGATAACCTTGACCCTAAAAATGACCGCCAGGAAAAGAAAAGTGGCAAAATCCTTGAATACGGGTTTGTTTGGGGTACGCAAAACCAACCTACCCTCGAAGCAGGAACGGTGATCAAGGTAGGCGAGGACAATCCTCCGACCCCGTTTGAATTTGTAAGGGAAATCAGCCGGTTGGCAGTCCTCACCACCTATTATGTCCGCACGTATGCCAAAAACCAGGGCGGCGGTGTGGGTTACGGCCCGGTGGCGACATTCAAAACGGATGATTATGTTTTTGCTGAGCTTACCCTGGGCAAGGTCACGACCACTTCCAAGGCTTCCGCGGATATTGTCGTCAACATTTTATCACTGGGGAATGCAGAAATCACTTCATTCGGGGTTTGCTATTCGGCAACAAACAATGAGCCTACTACGAAAGATACCCGGGTCACGATCAGCGGAAAGGCGACAAAAGGTTCGTTTACGGCCAACATAGGCGGTTTATCGCCCGGCACTACCTATTATGCCCGCGCATTCGCGATCACATTGGGCGGTAATATTTACAGTGACGCCACCACGGCATTCACATTGGGGGAACCATCTGTTTTTACACCCAAAAAATCATTCACCATGTCCTACTCCAATCCATATGACCTGGATCTTGGCGAACTGGTGTCTCAAAACGGCTCCGATGACTTGTGGTGGTACCCCTACAATGAGAAACCCGGAATCTATCCCAAAAACGGCGCGAGGTTTATGGTTTTAGGTAAAGTGAATTTCGATCAGCTGAAATATGCCGACATCGCCCGCGCTAACCTGAGCACCAATTTTATCAACGGCAGCTATACCGACACCAAGGCCAATCAGCTCGAAAACGGGACCGTGATCGCCTTCATTACCAATCAGGGCAGATATGGAAAGATGATCATAGACGCTCACGGTGAGGATCGGCCCGTTGGCTCAGCCAATGGCGGCGACATGGAAGTGACCATCCTTACCTACGACAAGCAGTAATCGTATATAGATACCCGTAAGGCATTATAACTAAGGGAAAACCTCATGAAAAAGTGGCTGTTCAGATACGTAGTGATAATAGCGGCTGTGTTCCTACAGTCCTGTAACCTCTTTGCGCCCGTAGACCCGCTCCCGCCGGCATTTTCCAAACTGGAAATAGTCGATATCAAACGCAATGAGCTCACGGTGAGCGGCACCATTCATAATCCCGATAGCAAAAACGACCGTCAGGAGAAAAAGAGCGGGGCTATTCAGGAGTATGGGCTGGTATACGGAACCACTCCTACGCTGGATGTGCAGAAAGATAAGGTGATCAAAATCGGTGAGAAACCGGCGCAAACGCCCATTTCTATCCAAAACCAGAAAATAACAGGCCTCAGTTCGGACACACAATACTATGCAGCCCTGTATGCCCGTAAT
>CBIHPQ010000572.1:0-3788 GCA_966211825.1 uncultured Dyadobacter sp. | reverse complement strand
GAGGCGGATGGCGTATTCGACGGCTTTTTTATTGACTTTGGGCAAAGTTCCCGGTAATGCGATCGTCAGCGGACCGATATTGGTATTAGGTTCTGTACCGAAAATGTTGAAATCGCGGGTAAACAGCTTGGATTCCGTCAGAAGCTGACAATGTACTTCGAGCCCGATTACGGTTTCATAAGCGGCCAAAAGTTCATCGGTAACGTCAGCGGGTTGTATTGCGGTGTGACTCATATTAGATTACTAATGCTTTCGCAAAGATACAAATACGGGCCGTCCATAGCATGAACGGCCCGTATTTTATGGAATATACCGGTTTTGCCTGGGATCAGAGCGAGTTGATCCAGTTGGCGATTACGACAATGTCAGCTTTTGGAACGTGTGCCAAAGGCGCCATCGGAGGATAGCCAGGCCAGTGCTCAGGTTTTGGATTGTGAACCAGTTCTACGATCTGGTCCGGCGTATATTTTTTCTTTGCTACTTCCGAATAAGCCGGCCCGATCACCTTGTCGTAAGCCTGGTGGCAGGCAAAGCAAGCGTGCTTGTTGAGCAATGCGGAAACGTCCGCAGGAACGGGTTTGCGTTTTGGTGCTGCGGCAGGCGCGTCGGCAGCGGGCGCTGCTGCGCTATCGCCTGCTGCGGCTGGTGCTGCTGCGGGAGCGGCCGCCTTCTCAGCTGCCGCTGCGGTAGCCTGCTCGGCAGCTATTTTTCTATCGCTCTGAAGTTTCACGAGGGCCGATTCTTCCCTTGCTTTGCTTCCGGAACCATACCATTGGTCATATTTGTCACGGTCTTCCTTAGAAGAACAACCGATGAAGAAAGAGACTGCCAGGGCCATCAGGGCCAAAGAAGCGCTTTTTTTGAGTGTCATTGTGTTAATTTTTAAGAATTTTCGCCAGATTAAGGTTGCGATACCAAATCGACCACGAAGAAAGCAAGTTTGCGTTAGATTTCCTTCATGAACACAACAGAAATTCGGTTAAATCACGAAAAATAAGGAATGTATCAACTTGTACGACAACCCATTACTAGGGTATTGGTTGGAAAAAAATATGTAAAATTTCCGGTTTATTTGTCTGTAATTGTTGCGATTAATAGTAAAACACTTTACTTTTGCACTCCTATTTGTAAAACGATGTAAAGCAATGGCTAAGAAAGGTAATAGAGTACAGGTCATATTGGAATGCACAGAACAGAAAGAAAGCGGTGTTCCAGGCATGTCACGTTATGTGACTACAAAAAATCGGAAGAATACGCCAGGCCGTATGGAATTGAAGAAGTTCAACTCTTTCCTGAGACGTTATACAGTCCACAAAGAAATTAAGTAAGTTCGTTTTGTTACCCGTTAACTGTCACGTGAAGCTGAACAATAACTGGGTAAGCGCGGAACAGTTAATCATTAACAATATAACTTCTAACTGATATACAGACATGGCAAAGAAAGTAGTTGCTACCCTGAAAAAAGAAGGCGGTAAAGCATTTGCGAAAGTGATCAAGGCCGTAAAATCTCCTAAAACAGGAGCTTATACCTTCAAAGAAGAAATCGTTCCCCTGGATGGTGTACAGGGTGCATTGAAAAACTAATCTTCGACGGAGTTCAGACTGTCTTCGACTACGCTCAGACTGACATTGAGCGATACGTTTGTCACCTTGAGCGTAGTCGAAGGGTTGAGTTTTAAAAAAAGTCCCTTTCCGGGACTTTTTTGTTTTATTTTTGAGCCATAAATGTAATCAGCACTATGGGTTTATTTGGCTTTTTTTCGAAGGAGAAAAAAGAAACATTAGATAAAGGACTCGAGAAAACCAAGGACAGTTTCTTTGGCAAACTCTCGCGGGCGATCGTGGGTAAAACCACTATCGACGAGGAGGTTCTCGATGAACTGGAAGATATATTGGTGAGCTCCGTTGTTGGTGTGGAAACGACCGTGAAGGTCATCAAACGCATCGAAGAACGCGTTGCCAGGGACAAATATGCATCCGCCGCCGAGCTCGACAGCATCCTGCGCGAGGAAATCGCCGCACTGCTGACCGAAAATAAATCGGTGGACTTTGTCGACAGTTTCGAAACCGAGCATTTGCCGAAGCCTTACGTGATTATGGTGGTAGGAGTGAATGGGGTAGGCAAAACGACGACCATCGGTAAGCTGGCACACCAGTTCCACCAGCGCGGGCACAAAGTGGTGCTTGGCGCGGCGGATACATTTCGTGCCGCGGCCGTAGACCAGCTGAAACTTTGGGGCCAGCGCGTGAATGTGCCGGTAATCGACCACGGAATGAATACCGACCCGTCGGCAGTGGCTTACGATGCATTGAAAAAAGGGATGGAAACCGGCGCGGACGTAATCATTATCGATACCGCGGGCCGCTTGCACACGAAAGTCAATCTGATGAACGAGCTTTCGAAGATCAAGCGCGTGATGCAGAAGATCATTCCCGATGCGCCACACGAGGTATTGCTCGTCCTCGACGGCTCCACCGGTCAGAATGCCGTAATCCAGGCGCGTGAATTCACGAAAGTGACCGAGATTACCGCATTGGCCATTACCAAACTCGACGGAACCGCGAAAGGCGGCGTCGTGATCGGTATTTCGGATGAATTCAAAATTCCCGTGAAATACATTGGCGTTGGCGAGAAAATGGACGACTTGCAAGTCTTCGACCGGTCGGAGTTTGTGGATTCGCTTTTCAAGAAAATAGGATAATAGCCGTTGATCGAGCGATGTAACCGTTCGGGGCTTTGCTATTTCGACTCAATTTTTAAAAAGGTATCTTGAAAGACACTTTGTCTCAGGATACCTTTTTTCATGGAAACACTGGTTATATTTCTCATGATTTTCATTCCATTTGGCGGGTTCATCTGGATGGTGCTGCGGTTTACGCGGAATACGATCGGAGAGAATTCCCCGGTCAAAGTGAAACGTTTCTACCAGATTGATTCGTGGGCATACTTTTTCAAATTTGACAATCTCTTCGCAGTCTTTTTTATTGTGATGGGCCTGTTGCTGTTTCAAACAACATTGACGGCCCGGATGGGTGCCGACATTAGCTATCCAGCATTAGCAAGGGGGACGCTGCTGATCGGAACGGCATTGTTTGCAGGATTGGGCTTTGTCATATTATCTATCGATATCAATCATTGGAAATATGTTGAGGGTGTGGTGCTCGAAACTTTTCCGGAAGAACATGAGCTGGAAATAACTTTTGGTGAAAGAAAGCTGAGGTTAAAAGAGGGTGACATTGTGCGAGTGCTGATCACAAGTAATGAAGCAAGAATGCGGATTTCATTCATGACCTACTACCTCGCGAACGGCGATCATTTCATTCTGTCCGACAAAATGCCAGGTGTGTGGGTTATTCACGAGTATTTCAAGAAGATACCGACTGAATATCGCAAGACTCAATTTCCTTTTATTGAATAGTACTTCCTGTCTGATTTTTTCCGAACTTTGCACCCCATTTCGCCGTTCATTATCAGTCACTTTTGACGCGGAATGCCGGTTAATCAATTCAAAGCATACAGCCCGGGACTCAAAGCTGAGGGCAAACTTCAATGAAAACCAAAGGGATAGTTAAGAATAAAGTCAATATAGTGACGCTCGGTTGCTCCAAGAATCTTGTGGATTCGGAGGTGCTGTACACGCAGCTCAAAGGCAACGGGTTCGCGGTGGACCATGAGTCGAAAAAGGATGATTCGCAGATTGTCGTGATCAATACCTGCGGATTTATCGACAATGCGAAGGAGGAATCGATCAATACAATTCTGCGCTATGCCGATGCGAAGGCTGCCG
>CBIHPQ010000571.1:0-3821 GCA_966211825.1 uncultured Dyadobacter sp. | reverse complement strand
ATATACTTTCAATATCCCCGCGGAAACCACGTTCGAACGCGACAGCCGACAGGGCACGACCAATGAGCAAGGCCAGGCCAATGAGCAGTTTACATTGCTCTCCGGCTTACAGGATATTGGTGTGTTGGAAGGAAAAATTTACGTCACTGTTTTTGATGAAAACGGCCGGCCTGTGAACAGGCTGCAACGTTTCGACGTGTACACCCAGCCGGTATTTTACGGTATCCGCCTGCCCGACGCGTACGTGGGCACTAATGCACCTGTACCTGTTGATATTGTGGGTGTTAGCAAAAATGGGGCATTGCAGAATGGCGCAACCGCGAGTGTCGAAGTGGTGCGGCTGGAATATCAGACGGTAGTGGAAAAGAAATACGACCGCCTGCAATACACATCCCGCAAACATGAAAAGCTGGTGTATTCCAACAAGTTGACGCTTTCGGGTGGAAAAGATACATTCCGTTACGTACCAACGGTTTCGGGCGAATATGAGGTTCGTGTGCGCCGCCCAGGTGCCGCGCATTACACGCTGGCCAATTTTTATGCGTACGGCTATGGTTATACTCAATATTCGTCTTTTGAGGTGAGCAACGAAGGCCGGGTGCTGATGGAGACCGACAAAGACCGGTACAAAATCGGGGAATCTGCGAAGGTTTTGTTTAAAACACCTTTTGATGGACGGCTCCTCGTTACGGTGGAGCGAAATAATGTCCTTGAACAACATATCCTCACCACCGAGAAAAAGGCCGCAGAACTGACATTTAAAATCAGCGACGAACATTTGCCGAATGTCTTTGTGACCGCCACGCTGATACGGCCGCTCGATTCTTCGGATATGCCTTTGACGGTCGCACACGGTTTTCAGCCAATTCTGGTCGACGATCCGGACCGCAAAATGCCGGTTACCATTACGGCGATTGAAAAATCTAGGTCGAAAACGAAGCAGCAGATCCGGATCAAAACGGAGCCTAATGCAGAGGTGACGCTGGCCGTCGTCGATGAAGGTATCTTGCAGATTAAAAATTCTAAAACGCCCGACATTCACAGCCATTTTTACCAGAAACGTGCACTGGAAGTTTTCAGCTACGATCTGTATGCCCAGCTTTTCCCGGAACTGACCATTTCGGGCACATCCAGCTCGGGTGGCGACGGTTATGACCTGGAAAGAAGGATCAATCCGCTTAGCAACGGTCGGACGGAACTGGTGTCGTTTTGGAGTGGTCAGTTGAAAGCCAATGGAAGCGGTGAAGCGACTTTTGATATTAACATACCACAATTCTCCGGCGATCTGCGCATTATGGCCGTGGCTTACAAGGATAATGCATTCGGTTCGGCAACGAAAAACATGAAAGTGGCCGACCCGATCGTGATCAGTGCCGGTTTGCCGCGCTTCCTGAGCCCTGGAGATGAATTGATACTGCCTGTAAATATCAGCAATACAGAGGCGAAATCGACCACCGCAACGGTGTCGGTACAGCTTTCCGGCCCGCTGGCCGCTGGTTCGGCGCCTGTCACGCAAAGCATTACCGTGCCTGCCGGAAAAGAAAGCCGCGCGGTATTTGCGGTGAAAGCAGCCACGGCGATCGGCGTCGGTAAGGTGATTGTAAAGGTGAATGCATTCAAGGAAACATTCGTCAATCAGACTGAAATTACCGTCCGTCCCGCATCGCCACTGTTGAAAACGAGTTCATCCGGCCTGGTTGCGGGCGACAAACAAGGCCAGATCGATTTGCGGTCTTCCTTCATACCCGCCACCAGCAGCAGCCAGGTGGTGTTGAGCCGCTCGCCACTCGTGCAAGGAGGTGGAAAGGCATTATCTACGTTGCTGGGCTATCCATATGGGTGTCTGGAACAAACTGTTTCAAAGGCATTTCCGCAGATCTACTTCGCCGACCTCACAAAAGCAATGGCAGCGCCGGTTTACACGGTGAAAAGCGGCGATAGCGACTTCAACCCGATGACCAATGTGCAGCAGGCGATCCGGAAAGTAGAATCGCAGCAATTGTTTAACGGAGGAATGGGCATGTGGCCCGGCGCGACGCAGGAAGACTGGTGGGCAACAGCCTATGCCGTTCATTTCCTGGAAGAAGCACGCAGGGCCGGTTTTGAAGTAAATGCCAAAACACTCAGCCGCGCAGTGGAATATCTGACGGCGCAAAGTGGCGCTACTGCAAACAAAGAAGTCGTTATCGCCAGCACGAACAACGGGTTGGCATATGAAGGACAACCTTCCGGCACGCAAACCCGGAAGACCGTAGCCCGCCGGGAAGCCATCTATTCGCTATACGTACTGGCGCTGAATGGCCATCCGAACCGTGCTTCCATGAATTATTACAAACAAAATCCGCACTTGCTCACCCTGGATGCCAAATACCTGCTCGCAGGCGCGTTTCAGCTCGCGGGTGATTCGCGGAGTTTCAATGCGTTGCTGCCCAAGAAATACGTTGCTGAGAACACTGGCCATTATTTTGACAACAGCTATTCATCGCCGCTCCGGAATATGTCTTTGGTTTTAAATACATTAATAGAATCTGATCCTGCCAACACACAGATTCCGGTGTTGGGCAGGCAGCTTTCGCAGGCCATTCAATCTGCTTCGTACCTGAATACGCAGGAGGCGGCATTTGCCGTGCTGGCTTTGGGGAAACTGGCTAAAAAGACTTCCAATTCGTCGGTAACAGCATCGGTTTCTGTGAATGGCAAGGCACTGGGGCAGTTCTCGGGTAAGGAATTGAAGGTTTCAAAGGGTATCGTCAACCAGAAATTGCTGGTAAAAACGCAGGGTAAGGGCGATTTGTACTGGTTCGCCCAGACGGACGGAATGTCGGCGACCGGCAGCTATGTGGAAGAAGACCAGGGAATCAGTATCCGCCGCCAGTTCCTCACACGCAATGGCGCACCCGTGCAGACTTTCCGTCAAAACGACCTCGTGGTGGTGAAACTGACGCTGTCAAGCACCAATGGCCTGCCCATCGAAAACATCGTGGTAACCGACCTGTTGCCGTCTGGGTTTGAGATAGAAAACCCGCGCATTACCGAACCACGCGATATGCCATGGATCACCAAAGCTGCCGTGCCGGAATATTACGATATCCGCGACGACCGCATTCATTTCTTCACGACGGCCGATGCCCAGGAAAAGACGTTCTACTACCAGGTCAGGATTGTGTCCAAAGGCACATTCACCGTCGGCCCTGCCGCTGCCGACGCCATGTACCAGGGCGAATACCGAAGCTATTCAGGCGGCGGTAAGATCACCGTCGAATAAGGAAATTACATAGAAAAACCACGCAGAATCAGTCCACCGATGATGGCTCCCGCAATGGGGGCCACTACGGGGATCCAGCCATAACCCCAGTCGGAGTTGCCTTTGTTAGGAATAGGCAGAATGGCGTGTGCTATTCTCGGACCGAGGTCGCGGACAGGATTGATGGCATATCCTGTCGTGCCGCCCAGCGATAAACCGATGCTCCAAACGAGCATACCCACCAGGTAAGGCGTGACGCCGGAAGGGATTCCGCCTTTTTCCGGGTCGGACGTGCCCGCGTAGCCGATTGCAACGATGCCGACGATCAAAATGACCGTTGCGATAAACTCACTCAGGAAATTAGCCCCCGTGCTTCTGATGGCCGGGTCGGTAGCAAAGCAGGCAAGCTTCGCCCCGCCGTCTTCGGTGGCTTTCCAATGCGGTAAATATTGCAGCCAAACGAGCACGGCACCGAGAAATGCGCCTATCAATTGCGCGGGAATGAAGGTTGAGTTAAGACTGTAATCATTTTGAAGTACCGCAAACGCCACTGTTACCGCTGGATTCAATTGTGCCG
>CBIHPQ010000570.1:0-3842 GCA_966211825.1 uncultured Dyadobacter sp. | reverse complement strand
CGCCTGCACGTTTTTCAGGAAAAGCTCATCCTTGATCCGCCAGCCCAGGGCAACGGAGGGGAAAACGCCATATTTTTTGTTATCCCCGAACCGCGACGAGCCATCTGCGCGGATGGAGGCAGTCAGCAGGTATTTATCATACAAATTGTAGTTAACCCGGCCCAGGTACGACAGCAACTGGTTTTTCGTCCGGCCCGAGCCCAGCGAGAATGTGCTTTGCGCCCCCGCAGCCAGGTTATCCGTGCCCAATGCGTCGAGCGGGAAATTCTGCGCACCGGCAGTCAGCGAACTCGTTTCAAATTCCTGGAAAGTGTAGCCGCCCAGGATTTCCAACTGATGGTTTTTGTTCAATGCCTTATTGTAGCGGGCCGTGAATTCGATCAGGTTGTTGTACGAATTGCTGGTCAGCACGTTCGCAACGCCTTTGGTACCCTCTGCCCGTTTGGTGAGCCGCGAGGTAAAAATATCACGGCGTGAATCCTGCCGGTCGGTACCGAAATTGACTTTCGCGGACAGCTCGGGAAGGAAAAAGTATTCGGCAAAAACGCTGGCGAAAGTACGGTTAGTCGTGGCGAAATCACTCACTTCATTCGCCAGCCCTACCGGGTTTTCGAGGTTTACGATCTGCGTCTGCGTCCAGGTGCCGTTCGGATTTTTGATCGTAAGCGTCGGGTCCTGGAAAATAGCCGTATTGATCACCCCCGCACCCTCATTGACGCTCACACCATTGGGCACGAAATCGTCTTTGACATTACTCGAATTCAGGCTCAATCCGAATTTGAACTTATCGTCTGTATAGTTGAGGTTAACCCGGCCGACGTATTTCTTGATGCCCGAGCTGATCACGACGCCCTTCTGATCGAGGTAATTCAGCGACGCGTAATAGTTGAATTTATCCTGCCCGCCCGAAAAGCTCAGCTGATGGTTCTGCACCGTGCCTTTCCGGAAAATCTCGTCCTGCCAGTAAGTCCCCTCTCCTATTTGCGCGATTTGCTCGGCCGAAAATTCCGGCGCCTGCTTCTGATCGGCGCGCAGGTCATTGAGCAGGCCGATGTATTGCTTCGCATTCAGCATCGGCACCCTCCTGGTCACTTCCGAAATCCCGCCGGAGAGCGAATAATTCACATTCAACTTGCCTTTCGCCCCTTTCTTGGTCGTGATCAGGATTACGCCATTAGCACCCCGGGAGCCGTAAATGGCCGTGGACGAGGCGTCTTTCAAAATCTCAACCGACTCAATATCATTGGGGTTCAGCGCATTCAGCGGGTTACGCGGTGCCGACTCGGTCACCACCGTGGAGTTCGGCACCACCGACGTGTTATTGATCGGCAGGCCGTCGATCACGTACAACGGCTCATTATTGGCATTAATGGAGTTGGCCCCGCGAATACGGATCGTCACGCCCCCGCCCGGCTCCGAGCTCGACTGCGTTACCTGCACGCCCGGAGAACGACCGGCAATCAGCTGATCGACAGACGTTTGTACGCCTTTGTTAAAATCTTTGGTATCCAGCGAAGTCACCGAACCTGTGAGGTCGCGTTTTTTCTGTGTGCCGTAACCGACCACCACAAGCTCATTCAGCTGACGCGTATCGTCACTCAGTTGCACATTCACCTGCGAGCGGCGCTTCACAGGCACTTCCTGCGTAAGGTATCCGATACCCGAAATGACCAGCACGGCATCTTCTGCGGCCTGGATTTCGAACACGCCGTCGGCATTCGTGGTGGTACCGGTGGTAGAATTTTTGATCAGTACATTGATCCCCGGCAGCGCCGACTGGTCATTGGCCGAGGTCACTTTTCCCTTCACGAGGGTTTGGGCGAGGCCCGGAACGGCGAGCAGCAGCAGGCCCAGGGTCAGAAGCCTGAAATGAGGTAATAGGAAAGGTTGGGGCATAATAGGGTGATGGTGATTGGATAAAAAAAATTTGCCGATAGAAATCCACTAATCAGTGGGCAAAAATAGTTAAACTATTAATTCTACAAACTTAATAGACTAAAATTTTAAAAGTCGGAGAATGCGGGCTGATATCCATTTAAGTATAGATAGTGTGAATTACTTTTCAGTTTTTTGCAACGCGAAACGGGCGTTTTCTCCATCGGTTAACCCAACTATTCCATTGCGCAGGCTTGTCTTTACCCATGCGGTTATTTCTCATGCGGCCGCACTTTTGCTATCGGCCTTCACGCCGCTATTGGCGCAGTCCGCCGACTCTTCGCGGCAGCAATTAAGCATCGATTTGGAAATCAGGCCACGTGCCGAGTACCGCGATCATTTTGTGTGGACCCCGGCCGACACCGCTATGCCCGACCTGTACATTACCCAGCGTAATCGCCTCAGCATTGCCTATCAAACGAACCGGCTGCGCTTGCAGGCCTCCCCTCAGGAAATTCACGTCTGGGGTGGACCGGGGCATTTTTCAAAAGTCGGGAGTGTCAATTTCTTTGAGCTCTATGCCGAGCCTGCCATTACCCGGCACTTTTCGGTAAGGGTCGGGAGGCAGGCATTGTCGCTTGATAACGGCAGGATATTTTCCGCCGCTCCCTGGGGCCAGCAGAGCCGCGCACATGAAGGGATACGGCTGTTTTACAAGAAAAAACTGGAAACCGATCTGACAATCGCCTTCACCCGGCCGTATGACAAACATTTCGACCCGGCCTACTCGCCCGTTACATCCCATACCTACAAATACCTGCTTGTACACCACCTCAAACACAAACTCACCGAGAGGATCACGCTCACGACCATCAATGCAATGGATGTATTTAGAAGAACATCCGGAAACAGATCCTACTACCAGCGGATCACGAACGGAGGCAGGCTGGAATATACCCGCGGATGGTTTTATGCGACGGTGAATGCCTATTTTCAATATGGGCAAACCGCTGGTTCCCAGAAGATCCGCGCCTACTATATTCAACCGGAGATTAGCGCCAACACCGGCCGAACACAATTCAGGCTGGGTGCAGAGGTTTTGAGCGGAAACAAACGCGGCACTCCTACGGAAACGTCCAACTCATTTGTGCCGCTTTATGGTGTAGCCTGGAAATTTATGGGCAATATGAACCTGTTCACCCGGTTTCCGGCAGATGTTAATGGTATGGGGCTGATTAACCCGTATCTATTTTTTCTTCAACAGGTAAGCAAAAAGCTTGCTGTCCGGGCAGATGCCCACCTTTTTTACTCCCAATATCCATTGCTCAGCGGTGGGCAGGAAATCAAAGGGACCTACCTGGGTTTCGAAAGCGACCTCTCACTGAACTACAAACCCGTGAGGGCCCTGGAAATCATTTACGGGCTATCCTTCACCCTTGCCAACAAACGCATGGAGCTTTTAAACAAGGTTCCGGATTCGGGCAAAATACCACTTTGGAGTTACCTCATGATATCCTACGCCCCGAGGATCTTTTCGCGTGAATGGATCAGGCGCAAAACAGCCGATTGACCAGGTTTACAACCCTTTTGGATACTTCGCAGCACATTACCCTGCATGACCATCAGCCGGTGCCCGGGAGAGAAGCGAAAATGGTAAAATTGACAATCTGAATGTGCTAGGTGGCTTTAAATAATACCTGCCCGTCTTTCTGCAAATACCAGGCCGTGACGGGGTTGAAATGATAACCCATGTTTCCGCCCCGTGCAGCGAGTAATTGTTTCAAAAATGGCTGCACGTAGCCGGTTTCATCTACCGTGCGGCTCATGATTTCGGTAGGGTTGCCGTCCCAGCTCCACAGGTAGCGGAATGCAGTAATGGCCTTATCGAGCACGGGTTCCTGCAATGCGGCGTTTTGCCAGGTCTTGCCGGCATCGTCGCTGAGCAGCACGTGCCCGCGCTGGCCGAC
>CBIHPQ010000569.1:0-3851 GCA_966211825.1 uncultured Dyadobacter sp. | reverse complement strand
CGGATTGGTCCGCGGATCTCCTTCCGAAGCGCCGGCCGGGAGAATATAGTCGGGCAGGACGGGTGAAGTGCCGTGGCCGTACTGATCGTCGCCCACTGTCAGGCCCGAATTTTTCTGTACCTGGAATTTAAGCTGCGCCTGTTCCAGTGGCGTGAGGGTGTTCCACACATTGCCGCCCGGAGGAGTTTGAACACCAAACCAGGCGCTGTAATTGATCTTAGCCTTGTCCTTCCCTTTTTTGGTCGTAATGATAATTACGCCATTCGCTGCCCGGGAACCGTAAATGGAAGCCGAACCTGCATCTTTCAGTACCTGCATCGAGGCGATGTCGTTGGTGTTCAGGTCGGTAATGGAAGTGGTCGGTACGCCGTCGACCACGTACAGAGGCGAGTTATTGCCAAATGTATTCAGCCCGCGAATGCGCACCTGCGGCGTTTCGCCCGGTTGCCCCGAGCTCAGAATGGTAACGCCCGAGGCGCGGCCCTGCAACTGGTTGGCAACCTGGCCGTCGGGTGTCTGTTTCAGCTGCTCCACATCCACCACGGATACCGCGCCGATCAGGTCCTTCTTGCGTTGCGCACCGTAGCCGGTCACGACCAGTTCGGTCAACGTCGAAACGTCGGGTTTCAGGGCCACATCCACCGTGGTTCGCGCGCCTACCATCACTTCCTGGGCCACAAAACCGATAAAACTGAATATCAGAATAGATTCATCGCCGGCGACATCGATCGTATAGGTGCCTTCCACGTCGGTCATTGTGCCTTCATTGGTACCCTTCACGCGGATAGCCACAGAAGGCAGGACCTCGCCCTTTTCGTCGGTAACCTTTCCTTTCACAGGGCGGGCCAGCGTCTGCATTACCGGTACGATTTCGCGCATGATTTCCGTCTTCGTCCTTTCGGTGATCCCGATCATATTGCCTACCTGCCTGAATTCCAGGCTCGTCTGCTTCTCGATCATTTTTAAAATAGCCGGAACAGGCTGTCCAAGTGCGTAAATGGTGATTTCCGGTGCCTTGCGCACCAGCTTCTCGTCGAAAGCAAAAGTGAGACCGGTTTGCTGCTCGATCTGCCTCAGTACCGTCTTGACCCGCGTTTGCCGCATATCCATACTCACGTGCTGGGCCTCCGTAGGCCCGGCCATGAGCAAGGCGGTTGTCAGGACATTAATACCCAGTATTAGCGTAGAAATGCGCATACATTTTTTGAATAAGGGGAGCCCCTTATGGTAATAATTCACCATATTTGTCTGATGTTTAATGGTTAAGCTGTTAAACCGCGTCCACCCGCCATTCATTGGTTCCAAGCATTGCCTGGCAGGGGACAACCGATACCGGGGACATTCGCAGTGTTCCCGGTATTCACCAGACCAGCCTTCCTGGAAAGCCAGCCCGCATTTTCTGATCTTACTATCTGATGACTATCGTGCTATCGTTTAGTTGTGAATAATTGAAATTCTTGGAAAAACCCAGGACTTTCAACACGTCCGTCATGGGCTGGTCGTCGAGGGTCACCGATATTTTTTCGGTAGCGAGGCCCGGTTCTTCGATGATGATGTGCTGGTTATATTTCCTTTCCAATGCATGCAGCACTTCCACGAGCAGCTCATCCTCGAACACCATCCGGTTGTCTTTCCAGGGCGCAATAGCCGGTTTGCTGATCTCGGTAACCTGAATTTTCTGTGTTTTTTCGGGAACAACGGCCTGTTCGGCGGGTAGCAGCATCAGCGCGGGTTGCTCCGGTTTGTCGCGTAACTGCACGCCCACCTTGCCCGTCTTGACGGTTACCTTTATATCCAGGTCGTTTTGATAGGCTTTTACATCGAATGACGTGCCCAGTACCGTAATATCCAGCGTTTTGGCATGAACTATAAATGGCTTGGTCGTGTCGCGGGCCACGTCAAAGAACGCCTGCCCTTCGCGCAGCACCACTTCGCGGGTTTTGCCGCTGAACGCGACGGGGTAGCTCAGCGCCGAGCCTGCATTGAGCCAGATATGCGAGCCATCGGGCAGGTTCACCCTGACGGTTTTGCCCATCGGCGCCACTACCACCCTGACGTCGTCCGAAACCGGTTTCCGTTCGTTGGTCCAGAGGAAAAAACCGATCATGACAATCGCCGCCGTTGCAGACGACCAGGCGCTAAGCCTTTGTACCCATCCGAAGCGCTTAGCCGGCCTGTATTGTTCCTGCCGGCTCCTCAGATTGGCGTGCATCCGGTCGCGGATGTCAGCGGCGCCTTCGGGCGACGCCGTCGCAACGGCTTGCGGACTTTCATCGTCGGCTAGCCGGTCGTACCACTCGTGCAATATCTTTTTTTCTTCCTCCGAAGCGGTTCCTTCGAGGAATTTCCTGGCTAGCAACCTGATGTATTCCTGTGTCATTGCAAAGCGGATTGACCCTTTGGAACACATAGAGGGGAATCGGGCGCCGGACCCCTTAGTGGGACGGTAAATTTTTTTTGACTACCGACGGCGGACGGGCCGCAGGCCCTCAAAGCAGCAATGCCACCACATTATTTAAACTAGCCCTGACGATCTTCAATGCTTTCGTGAGATGGGCTTCGGCGGTTTTGGGGGAGATATTCAGCTCTTCGCAGATGTCGGGCAGGGAGCGGTCCTGTAATTTATTGTACTGGAAAACGAGCCTGCATTTTTCGGGCAGGCGGTTGGTGAGGTTGGTAATGATTTCGAGCAGCAGGCGGTTTTCAATCTCCTGGTCCATCGACACCGACGGCGTCGTCTCGTGCCGGACAGACTGCTGCATTTCCTGAGCTTGTTTGGATTTGGCCAGGTAGCGGTACACTTCATAGCGCAGCATTGCAGCCAGGTAAGGTCCCAGCGACTGTATTTCAAGCGTTTCCCGCTTGATCCAGAAAAGCATGAATGTGTCCTGCGTGATCTCCTCCGCCACAGCCGCCGATTTCAGCATACGGTGGGCGGTATAATAAAGCTTGTCCCAGTAGCGGGCGTAAATTTCATCAAACGCCCGTTCCTCACCCTCCCTGAGCAACGCCGCAAGCTGATCGTCAGATAAAGAGGGAAGCAGGGTTTTCATCGCAGGCTAGTGTCAGACCAATTGTAGTTAATCAAATATAGATTAATGCATTCATAATATTGTTTGATGTTTCAAAAAAGCAGAATAAAAACTATCAAATTGTCGTGTGAGTGGGGGTGTGAAGTTTTTAAATTGTAGAATTTCAACATTTTATTCTGTTGAAATTATTTCAGCAAAATAAGTCGCTCTGCTATTCCGGATATTGGAACTCCCAGGTACTGTCTGACGGATTGTCAAATGTGGATTTTGCCTTCCATGACGATCACGGCAGCGCCGCTGATCCAGGTGCCGTCGGGCCCGGCATTCAAGTGGATGACCGATGGCCGGCCAATTTCTGCGCCTTGCAATAGGGTATCGTAGATGCGGGGTTTCACAGAGCCTGTTTGCAGCAGGTCACCGGCCCGCGGGCCGGCCGCGGGGCCGGTTGCCGGGTCCTCGTCGATTCCGATCCCCGGATTGAAAAACCGCGCTCGTGCCAGGTAATGCGGGTCATTTTCCAGAATGGTGAAACAATAAAACCCTTCAAAACCATACGCTTCCGCGATTTGGATCAGGAGCTTTTTTTCCACCCTTGCCGCCCCGAGCGCAGCCGTATCTTTCAAGGGTACCATCAAATGCGTGGCTTCCGTGGATACCACGGCCGGGGAAAGCTCATCCGACAATACCTGCTCTGTCGTTAAGGAAAGCGCCCGCGCAACATCTTCCCGGGGCACCGTTGCCCGGATGACGGAAGGGCCCTGGCGCATGCCAATTACGGGTGCGTCAGAATTTGTCTGATCGACGGCTAGTTCGATAACG
>CBIHPQ010000568.1:0-3854 GCA_966211825.1 uncultured Dyadobacter sp. | reverse complement strand
AAAAATTGGCATACAGTCCGTTATCTACGAGGCCAAACCCAATGCGGACGACGATAGGGGTGCTTTTCTGGGAATTTCTCCCAATGGGCTCAACATTTTAAAGGAGTATGTGCCATTAGAAGAAATCCTGACTGAGCACACACCAGGCAGTATCCGGTTTTTCAATGCCCGGAACAAACCCATTGGCATAATTGATAATGCTGAGCAGCTTTCCCGCTACGGCAGTCAGACCGTTCAGCTCAAACGCAGCCTCCTCAATGGCGCCTTGCGCAGGGCTGCCGGGGACGCGGGTGTTGCTATCGAATTTGGTAAGCGCCTTGTTTCCGTCAACCAAAACAAGGCGAATGGGATTGTAACAGCCCTTTTCGCCGACAGCTCTACGGCCGAAGCAGATTTGTTAATCGGTTGTGACGGCATCCATTCCGTGGTTCGCAAAACAATTTTCCCAAATGCGCCCAAGCCGGAATACACCGGTTTACTCTCTACTGCCGGGTTTACCCGCTTGAACAGCTTCCCGCTTGCTGCCGACGCTATTCATATGACATTTGGTGAGCGTGCGTTCTTTGCCTATGCGGTCTCCAACAATGGAGAAATCTGGTGGTTCAATAATATTAGCCAAACCACCGAACCGCTCCGACATGAGCTGAACGGATCAGAACTGTCCGATCTGAAAAATAGATTAGTGGCATTGCACAGGAACGACCCCGAACCCATTACATCCATTATACAAGCCGCTCACTCCATCGATATTTACCCGATTTACGACATCCCATTTTTGCCGCAATGGCATCAGGGGCACATTTGCCTAATCGGCGATGCGGCCCATGCGACGGCGCCGCATATTGGCCAGGGTGCTTCACTGGCGCTGGAAGACACGCTGGTCCTAGCACAGTGCATCCGGGATTTTGCTGATTTGCCAACTGCCTTTGCCCATTTCCAGGCGCTACGCCAGGCACGGGTGCAAGCTATTATCCGGCAAGCCCGTAAAGTCGGCGATAGTAAAACCGTCCCCAACCGCTTTCAACAGTTTTTTCGCGACCTGCTGCTCCCTATGTTCGTCAAACTCGAAGCCCGAAAAATGGATTGGGTGTACAGCTATCGAGTCGATTGGCATAACAAACTGACATGATAAATAGAAAAAGCCATGAAAACAATCCTAATCAAACACACCGTCTTCATATTGCTCGGACTTGCGAATGTAATCAGTTCATGCGGCGATAATGACCTGCAACCAATCGCCAATTCAGCGACCCTACCCACCAGGTTATCGGATTATGGCATGTTTGTAAACGGCGGGACCGGGTTGCCGACGGCCGGATTTCACCCTTACCGGCTGGCGACCCCGCTTTTCACCGATTATGCCGAAAAGCAACGTCTGCTTTACCTGCCGAAGGGGTCTCATCTTTCTTTTGATCATACCGGCAATCCCGTTTTTCCTGACAGTTCCATGCTCGTTAAAACGTTTTTCTATTATGCAGACAAAAGAGATACGACGGCAGGGAAGCTACTGATAGAGACACGCATTCTGATTAAAGTTGATGGCCAATGGAACGTGGGTACCTATGAATGGAATGAAGCGCAAACGGATGCATTTTTGCTGGATGGGGGAACAGATAAAACAGTTAGTTGGGTGAATGAGTCCGGTGTCCGAAAATCCATTTTCTACCATATTCCTTCTTCTGCGGATTGCTCGGGGTGCCATCGTTTCGGCCAGTCGATCATACCAATCGGACCGAAAGCCCGAAATCTGAATATTTCATTAAAAGGCCATCCCGGCCATGAAAACCAGCTTTTGAATTTCCAAAAAAACGGTATCGTGAAATTAGCGCCAGCCGACCTGCAAACTGCGTTGCCAGATTGGCAAAACTCTCCCCATACGCTAGCGCAGCGAGCCAGGGCGTACCTGGATGTAAATTGTGCCCATTGCCACTCTTCAACTGGTTTAGCGCAGAACACCCGGCTGTTTCTCGACTACACACTCCCGTTCGAAGAGACACGCATCCACGCCCGCAGGGACGACATACTCCATCGGATGCAATCAACCAATAAAAACGTACGAATGCCGAAGTTGGAACGACGATACAGGATTCTGCAGGGGTGGCCCTGATCAAAGCATATATTCAATCACTGTAAATCAAAAAAGCGCTGCCGTCAAAATTTGCGACAACGTGGAATGGAACTCTTTTATCACTTGTGAGGTAGTTTCCGCCTTATCGTGATGCAGGTTTGTGTCCGGTACCATCCATGTGGACTAACTAGTAGTTTGCCTTTTGGCAATTGCCAGTCTGGGGTTCAAAACGAGCTAGGGACACATCGGATTTTATGAATCGTTTTGTGTTTACAAGTCTGGATCCGTAAAAGGTTTGTGAAAAACAACGAAGCATGGCTGATTTGAACTCTGTCTCAAAACTGCGTATGTCTTAACACCTCGCCGATAGCTTAGGCGAGGTGTTTTTTAGTATTTACTGATCGTTAATGGTTCGACCAAAATCGACGGTTACTAGTAGTACCGGGGCCACTTGAATACGACCGCCTGAATTAGGTTGACCGTAGTAAACCTGCCCTAGAAAACAATCTATTCCTCACTTTCGCCACATTTTCGCTAATCCGCGATTTTCTCACCCGGCAGTACCGCATGGTTGTCCTAATGCTTCTATGGCCTAGCATCTTGCTGACATCTTCGAGAGGCACACCATTATTGAGCATCATGTCTGCAAAGAAGTGGCGAGCATCGTGCGTGTCAAGCCGTCTGATGTTTCCACTAACATCCCGGATCTCGCATAGTTGAGCGATGTCCTTTAAATAAACGTTGTAGCGGTAATTGCTATTCACTGGGATTAACTTCCGATTGGCCAGACAGTAGGGATGATCCTGGTATTTTGATATTAACTGGTCTACAATCGGCAGGATAGGCACCATTTCACCTACCTCCGTCTTACCTCTGTGCTTGACGAGCCAACGTTCTTTTTTAGGTCCAACCAGAACGACGTTTTCTGGACTGAGGTCGTAAATGTCCTGATAGGCAAAGCCGGTGAAGCACTGAAAAATGAAGGCATCTCGAACCTCAGAGATCCTGTCAACACCGAATTGTTTTTGCTGGATCTTTTCAACCTGCCAAAATTCAAGCGGAATTACCTCCACATCGCCCCCAGAGCACTTGAAGCCTTCCATAGGATTGGATGGAATGTACTTCTTTTTCACGCCAATTTTGACAATCTGGCGCACCCATTTCACTTCTTTGCGGGCAGTTACCTCAGCAAGGGGTTTGGCGACATGTAGTGTCAGATAATCATAGAGATCTTCGGCAAAGGTGTCGGGAAGAGAGGAAAAATGAATGTCCTCGCGGTCGAAATGATATTTGATGAAAGCAGCTACCTTCTTCTTGGTGCTGCGCCAGTGCTTCAAGGTCTCGAATGAAGCATTCTCCCGTTCTACCCGTTTTTCAAATTTAGCAATGAACTCGTCAAAGACTTCCAGGACCGTTTGCTCCTTCTTTGCAGCCGGTTTAGCAAGCTTAGGCTGCTCGACCGCGGGTTTTCCCAGGTAAACGTTCTTGACCATCGCCGGGGTGACCTGTGAGAACTGCGTTTGAAGACCGTTGAAGATCCGCTCAACGTCGGTCTGTAGTTGGCTTAGTTTTTGATTGGCCAGTTTTACTTCTAGTCCTGAGCCGGTAACCTGTTTGGCATCCAAGTCCCAGGATGCCGGATTGACTTTCTTTCCTGTTGAGATTTCGGTGTACTTACCGTCGATTGTGATTATAGCGTAAATAGGAGCTCTGCCGTCTGCGTTCGCTTTTTTTATTTAAAGCCACAAGAGTACAGGAAGGTTAAGTTTTAAATTCAAAATTATAA
>CBIHPQ010000567.1:0-3857 GCA_966211825.1 uncultured Dyadobacter sp. | reverse complement strand
AGGTTCACCACTTTCCGGTTGAACTTGTTGTTTTCGACAATCCCGCGGTTGTCGCTATTAGCCAGCGACAAGCTGAAACCGCCGTTCGGGCCGTTGTTGGAGACGGTTACCGTGTTGGTCATGTTCGTTCCCGTGCGGTAAAATTGCTTCACACGTCCGCGTACGGGCTCATATGGCCATATTTCATTATCAAAAAGAGTTTGCGTCATGCCCGGTTCGAACTTCTCCCCAAAGCTCCACACACCGGAAGTCGGGTTGGCTGTTGTAGGCCGCTTGCCGCCTTCTCCCTGGCCGTATTCGTATTGAAAATCAGTAAAATCGAGTGGGGTATCGGTGGTGAAATTGATATTATAATCCAGCCCGATGCCCTTGCCGGTTCCCCGGTTTTTGGTGGTGATCATTACCACGCCGTCCTTCGCGCGGGAGCCGTAAAGTGCCGCCGCCGTAGCGCCTTTCAGCACCGTCATCGATTCGATATCGTCCGGGTTGACACTCGACAAGCCGTCGCCACCATCCGAACTGTTTGCAGCGCGCGGGCCGTAATCGCCGCCCCCGGCGAAGTTGGAATTATCGATCGGCACGCCGTTCACGACAATCAAAGGGTTATTCTGCCCGCTGAACGACGACTGCCCGCGGATACGGATCTTGGCCGTACCGCCCGGCCCGGTCGATAGCGAGGAGATATTCACACCCGCCATTTTCCCCTGTAACGAACTGACAACGTTGGGCGTACGGTTAGTGGAAATCTGATCCGCATTCACCGTTGCGGTGGCATAACCGAGCGTTTTCGCCTCCCGCTGGATACCCAGCGCGGTAACTACATATTCTTCCAGGTTTTGGGCTTCCTGCACGAGTTGCACATCCACCACCGAGCGCGCACCGACTGAAATCGTTTGCCTAGCATAACCGATAAACGAAAACGTGAGCGTCGCATTTGCGGGCGCGTTGATCGTGTATTTACCTTCTGTGTCCGTAAGTGCGCCCTGCGAAGTGCCTGCAACGAGGACGGTCACACCAGGCAATGGCTCCTTATTATCTCCGGTGACGGTACCTGTAATGGGGCCGGTCTGGGCAAAAACCACGCCGCTACATAACATGATGAGCAGCACGATAATCGTAAAACATTTCTTCATCACATCTAATTGGGTCAAAATTCAGGGTGAATAGGGCTATGCAAAAACATACGCGGAAACCGTAATCGCTTACGGACACGGGGGCCAGGAACATTAGGGGCAAAAAAAGCACTGCGTACGGCCGAAGTTCCGAACGATTAACTATATACGTGATTCAAAATATTTCGCGCTGTCGCTAACCGCTGTCAGCCGACAGCATGAAATGCGTGCATTGCACTGGCAACAGGCTATGTATTGATAACTGTTTTTAATTAAACGATTAAGCAATTCTTTAAACCAATATGTCGGATCGCAATGTCTTAGTCAGGTTTGAATTTGATGGTATCGGGTACTCGAATGGCTTGCCGGGACGGTATGGGGCGACAAGAGGATCAGAAATCAGGGAAATATTGTGACCAAATGTAAATTTAATCGATTAAACAACAAAATTTAAAGACAATTATTTTTACATTTTTTCTAAAAATAAACACATAAACATTTTTCGCAGCCCCGAAACGTATTGCATGGCTAGAATGGATTTCAAATAATGATTCGTCCGCTTCGCGTAAATGCCGGCTGGCTCCCGGCCCTGATACATTAGATTTGTCAGGAAATCCTCCTTATGGTTTTTAGATCATCCATCCTGTTATGAATTTTTTGAAACGTATGCTGGAGCAATCCAGGCTGCCGCTAACGGTGAGGCAGTTCTGGTGGTATTCCTTCTGCTATTGGAGCATATTCGCGGTAATAACGTTCGGTCAGCTTATGATGCTGTGGCTTTTGAGGGAAGGAGTGGTGATGCGGCCCCACGAGATGTTCATCTGGCTGCTCGACGGGCTCTTCTGGTGGTCGACCACCCCGCTTGTGCTGTACGCATCCATTAAGGTCCCGATCGCCTTCAAAGTCCGGCAGAGTTCGATCATAAAGCCCATCCTGGTCCATCTGGCGATCGTCACTTTTCTGAATATTTTTATCAATATCCTTCATTATTACATTACCAATCCGATCATGTACCGGGCGGTGGGCAAATCGGTGCCGCTGGAAAACTACCTTTTTTCTTTTTTCATAGCCTACACGGCAAGTTTCGGTCAATACCTGCTGCTGGTGGTCGGTTTCAACAAGGTTTCGTACATTTATCGTTACCAGGAACTCAAACAACAGAATTTCGAAACCGAACTGCATAATGAACAGCTTCGGGGGCAGCTGGCGAATGCCCAGTTGCAATCGCTTAAAATGCAGCTTAACCCGCATTTCCTGTTCAATACCCTGCATAGTGTGGTGAGTCTGATGGTCCAAAACGACATTCGTAAGGCCACGCTGATGATCACCACGCTGAGCGACCTGCTGCGGGCGGTGCTCGTCAACCAGTCGGCGGACTTCATCCCGTTGCAGGAAGAGCTCAAACTGACCCGGCAATATCTCGACATCCAGCAGATCCGGTTCCAGGACCGGCTGAAAGTAGAATACCACATCGACCCGGCCTCGGAGCTCTACCCCGTACCGCAGCTGATCCTGCAACCGATCGTCGAAAACTCGATTACCCACGGCATTTCGGACATCACTACCAATGCCCTCATACGCATCACGAGTACGGTAACCGCCACGGGCATGCAGGTAACTGTTTACGACAACGGCACCGGCGCCTCGCCGCGGAAACCGTCGAAAGGAATGGGCTTAGGCCTGCAAAACACATTATCCAGGCTGCAACAGGCCTACGGTGCCGGAGCACGACTGACATTCGACCAGCCCCACGGCGGCGGAACATCGGTGATGCTTTGCTTTGACGGAAGGCCCGGGGCCGACAGGCCTCGGAACGCTACCATACCACCACCCAACCCCGAAGAACTATGAAATACCGCTGCCTGATCATTGACGACGAAGTGCTGGCAAGGGACGTAATCAGGACATTTGTACAGCACGACCATTCCATTGAAATCACCGGCGAGGCCGCCAACGGCTCCGAGGCGGTGGTCAAAATTTTGCAACATAAGCCCGACGTCATTTTTCTGGACATCCAAATGCCGGAACTCGACGGCTTCGAAGTGCTGCGTGAAGTGTGGCCGCACTACCAGCCGTTCGTCGTCTTCACGACCGCATTCGACCAGTATGCATTGCGTGCGTTCGAGGTGAATGCGATCGATTATTTGCTCAAACCGTTTGACGAGATCCGTTTCCACCAGTCACTCGGCAGGTTAAAAGAGCGCCTCAGCCAAAAGTCGCAGCCGCGGATCGAAGAGCTTGTGAACAGCCTTTTTCGTGACCAGAAAGAGAAGGAAGAAAATTACCTGCAACGGTTGCTGGTCAAAGAGGCCGGGAAGATGTACCTGGTCAAAACGGACGATATCACGCATTTTTCTGCGGACGGCAATTATATATCGGTGTACACCGCGCAGAAGAAAGTTTACACCGTTTACGAGAGCCTCGGCAGCCTGGAAAGCCGCCTCGATCCGTCGGTCATGATCCGCGTCGGACGGTCGAACAATGTGAACATGAATTTCATATCCGAGCTCGAAACCTACTTCAATGGCGAATACATTATTCATTTATCGACCGGTGAAAAGGTGAAATGGACCCGTGGTTACCGCGACAATATCAAGGCGTTCATCACCAAAATGGGGTAAGTGCGGCTACGGTTCAGGATTTAAAATGCACGTTTTAGATAATATATAGTCCATATCAGACATTTTTCATACCCGTTTCAACGATTTGGAGTACAAATTTGTCAGCCAATAAATCCGTTAGCCA
>CBIHPQ010000566.1:0-3859 GCA_966211825.1 uncultured Dyadobacter sp. | reverse complement strand
CAAAAGTAAAATTAAATCCGAGAGTGAGGTTTTGAACAACAGCAATATAAACCTGGTAATGGACGGCGAATTGAAGGATATTGAAACGTTTCAGAAGAATCTGCAAAAGAAATAAAAAACCGGGCAATGCTGCATTGCCCGGTTTTAAGTATATCAATAAGTTAATGCGCTATCGTTTGTCGAACCAGATCGTCATTTCATTCGCGCCGCGGTTGGCCCAGGCGTAATAGGGGATCAATTTAATGTTCTGTTCTTTCGAGTTCAGCACATTAATGCCTCCCAGTAAATCCTTTTGAAATACCGGTGTAAACTCCTGCGTTCCCGATATGCCGATCGAAAGTGCTTTGCCGCCGTTGTCATGGCCTTCCGCGCAATACAACACCGGCCCGCGTTCGATGGCGACCTTGCCCTTATTGGATGTAAGCTTTTCGTTGGCGATCACCTTCCGTACCGGCATATCGAGTGTAAGTTCGACGACATCGCCTTTTTTCCAGGTGCGGTTCAGTTTTAAATAGCCTTTTTCAATGGTAGCTTCCGCTTTCTTGCCATTAATTACCAGGTCGATGGGCTTGGCTAATTTATCTTCATAACTGTACAAATTCCCCGGGATAGCCCGGCCTGTCGCCCAGCCGGGGATGCGGATATGCAGCGGGAATGCGGCGCTTTTCTCCGGGTCGACACTAATGCGGATGTTCCCCTGCCACGGATATGATGTCTGCTGTGTTACCTGAACCATATTGTTCTGAACCGGGATATTCGCTTTGGTGTCGCCGAATAGGTTAATGATCAATGCATTGCCTTGCGTTGCGTACATGTATGCGGGCATGGACGGGAGGACGCGCGACACATTCGAAGGGCAGCAGGCCGTTCCGAACCACTCGTTCCGCACGGCGCCGGACCCTTTGTTGAAGTCGTTCTTGCCATTGGATGACATGGGATTTACATAAAAGAAGGTGTTGCCTTTCACGCCCATTCCACCCAGAAAACCATTGTAAAGCACGCGTTCGAAGACATCCATATATTTGGCTTCGCCGGTAAGCAGGTACATTTTGTGGTTCCAGAACATATTCGCAATCGCGGCGCAGGTTTCGGCATAGGCGTTGTCATTGGGCAAAACATAGGGCTTATCAAATGCCTCGCCGTCTTCCCGGGCGCCCATTCCCCCGGTTATGTATTGTTTTTGGTAGGTAGCATCATTCCAGATCGCGTCCACAGCTGCTTCGTCTTTCGGGTCGGGGCGGAGGGTGAGCAGGTCGGCTACGCCCGTGTACAGGTATTGCGCACGCACCGCATGCCCTACCGCCTCGCGCTGGCGCACAAACGGCACCTGGTCCTGAAAGTAGGACGGGCCGAGTTTGTGCTCATCCAGAAAAAGTGTGCGTTTGTCAGACCGGCCCCGCATGTCGATGAAAAACTTGGAAAGCGCGAGATATTCTTTTTTACCGGTGGCACGGTAGAGGCGGATCAATGCCAGTTCTGTTTCCTCATGCCCCGGTACTACCACCATTTGCCCCGGTTTGGGGCCGATGGTCTTAACGAGGTGATCGGCATTCTTGATGGCGACATTCAGTAAAGTCTTTTTGCCGGTAGCCTCATAATGCGCCACGGCGGCTTCGTACAAATGTCCGACATTGTAAAGCTCATGACTCCCATTCTCGAACGAATAGCGGTATGGTCCGGCGATCCAGTCGAAGGAGCCGGTCGTGTCTTTATTGATCGTACGGATGGTATACAGGTAGCCGTCGGGTTCCTGCGCTGCTGCGAAGAGCGTAATCAGGGAATCGAGATAGTGATCCAGTTTTGGGTCGTACTGGTTTTGAAGAACATACGAAGCGCCTTCCACGATCTTGAAAACATCGGAATCGTCGAAACGTGCACCTCTGAACGTCCCCTTTTTGAGACCGCCGGCAACTGCAAAATTATCAAACCGGCCCGACTCCTCGCATTGGTGCAAAGCATGCGGAACGGTCACTGCCCGCGCCAGTTCGACGCGATCGTGCCAGAAGCCCTGGGTGGTTTTAACGTTTTTCAGCGGAACGGGGGTGATACCGCCGGATTGTGCAAACAGGAAATGGGAGAAAAGAACGAGGATGAATATGGGAAGCGATTTGGTCATCGGTAGTACAAAGTTGGAATGCTGTTGAGCGTTAAAATGGTTTTTGACCCAAAAAACATGCCAACTTTATACTCCCTGCGGTATGAGACAGGTTACAGGCCGTATTTCTCCATTCGTCTGTAAAGCGCTGCACGGCTGAGTCCCAGCTCACGGGCAGCGTCGGTAATGTTTCCGTTGAATCGTTTCAATGCTTTGATGATCATCGTTTTTTCCATGTCTTCAAGGTCGAAACCGGTGGCGGTAGCAGGCTGTCCGGCCGAACTTTTGAGGAAAAGGTCGTCAGGTTGCAAGGTTTTTTCCTGCGAAAGGATCACCGCGCGTTCCACGGCATGTTGCAGCTCGCGGATATTGCCGGGCCAGTTGTACTGCTGCATTTTCTTCACCAGCGCATTGCTGATGTCGTTAACGGGACGGTTATACTTTTTGGCGTATTGTTTGAGATAAAAGTCGGCTAACGCGCTGATATCCTCGGGCCTGTCGCGCAAGGGCGGCAGTTCGAGTTCGATGGTATTGATCCGGTAGAGCAAGTCCTGGCGGAATGTCTTGTCGGTTACCATTTTTTCGATATTCAGGTTCGTCGCGCAGATCAGCCTGACGTCGAGTGCAATGGGCTTGTTGGAGCCGACGCGCGTCACTTTGCGTTCCTGGATGACGGTCAGCAGTTTGGCTTGCAGGGACAATGTGAGGTTGCCGATCTCATCGAGGAAGATGGTGCCGCCTTTGGCTTCTTCAAACCGGCCTGCACGGTCTTCCTTCGCATCGGTAAATGCACCTTTTACGTGCCCGAACAGCTCGCTTTCAAACAGCGATTCGCTGATAGCGCCCAGGTCGACGGCCACGAATGGCTTATCGGCACGTTTGGAATGCTGGTGCACGTGTTTGGCGAGCTGCGTTTTTCCGGTTCCGTTTTCACCTAATATAAGCACGTTGGCATCGGTGGAGGCCACGCGTTCGGCGGTGAGCAGTACCTGGCGCATGCTTTCGCTGGTAGCCACGATGGTATCGGATGCCGCCTTGTTGTTCTTTTTGGCGTCGTCTTTGCTTTTCTCTTCGGGCACAGGCAAAATTTTGTCTTTCCCGCCTTCAAGTGCCGTGCTGATCGTCGCCAGCAGTTTGTCGTTTTCCCAGGGTTTCAGTACAAAATCGATGGCTCCCGCCTTGATCGCCCGGATCGCCATTTCTATATCTCCGTAAGCGGTGATCATAATTACTTTCGCCGCCGGGTTGATGTCCAGAATGCGGTCGAGCCAGTGAAAGCCTTCACGACCGCTGTTCACGTCGCGGGTGAAGTTCATGTCGAGAAGTATGAGGTTGTAATCGCCGTTAGTGACGAGGAATGGCAGTTTTTGGGGGTTCTTTTCAATATCGACCGCCTTGGCGTGCCGTTTCAGTAAAAGTTTGGCGGCACTGAGTACGTCAACGTCGTCGTCGATAATCAGGATTTTGGCTTCTGATAGTAGCATGGCTGTTTTCTTGTGGTGCGCAGGCGGGTTGTGACTGCCGGATAAGGACTTAACGGAATTGTTTGTCAAGATAAGGACGCAATTTCAAATATTATTTCCTAACAAGCTAAAATGTAACTATTTTACATTAAAAACGCCGTAGAAGCGGCTTGTCCGCGCCCGAACAAACTTGTCCGATAACGAACAATATTGTTGCTGTTCTTAATTTAAACTGTGTTGATTTTCAAATGATTAGATAGCATTGTTTTCTTTGGCATAGTGATTGGATTATAAAAGGCAA
>CBIHPQ010000565.1:0-3860 GCA_966211825.1 uncultured Dyadobacter sp. | reverse complement strand
CAGGCGGTTGAAAGTGTATTAATATACCCGGTAATGCCCAGCTCCTTTGCAATGCGCTCGGTCGTGCTGCCGCTGTCATGCGTGGTGAGCAGTTGGTAGTCGGGGTTATTTTGGGATAAATAATCTTTGTAGAAAACCTCACTGCGGTCCATACCGCCTACCGATGTGGACGATATAATGCCGGTACGGATCACGCCGGAGCGCTTGTTGTCGCCCCAGGCCTCGCGTGCCGCCTGCAAACCGAGCAGCGATGTGCGCGAAACATATTCTGCGCTCACATTCAGTGCTTTGCGCAGGTCTTCGTTGGAAGCTTTCACTTCGCCGGCCAGCGACGCCTTAGTGCCTTGCAGATAATGCAGCGGCCCGATACCCGTTTTACCTTCCCGCAACGCGGCCAGGTTTTCATCCACCGACATGCCGATGGCCGACACAACGCCGATGCCGGTAATGCAAACGCCCATTCGGTTTGGTGGTTAAGCTGCTTTTCTTTTACGGATATACTCTGCCATCGTGTCGATGGACTTGAAAGCCTCTTTCCCTTCTTCGGGGTTGGTGAGCTGAATGCCGTGGTATTTTTCAAGCAGCACGATCAGTTCGAGCGCGTCGATCGAATCCAGCCCGAGGCCCTGGTCGTTGAAAAGCAGCGCGTCGTCCGCGATGTCTTCCACCGAAAGGTCTTCCAGGTTGAGCTGTTCGATAATCTGTTTTTTAAGATCTTCTTTTAAACTATCCATACTTCTGATTAATTGAGCGTCAGTTAAAATGTGCGACCGAATGGGCCTGCGACAGGTGAAGCAGGTTTTCGCTGCTGAATGCAGTTCCGCTTTCTTTCTCCTCTACCATAAAAAGGAACACGTCCGTATTGCCTGCCGTCACTTCCAGCCATCCGCCGAGCAGCGCGCGGCTGCCCGAGGCAAACAATATCCTGCCATAATCCAGATAAAAACCGGGGGCGAATTTAGGCAAAACGGCAAACATATTCTCACCATACCATTTGTTCAGGATCGCGATTTCGCCCAGTACGATATTGGGCAATGTATATACGAAAAGCGACGGGCTGGGTGATCCGCCGTCCTGGTACGATTGCGAAAACCGGCGGTCGGTTTCCGCGCTGGACGACGCATTCGCGAACACGAGCGCGATCTCGTCGTCGGTATGAGCACCTGCAATGCCCGGATTGGCCTTTTTGATGAGCTCCGAAGCGAGGTAACCTGCCTGCGAGAGCACATCCATTTTATAAAATTTGGGGTATGCCAATTCCTGCCGCCTGTAAATCTGCTTGAACCAGGAATCATCCGAAGCGGTATCGCGTCTCGCGACGAGCTCGCCATTGACGAGACATTCGTCCGCCCGCAAGTTGCAATATGCTGTAATCACTTTCATAAATCCCTGACTATCAATGAGGCATTACCCCCGCCAAAACCCGATGCGGTTTTAAGTATGGTCCGCAGCCTTTTCGGCTCATTTTCAAGAATGATATTCAAAGGTTTGGACGTGCCCGCATCGCGGTATCCCAAACTTTTGATAAGCATTCCATTTCTTATCATCTGCATGCAAACCGCCGTTTCAATCACTCCCGCGGCACCGAGTGTATGCCCGAAATAGCCTTTCAGACTATTCAGCGGCTTATCCGAAAGCGCCAGGCGGTCGAATGCAATGGCTTCCATTTCATCATTGAAAACCGTGCCCGTTCCGTGGGCGCAGATAAAATCGATTTCAGCGGGGCCGATCCCATGATTTTGCATGGTGCGGCCCACACTTCTCACCAGTCCCTCGCCCGTACGCGACGGCCCTGAAATATGGTTTGCATCGTTTGCGCTCGTGCCTGTGAGCAGTTCCAGTGGCAAGTTTTTGAAAGCCGACCGGCTACCTGAAACGAGCACCGCACCGCAGCCTTCTCCCAATGTAATGCCATTCCGTGCCGCGTCGAAAGGCGCGCATGGCTTGTCGCTCACGGCAAAAAGAGATTGAAAACCGTACAGCACAAAATCGGAAGCGACGTCGCAACCTACGACAATCACATGCTCGAACTGTCCGGCTTTCACCATATTCCCTGCCACATTCAGTGTGAGTACGCCCGAAATGCAGGCATTTGAAATCACGATCGGCAAATGAGCCAGGTTAAATTGCTGCATGACAGCGGCGCTGGTTTGGCCGAACTGGTCATTCATATTGTCGTCCAGGGCGCCTTTTGTGGAGCTGATCAGGACGATGGTCCGGTCCGAAGCAAGCAGAGACGCATCGATCCGCTCTTGAAGTACCGATAGTGCCTTGATAACCAGTTGCTGAAAACGCAATGGGCCGTTCAGGGTAGTGATTCTGGATAAATGCATGTCCTCACCGCCAACGCCGACCGCCCTGGCGAGCGCTATCCCGGTGCGGTTATCCCTGAGGGCCTGCCAGTTATCCTCCGCATTGTCGCCCAGTGGGCTCACAATGACCTCGGCACCAATGTAAATCATACGTCGTGCTGCGCTTTCCATTCCTTGTAAAAATCCGGCGAGATCAGTTCCAGCTCGCGAGATTCGCGGTCGAGGAATACCTGCATCGTTTTGCCCGTGGCGCAAAGCAGGCCGCTGGTGATGTTGATCACCTCATATTCAAACTGGATTTTCGCCGATTTGGTAGGAATATATCTGGTAATGACTTTGATGACCTGTCCGTAATAAACAGGCGCCTTGTGATCGATCTCCGACTTGACGATGGGCGTCACAAAACCTTTTGCGTGAATGTCGAGGTACTCCAATCCGTATTTTTTCCCAAAAGCCTCTCTACCGTCCTCAAAAAACTTCAGATAGTTGCCGTGCCACACCACGCCCATGGCATCGGTTTCGCTAAATCGGATATCTATATCTATTTCGGAAGAAATCATGCAATCAGTTATTAGGGGTTACTCGCTTACTACGATTTTTAGTTCACATCCCAGCAATATACGCCCATCCAGGAAACTTTCGCCCTTCACAAGGTAAATATTTCCCAACTGGTGCAGGGGTGTTACAACCGTCCTGATCGTAGCGCCGACCGGAGGCAACTCAGTCACAAGCACTTTGCTGACCGCCCCGATAAAACCGATTTTCGGCTTCCCGCCTGCTTCCCGGTCGAGGTAGTCGAAAGATGCCGCGCATGTCTGTGCGATGTGCTCGATCAGCCCGGTTTCCTGAAAAAAGCCATCCTGAACCAGCAGATTAGCGTCCATAATCTCAAAATCCGATTCAAACCTTTCGCGCGTGGCGCTCACGAGGTTGTCGACCATCACAAACGGTGCGCGATGCGGGATGTAGTCGGTTATAGCGTCTTTCGCGGCGATCATGATTGAAAGAAATTGAAGTAATTAAACCATTGCTCCGGGAATGCCTTCACTTTTCGTTCCAGCTCGTCCACATACAGCCGGGCGATCTCTTCCGGCTTCATTTTGCCCTCTATGGGCTTTGTGGCGCTCAGATGATAGCTGTATTTTCCGTCCTTGGCGGCAAAAACAAACGTCACCGGCGCATTGAATTTCGACGCGATCACAAACGGGCCGTAGGGAAACCGGGCTTTCTTACCCAGAAAATCCATTTCTATGTATTTCGCACCTTCGAGGTAACGATCGGCATGAATTGCCACGAATTCGTTGTTAACCAATGCATTGCGAATCGAAATAACATGCGAAAGATCGTCCTTGATCGCGATCACTTTAAAGCGCGAGCCGCCGGTGGATAGGTCCATATACTTCTTGATATTTTCGACCTCGGCATCCAGCATTACAATATTGATCGTGGGCGTAATGCGGCCTTTCAGCAGATTCCCTGCGGTTTCCCAGTTACCCACGTGCGCACTGAGCAAAATCCCTCCTTTTCCTGCGTCGCGGATGTCGATCA
>CBIHPQ010000564.1:0-3879 GCA_966211825.1 uncultured Dyadobacter sp. | reverse complement strand
TTTCGCTGTCGTAGTCTTCGATCGTCAATTCGGCCTTCCTGAGCCGTTCTTTGAATTTCTCTACCACCAGTCTAGTAACATCGAAATGTAGCTGCTCATGGCGCAATGTACCCGCATTACGCGACTCCGGCCGGCCCCACGACATGCTTTTGACCATAAAAATCTTCAAACCGATCTCCACGACGATATCATCATCTTTGGGATAGGAGCGCCCTTCGTAGCCAAAACTCGTGAACACCGCCGCAGCATACCGGCTGCCCGGCTTGCCGCTCCTGCCTTTGAAATCGTCCCAGATCAGCGGCCGTTTGGGCGAATAAAAAACCGTGTCCTCGGCAGAAGTGTTGCTAATCTCTTTGAATGTCAGCACCAGATTGCGCGCCAATGCCGGCGTTTTGCCCGCGTTGGTGGTCATCCATTTTTGGAAATGGCTTAACGCCTGGTCCACAAGCTGTTTGAGCAGCCTGTCATGGGTGAAGGCGGTTTCGGGACGCGTATAGTTTGCTGCCGTTTGATAACCGGTAAGATCTACGGGTTGCATATCGCGGTACCACCGGAACCGGACATCGAGCCGCACTTCGCCAGCAACCTTGTTCGGACCCACGCGTTTTTCGTTGACAGACAGCTCCTTAATCGTAATGTAAAGCGGCAGATAGGTCTGTTCTTTCTTCGGTGCGAGGTACGACCAGTAGCTGAACAGCTCGCTTTCGGCTTTTCCGGACATTACTGCGGGAATTTCCTTACCCAGGGCGATTACTTTGCCAAGCGTGGCGCCGGACTGCGGGCGCTGGTCTTCGACGTTTTGAATGAAGAATTTATAGGACTTAAAAAGGCCCGCGGGATCTCTGGTGAGGGTCACAACCGACTTGTCCTGCTGTGCAAAAAGCGGGTTAAGGAGGAGCGTCAGTAAAAAAACAAGCGAAATGCTTTTGGTCATACTTTTCAAACTGCGTTGAATCCAGCCGTCATTTCCCTAATTTTGTACCCTGAATTGGATTGAACAGAGAATGACATTATCTACAACGAATTTGCGGCCGGAATTTGATGACATTTATATGGACCTGGCAAAAAATCTTGCCAAGCGTTCGCATTGTATAAAAGCGCAGGTGGGGGCGGTGCTAACGAAGGACACGCGGATTATTTCTATCGGCTACAACGGCCCTCCCGCAGGCACGCACAACTGTGATGAAGAATTTCCGGGAGTAGGATGTCCGCGCGACGCGAAGGGTAGCTGCTCGCTGGCATTGCACGCGGAACAAAATGCCATTCTTTTCGCCGTAAAAAACGGCTCTAATATTGAGGGATCGACCCTTTTCGTAACCTTGGCGCCCTGTATCGCCTGTGCCCGGGTGATCTACACGATGAAGATCAAAAAAGTGATTTTCCTGCATTCCTACGCCGCCTACAAAGGCATCGCGATCGAGGAAGGCGTTGAGTTTTTGAAGCGTTTCGGGGTGGAAGTGGAGCAGTACCGGGCAGTGAGTGAATGAGTGAATGAGTGAATATTTTTGCGTTCTATTCACTCATTCATTCGCTTATTCATTAATGATGATGAACGCCGCCCGTGCCGTGTACGTGGCCGTGGTCCAGTTCTTCTTTTGTTGCGGCGCGAACGCTTAGGATCTGGCCTGAAAAGTGCATTGTTTTACCTGCGAGCGGGTGGTTGAAGTTCATGATTACGACGTCGTCGCGGATTTCGACGATCTGGCCGTGGAGCCTTTCGCCATCTTCGTTGGTCATCGGGATAATGTTACCGACCTGAAGCAGCTCGTCCTGGTCTACTTCGCTGTTCTGGAAAACGGATTTAGGCAGGTCTACGACCGCTTCTTCATCATATTCTCCATAACCTTCTTCCGGCGCGACGGTGAAATCAAAAGTGTCACCGGCAGAAAGGCCTTCAATCTGGGTTTCGAAGCCTTCAGGCAATCCGCTGATGCCATGGATAAAGTACATCGGGTCGTTTTCGGAGACCACTTCCACCACATCCGTTTCTCCTTCCGAGTCCGGAATGCTCAGGCTATATGTTAACGCAACGACGTTATTTTTTTCGACTTTCATTTGCTAGTTTGATTAAAATAATGGTTGTTGTAAAAGAATTGTTCCGTGTAATAGTACCGGAACAAACGTACGGCAATTTTGTCAAAATGTCATTTAGATGAATTTTTTAGCGCATATTTTGCTGTCTGGGGAGAATGAGGGGGTGATGATGGGCAATTATGTCGGTGACTTCATTAAAGGCCGTTTGAGTGATGAGAAGACTGCCAACTGGAACCCCGATTATGTGGTGGGGCTGAAACTGCACCGTTTTATCGATTCATTTACAGACTCGCACCCCGAGGTGCTCGAAGCCAAAGATGTGGCGGCAGTTACACAGGGCAAGCTGGCGGGGATTGTGATGGACATTTATTTTGATTACTTCCTAGCAAAAAATTTCGAGCATTATCACCATGAGCCGCTTTTTGTATATGCCCACCGCATTTACTCGGTGATCGAACGGAATGCGCACCTGGTCCCCGAGACGATGGTTCCGATGGTGAATGCGATGATCCGCCAGGATTGGCTGAATACCTATGCAAACCTCGACGGCATCGATACGACATTTCGCCGCCTCTCGCGCCGCGCCGCGTTTCTGGAACCTATCTCCGGGGCCGTCAACGATTTACGTGCGAACGAGGATATCTATTATGCCCATTTCCTTTCCTTTTTTCCGGAACTGCGCCGGCAGGCAGGTCAATTTATCGCTGAAAACGCGGCATAATCGGCGCGGACCGGTAAATTTGATGTCCGGATCGCATTCTGGTCCCAACCTGCAAACCAAATGGCACAAACACCCGACATCATTCTTAAAGAGCTCAAAAGCAAGAAGTTCCGTCCACTGTATTTCCTGCACGGCGACGAACCCTACTACATTGATTCCATTGCCGAAGAGCTTGAAAATAAAGTAGTTCCAGAGTCGGAGCGGGGGTTTAACCAGTTTGTGCTTTATGGAAAAGACACGGATGTAGCAGGGGTGCTAAACTATGCGCGAAGGTTCCCGTTCATGGCAGAGCGGCAGTTGGTGCTCGTGAAGGAAGCGCACCGGCTGAACGGCATCGAGCAAAAAGAGCAACAACAGCGGCTGGAAGATTACGCATTGAACCCCGTGCCCACCACCGTGCTCGTTTTTTGCTATCACGGCAATGCAGACGAACGGAAATCTTATCTGAAAGCCTGCAATACGAATGGCGTGGTAGTTCAATCCAAGAAAATGTACGACAACAAGCTGCCGGACTGGGTTGCTTCATTTTGCCAGCACGAGGGCGTAAAAATCAGCCCGAAAGCGGTGCAGATGCTGGTCGATAACATTGGCAATGACCTGAAACGCCTTTCAAATGAAATCCGCAAGATTATGGTCAACCTGCGGGTGGACGAGGGGGTTGACGCGGCGGCGATCGAAAAGTTTGTGGGGATCAGCAAAGAGTACAATGTGTTTGAATTCCAGAAAGCATTAATGCATCGTGATGTGTTGAAAGCCAATCAGATAGCTGCTTTTTTTGCTTCTAATCCCAAAGACAATCCATTGGCCCCGGTGCTGATCATCCTGTTCGGGTTTTTCTCCAAACTGCTCCTCACACATGCGGCGCGCGACAAATCCGAGAAAGGGCTGGCTGTGGAGCTCGGTGTTAATCCTTATTTCGTAAAGGATTATCTGCTGGCTGCACGTAATTACCCAATGGGAAAGGTCGCAAACATCATCCATTACCTGCGCGAATGCGACGGTCGCCTGAAAGGGCTCGACGGAAATAGTGTTCCTGAGGGTGAGCTGCTGCGGGAACTGGTTTTTAAGATCGTACATTGATAATGATTGAATGACTGAATGACTGAATGACTGAATGAATGAAT
>CBIHPQ010000563.1:0-3890 GCA_966211825.1 uncultured Dyadobacter sp. | reverse complement strand
GTTCAATGTCCAGAAATTCGATACGAACCTCGAACGGGTGTGGTCCATCGACGGCCCCATCGAGTCGAACCTCGATTATATCGCTTCCTCTTACGACGGACAGGCAGTGTTCCTGCTTTTCAGCAAGTACCGGAGCTCATTGTACCAGATTGTGAAGGTCAATGTCGGTCCCGGTTTCGTGGAGACTTTTACAATTAATACGGTCGACCGTTTTGAGATTACCGATTTCAAGACGCTCGGCTATTCGGTTTTTATGGCCGGGATGGTCCGCAACGAACCGGTGCTGATCTACACCCAGCTTACGACACAGCAAACGCGGGTATTACCTTCGGCCATTAAAGGCTCCAATGCCATCCAGACCGTCGAAGTGGATACGGCGCAGCATTTGGTGAATGTATGTTTTGCCGTGAAAAAAGGCCGTCAGACCAAGATCGTAGCACGTTCCTATGAAGAAACGGGCGAGCTCTACACGCAGGCTAGCGTCGATCCCGAGGACGATTTCTCGCTGCTGAGCGGACGTTTGCAGGTGTTGAACGATTCCGTGCGCGTCGTGATAGGCACCTATGGCTACCGCAATATGCAGAGCAGCAGCATGGCCGCTTCGCAGGGTTTGTATATCAGTAAAATTGTGGGTGATGAGACAGTTTTCACCAGGTACCACAGTTTTACCGATTTCAAAAACTTCTTCAATTTCATGAGCGAGCGCCAGCAGGAGAAGATCGAAAAGCGGATCCGTAAGAAAAAGGAAAGCGGCGACGACCTGAAACTCAACTACCGCTTGCTTGTGCACGATATCGTGCCCAAATCCAGCAATTTCCTGCTTGTAGCCGAAGTCTTTTACCCCGAATACCGCTACCAGAACCCCAGTATGATGGGCGGTTTCAATTATGGTTACGGCGGGTACGGCTATCCATTCGGAATGGGGCTTTACAATCCTTACCTCTGGAACCCGATGTACGGCGGCCGAGGCTATAACCAGCAGGTGTTCGACGGCTTTACCTATACGCATGCTGTCGTGGCGGATGTGGACCAGAACGGCAATTTGCTTTGGGATAACAGCATTAGTTTCGACAATGTAAAAAGCATGGAATTGAAGGAAAAGATCAAGGTCCAATCTTTCACCAACGGCAACTCCAAATTGATTTACAGCCATAACGGCGCCATTCGCAGCAAGATCATCAAAGGCGACCAGGTGATTGACAGCGACCGCGTAATTCCCAATGAAACCTACGTGGAAGGCGACAAAGTCCGCAAAACCAGCACCGACGATATCGACTACTGGTACGACAACTTCTACCTCGCCTGGGGCGAACAACGCATTGTAAATGCAGCCGGCGACGCGCAAACGCGGGGACGCAGGAATGTATTTTATTTAAACAAGATTGCATATTAGACTTCGGCTGTCGGCTGTCGGCCGTCGGCTTTATTCCTCGCGGGGGCATTTTTATAATTTATAACTAAAAAAGGCCGACGGCCGAAAGCCGAAAGCCGAAATAAAACTTTGATACTACTTTCACCAGACCAACATACTGACTACCAACTAATTGATAGCGGCGGATTTGAGAAACTCGAAAGATTCGGGCCGTATATTCTTTCGCGTCCCGAGCCGCAGGCTATCTGGGACAAGTCGCTTTCGGAAGACGAATGGGACAAGCGCTCCAATGCGGTTTTCAAAAAGGATAAAAACTCGCAGGACAAAGGGCAATGGATCACCAAGGGAGATATGCCCGAAAAATGGGTTTTCCAGTACCGGACGAAAGAACTGCATTTGCGTACGAAACTTGCATTGTCGTCATTCAAGCACGTGGGCGTTTTCCCCGAGCAGGCTACCAACTGGGATTTTATCGCCCGGACTCTGAAACAAATGCCTGAGGAAAAACCCTCGGTACTGAACCTGTTCGCCTATACGGGCATTGCTTCGCTTGCCGCGAAGGCTTCCGGCGCGGATGTGACCCACGTCGACTCGGTGAAGCAGGTGATCAGCTGGTCGCGGGAGAATATGGAGCTGAGCGGACTGAGCAATATCCGCTGGGTGGTGGAAGACGCATTGAAATTCGTGCAGCGCGAAGTACGGCGGGGCAACAAGTACAATGGCCTGATCCTCGACCCTCCCGCTTACGGACGCGGACCCGACGGCGAAAAATGGCTTTTGGAAGAGAGCCTGAATGAACTGTTGAAGCTGTGCGCGCAGTTATTAAAGGAGAAAAACTTCTTTTTTATCATTAACCTGTATTCACTCGGCTTTTCGGCACTGATCGTCGAAAACCTGATCAAGGCGCATTTCGGCACGGAGATCAAGCATGAATTTGGCGAATTGTTCATACCTGATTCTTTTGATAAAAAGCTGCCACTAGGGGTATTTTCCCGTTTTTCAGACCAGAATGTTTAGGGGCGAATGAAGTCTGACAATCTGAAATATTTACCGCTTGCATTCCTCATCGCGCTGGGTGGGCTCGAACAGTCGTGCCAGAGCGATGCGCGTACCTCCACGCGCATCCCGCCCGTGATCAAAAAAGGCAGGTCGCAATGGCAGAACGATGCATTGCTGTCGCTCACAGACCTGATCAACCGCGGGATCGATTCGGATGTGAATTATTTCAAGAGGGCGCGCATATACTTTGAGCGCGAGCAGTATTCGGAGGCGCTGGACGACATTAACGAATCGATCTACGAGCAGGATAATGTGAGCGAATATTTCCTTTTGCGTGGAAAAATCAACCGGGAGCTTGGCAAGATCGACAATGCCCTGGAAGATGCACAACGCGCCGAGGCATTGCAGCAAAGCAGTCCCGAACTCTACATTCTGCTCGCCGATATCTTGCAGGCCAAAAACCGCTTCGGCGAGGCGGCAGGTTATCTCAACCAGGCATTGAAAATGGCCCCTTATGACGGCTCTGCTTATTATGTCAAAGGAGTGTTGCAGGCAAGGCAGGGCGATTCGCTGGCGAGTTTGTCGAGCTTTAACTATGCGATGAACGTCAACCCGCGGTTGCTGCGTGCTTACGAGCAGGGTACGATGATTAATTTAAAGCTTAAAAACACTGCGGAGGCGCTTTCGATCAATGAAAAGGCGCTGAAACGCTTTCCGGAGCGTGCAAGCCTGTTTTTCGGAAGAGGTGAAATCCTGAATGCATTGGCGCAACCAGACACCGCATTGATCTTTTACCAGAAAGCCGTTGCGATCCAGCCCGACTATGAGGAGGCGCTCAACCAGCTGGCGGCCGTCGCCATGCAGCTCCGCGCTTACCCGCAGGCGATCCCCGCGCTGAAAACGCTTTTGAGAAAGAAGCCGCAATCGAAAGAGTTCAATAACATGCTGGGTTACGCTTATGAAAAAAGCGGTGAGCTGGATTTGGCGAAAACCTACTACACCACGGCACTGACGATCGCGCCGGGCGACCAGGATGCGCGCTATGGGATGTACCGCATCCGGAAAATCGAATCGGAAGGGCTTTACCCCTCCTACTACCCCGAGGACAATGCCGGCAGTGGATACAAATTGCTGGATACTGCACGGGTTAAAATCAATATTATCCAGCCGCGTGGTACTACAAATATCCGCGTGGACTCATCGCGCAAAGCTAAAATTGAATAGCTTTGTGTTTTGCGGCTTTCCGCATTGCCATAGAACCATAGTCACAGAATTATTTTTTGAATGAAAGACGAGTCTCAAGTAAAAATTACCCTGCCCGATGGTAGCGAACGTTTTTACCCAAAAGGGGTAACCGCTCTCGAAATCGCGCTCAGCATCAGTGAAGGGCTTGCACGGAATGTGATAGCCGCCAAAGTGAATAATGAAGTGTGGGACCCTACGCGCCAGATCACGGAGGATTCCCTGGTAAAACTGCTGACGTGGAACGACGAGGATGGTAAAGCGACGTTCTGGCATT
>CBIHPQ010000562.1:0-3893 GCA_966211825.1 uncultured Dyadobacter sp. | reverse complement strand
TTTCGACGGCATATTCATTCCACGTTTCGCCGCCAATAAGGTGATCGCCGGCAACTGGTCGGTTACCGCGTCGTACAGCGGCGGGTTCTCCCCCCCTACCTTGCAGGAGGTGCGTCCGTCGGCGGGAGGTTTCCGGAAGGACCTGGAAGCCGAAAAAGGCAACAATACCGAAATCGGTATCCGCAAGACGGGTAAAGTCATTTCAGGGGAGATCAGCCTGTACCATTTCGGTCTCCGCGATGCGATCGTACGCAGGCTCAACGAGGCTGGCTCTGAATATTTTGTAAATGCTGGTAAAACAAAACAGAATGGTCTTGAATGGACGGTCGGTTGGGACATTCTCTCTAATCCGCAACTGCCTGTAATGCTTAAACTCTGGAATACGGGCACTTATACCAAATATACCTATGAGGAATTCCAGCAGGCCGACGTGGACCTGAGCGGGAAACTCATCCCGGGCATTCCGCGTTTCTCACAATCGACGGGTCTTGATGTGTTGCTCAAATATGGCGTATCGGCATTTTTGACTTACCAGCACGGTGATTCTTTCTATCTCAATGATGCTAATACGGTGAAAAACACGGCTTATAACCAATGGACGGCACGTGTGAGCTGGAAAAAAAGCTGGGGGCAGCATTTGTACAGTGAGTTGTCGGCATCCGCAGAGAAGGTGAATGCCGGTATTTACAGCCTTGGCTACGACCTCAACGCATTCGGTAACCGCTATTACAACGGAGCGCCGAAAAATAACCTCTGGGCCGGCGTGAAGATCGGCTGGGAGTGGCAGAAAAATTCAAAATAATGCATTTATACATCCATATCCCCTTTTGCAAACAGGCTTGCCACTATTGCGATTTCCATTTCAGCACCAACATCGCCAACAAGCGCGCCGTCGTGGAGGCTATTGCGAGGGAAATTGTGTTGAGGAAGTCCTACCTGCCGGAAGGGGATATGGAAACCATTTATTTCGGCGGCGGCACCCCGTCGATGCTCGACGAAGCGGAGCTCCAATTCCTGCTTGAAACGATCCACCAGCATTTCCGCGTCGCAAACAATGCCGAGATCACCCTGGAAGCCAACCCCGACGACCTCACCGCCCCTACCCTTCAAATGTTTGCCCATGCGGGCATCAACCGGCTGAGTATCGGCATTCAGTCTTTTCACGAGCCGCATTTGCGTTTTATGAACCGCGCTCACACGGCGGTGGAAGCACAGCAATGTGTAAAACTGGCGCAGCAGGCCGGTATCGACAATATTTCCATAGACCTTATCTACGCAATCCCTTCCGAAAGTCATGATATTCTGCGGAGCGATCTTACCCAGGCATTTACACTGGATGTACCGCACATTTCAGCTTACTGCCTCACCATTGAACCGCAAACTGCCTTTGGTAGCTGGTTGAAAAAGAAGAAGATGCGGCCGATCGAGGAGGAATATGCGGCGCAGCAATTTGAAATACTCGTACAATCGTTGGGCGACAATGGTTACGAGCAATACGAAATCTCCAATTTCGCGAGAAACGGCCGGTACAGCAACCATAACAGCTCCTACTGGAAACAGCATCCTTACCTGGGCGTAGGCCCGAGCGCGCACTCGTACAATGGCGTAAGCCGTGAATATAATGTTTCGAATAATGCCAGATACCTCGAAGCGATTCAAAAAGACACGGTCCCGTCGACCGTAGAACAGCTTACCGCGGCAGATCAGACTAATGAATATCTGCTAACCGGCCTGCGGACAAAATGGGGAGTTGAACTACAAAAAGTGGAAATACTTTCGGCCGGGGCATTTGCACTACAAGCCCATGACGAACTGGGGAAGATGACCCGCAAAGGCTGGATCAGGGAAGATTCGGGGATATTGGTACTCACCGAAGCCGGCAAGCTCTTCGCCGACCGCATCGCAAGCGACCTTTTTATTGATTAGAACCGGCTCACCACGCCGTAGCAGCGCCGCGAGCCGGTTCCATGAAGTTATACCAGCTCTGCATTCAATGTGATTTCCGCATTGAGCAACTGGGATATCGGACATTCCTTTTTCGCTTTGTCGGCAACCTGTGCAAACTGCTCCGCACTAATCCCCGGAACCTGTGCTTTCAGGTCGATCGCACTTTTAACAATCTTGCCCTGGGCTGGATCCAGTGAAATGGTAGCGGTAGCATTCAGTTCGTCGGCTGTGAAACCGGCCGCATTCAGTTCAAAGCTCAGTTTCATGGCGAAACATCCGGCATGCGCAGCGGCAACCAGCTCCTCGGGGTTCGTTCCCTTACCATCGGCAAAACGGGTATTGAAAGAATATTGCGTATTTTCCAGAACTGTGCTCTGCGTGCTGATCGTACCTGTACCTTCTTTGCCGGTACCTTTCCAAATGGCTGTTGCTTTACGGTTAATCATCGTTGTTCCTTTTAATGTTAGTTGATCCTAAAATCGTTGTTTCCGGGAAAAGTAGCATGCAAACGATATCTACGCAAACAATCCCTTTATTAAAAATACAATAATTACTTACCGTCCTCTGTTCCAGTGTATGCCCCCCTGTGATGCGTGGAACGGCATTTTTTTAGTTAACAAAGGTTAATGCCGGATCGGGATTTAAACTTTATAATTGCATCATCATCTAATCACAGAATTTTAATCGATTTCTCAATTATTTCAACTACAAGTCATGAACAGAAAACTCTTGCCCCTGCTATTACTCGCTGTCCTTGCATTATTCCAAAGCTGCCGTGGCCCGAAAGGTGATCCGGGACCGCAGGGAGGCGATGTGCTGGGACAAACCTTCGACATTATCAATGTGGACTTTACCGCAGCAAATAAGTACTCCTACGCTTTGAATTTCGATCAGGAGGATATCGAAGTTTTGCCGTCCGACGCCGTACTCGTGTATGTATACTGGAATGATGCCGGTGGCCTGAAAGCTTACCGCCCACTGCCCCAGACTACATTTCTGACCAGCCCTAACGGTATCATTACCTATAATTTTGACAGAACCGACAAGGACATGTTGATTTTCATGGACGGTAATGTGAATTTGGCCAACGTGGCTACCGACTGGACCCGCGGTTTCGAATTCCGCGTGGTAGTGGTTCCGTCTGATTTCTTGCAACGCACCAACGCCGAAGTGGATTTGAACAGCTACGACGCGGTTGTGAAGGCATTCAATATCGATGAGTCGAAAGTGAAGAAAATTTCAGCTCAATAAGTTCAAATATTTCGGGGCTTTTGCGTTTCTGGAATAATTTTAATAAAATCCGGTAAAAATTACCGGATTTCTTTTTTCCCTATCGTATGAAAGTTGTTTTAAGCACACTCTTTACAGTTCTGGTCGCGGCGTTTGGATCACAAGCACAAACTTTTAGCGAGGAGACTAATCAGTTCAGAAAACATTACAAGGAGGAGTTCCTGCATTCGGAGAACTCTCCGCTCAAAGAGGCTGACCTGCCCTATTTGCAGTTCTACGCGCCCGATTCTTCCTACCGGGTGGAAGCCCGTTTCGAAAAGGCCAAGGGCAAATCATTCGAAATGCCTACTTACAGCGGGATGAACAAGACCTACGTTAAATACGGCGTCCTGAAATTTAAGGTGAATGGCAGAAGACAAAAGCTGACGGTTTACCGAAGCCTCAGCCTGCAACAGCTCGCCAAATACAAGGATTACCTGTTTGTACCTTTCAAGGATAAAACCAATGGCGCGGAAACCTACGGGGGCGGCCGCTACCTGGACCTGAAAACGACCGATTTGAAGGACGGCAAATGCGTTCTCGACTTTAACAAGGCATATAATCCCTATTGCGCATACAGCACGGGCTATAATTGCCCGATCCCGCCGCTGAGCAACCACCTGGCCGTATCGGTTGCAGCGGGAGAAAAGAATTTTACAAAACATCACCAGGAGGCC
>CBIHPQ010000561.1:0-3900 GCA_966211825.1 uncultured Dyadobacter sp. | reverse complement strand
CCACCGAAATGTTACCCTGCTTGTTCTCGGCACTGATGTGGTCGAGCCAGTCGGGAAGGACGCGGTAGGGGTTTTCCAGCAAAAATGAACGCCAGAGTGGCAGAAAAGCCTCGCTGGTTTTACCATCAACCTTTTTGGAAGCGGCGATAGGGAATATGAAATGGAAATCGGGATGCACGAGCTTGGCCATCTTCACGCATGATGCGCAGGTGCCGCAAGCGTCGTCCTCATTCCGGTTTTCACAATTAATATAGGTAGAGAATGCCAGCGCCATCGACAGGCCTGCTCCGCCCGTGGGATAATCAAAAAGCTGGGCGTGGGCCAGATGGCTGTTCCGGACCGAGCGCCTCAATGTCGCTTTGATACTTTCAAGTCCCGGAATATCTCTGAAAAGCACGATTTTCGTAAATTAATGAAATGGGTTAATATGCCTATTGGCCGCGCTGGTTTTGGGTAATTTCAAAAACAGTACGCATTATATTCTCTTCCGTTTCGCCGAATACGACGCCTCGGCGGCTTACCGTATCGTTTGCTACTGCCACGGCCTTGTCGAACCGGTATCCGCAATATCCCTCGGCCGCGCCGCCCCATGAGAACGAGGGCACATGCTTGGCCTGAAAACCTGCCCCGAATACATTCACACTTACGCCAACGATCGTCCCGGTGTTGAACATCGTCGAAATTCCCGCTTTGGAATAATCGCCCATCATCAGTCCGCAGAAGAGCAAACCGGTGTCGACCAGCGCATTGGTGGCATAACTATGCAGCTTGACGTTCGAGTGGTCATTCTTTAAATTGGAATTATTGGTATTAGCCCCAAGGTTACACCATTCTCCCAAAACCGAATTGCCCAGGTAGCCGTCGTGGCCTTTGTTGCTATACCCGAAAACGACACAGTTGCTCACTTCGCCCCCAACTTTCGACGACGGTCCGACGGTGGTATTCGGGCGAATCTTCGTTCCCTGTGCCAGAACGCCGTTTTCTCCGATGGCAAATGGTCCCTGGATCATCGAGCCCTCCTGAATCAATGCATTTTTTCCAATGTAAATAGGGCCGTTCTCCGCATTCAGAATGGACGCCCTGATCACCGCGCCTTCTTCGACAAAAATATTTTCAGGTTTGTAACAATGCGTAAAAGGATCGGTAATGCCGACTGACTTGCGTACGGAAACGATCCGTTCATAATCTGCTTTGATCTGCGCGCCATTCTGGCCGAAAATATCCCACACATTGCGGATCATCGTAAATGGCTCGGCATAAGTCACAGGCGAAAGGCCGTTTGTGCCTTCCAAAACCTTCCAGGCCGAATGTGTTCTTACGGCCAGGATCTCCCCGTCATTGGACACGAGTGCATTACCATGTGGCAGGCCTTTAACAATGCCGGCCAGGTGTTCGTCCGGGCACAATGCACCGTTGATAAACAGGTTGTCGTCGGAAGTATGCTGTGGATATTTGGTTGCAAGATAATCTTCCGTCTGGAACGAAACGGTAGTGTGGCATCTGTCGGCCCATTTTTCGGCCAGTGTGTGAATGCCGCACCGGATGCCGGCGACTGGTCTTGTGTATGTAAAAGGTAAAAGCTGGATTCTAATCTTTGGATCGTCGAACAGAATGGTATTGGGCATATATTAAAACGTATGTGCCTGCCAAAGTTCGGGCATTTTATTGGTTACGGCAAAAAAAGAAGCAGTCTCCCGAACATATTTGTCAGGAGACTGCCGCTGTACTTTTTCTGATGTCCGACGTGTTCGACCACGCAGGTTAGAGCCGTAACGGAGATTATTTTCCGTAACGCTTTCTGAACTTGTCAACACGACCAGCTGTATCAACCAGTACGTTCTTACCAGTGTAGAAAGGGTGTGACTGAGAAGAAACCTCGACTTTGTACACCGGGTACGTTTTGCCGTCTTCCATCGTAACGTTTTCAGAAGTTTCTATGGTAGAGCGCGTAATGAATTTAAAGTCGCTTGATAGATCCCAGAAAACTACTTCTCTGTAATTGGGATGAATATCTTTTTTCATTGGTATATGGTATTATGTTTTTCGATACGGTTTTCAAAAGGATTGCAAAAGTAAAAAATCCTGATTTGTAAATCAAGTATTGAAACCGTATCTTTTTTAATATTAATGCAATACACCGAAAATTAATGCCCTAGACTTCACTGAGTTGCTGTTTGAGGACCTCCACGCCGCGTTTTGCTTCCTTCTCGAAATCGGTGTACACGAAGCATTCGATCGAAAGGCCGCCTTTATAATTGATCTTCTTCAATGCGGCCAGGTAAGCCCTGAAATCGTCGCCCTTCACACCCGGCGGCGTGCGTTTTTCCTTTTCCGCAATGTGGCAATGGACGATATGCTTGCCGTATTTGACGATCTCCGAAGCAGGCTCGTCCTCCTTTAACATATGGTAAATGTCGCAAAGCAGCTTCACGCGCGGACTTTTTACGGCATCTACGATCTCCACGCCCTCGGCGAGACTGTTGATGAAGTTGGTTTCTCCCCGGTTCAGCGGCTCAACTGCAATGGTTACCCCGTATTTTTCCGCCAACGGGGCCATTTTTTGGGTTAATTCAATGTGTTGGGCCTTCGCCTTCGCGCGATCGAAGCCTTCCGGTATGATCCTTGAAGCCCCGCTACCGAATACGACAAACTGAGAGCCGCATTCTTTGGCGCGTTTCAGTACGGTCTCCGTTCTTTGGAGGATCGCCTCGTGATTCGCCTCCGGTCCCAGCGTTTTCAGGGTCGCGGGGAGGAGGATCACATACGATTTAATAGGGAAGTGCTCAGTTTTGAGTTGCTGAAGGTTTTTTTTATAACCCGCATCGCCACCTTCCGGGATCAGAAACCCCGCGACAGACTCCTCTATATATGAACATCCCGATTTTCTCAGAAACTCGGCTTTGTCGTATGCCGCATAAACGCCCAGTGGGATACTGTATGCCGCATTCCCGGCTGCTTTGGCCATAGCCTCGGTAAGCGATCCGCCTAATGCAAGGCCTGCAACCATTCCGGAGGTTGTTTTGAGAAATGTCCGCCTGTCGGCCTGCTCGATAATTGTGCTCATAAGTATATTGTTTAGCGTCTGTCAGTTGAAAATTTATGTTGGATTGATAAGTTCTGGATTTTGCAAAGTTTGCAACCTTAGAATTATTCTAAATAATGTTCAATATTTAAGTAGTTGATTTTCAGTAGTAAATTAAATTTTGCCGGAATTTGGCTTAAAAAAACTTGAAAAAAAGTTTGCAAATTTTTGATTCTAATTTTCCTCAAAAAATTTTCTCAGAATCAAATTTCTGTAAATATCTAGTTATTAGTTTCTTAACAATTTAGTAATTTGGATTATGTCGCTAAACCCGTTTTTCAGGTTTAGATATCCGTTGCGTTTCTGATTAATTTAATGTTATTTCAAGAGATTTTAGAGTGCATCTCCGATTACAATCCCAGCAATATACATCACTAACGTTCTATCAAACACCACATTACTATGTCTATGTATGTCATAAAGCGTGACGGCCGCCGCGAATCCGTGAAATTCGATAAGGTGACTGCCCGCATAGAGAAATTGAGCTACGGCCTGGACTCCGCCTATGTTCAGCCCGTCGAAGTCGCCAAGAAGGTCGTTTCCGGCATTTACGATGGCGTTACCACCGCCGAGCTGGATAATTTGGCTGCCGAAACCGCAGCTTCCATGACCACCAAGCACCCGGATTATGCGATCCTGGCTGCCCGCGTCGCTATCTCAAATCTCCATAAGAACACATTGAAGTCGTTTTCGGCTACAATGAAGCGTCTTTATACATATGTAGATTCTAAAACTGGCGAAAATGCATCATTGATCTCCAAGGAAGTTTACGAGGTGATCCGTCAGAATGCTTCGTTGTTCGATTCTAACATTATATA
>CBIHPQ010000560.1:0-3909 GCA_966211825.1 uncultured Dyadobacter sp. | reverse complement strand
ATACTTACATTTACGGGCAAGTGCCCGTAAATCATTTTTGACAACATTTCCTGACCCCTAACCAACCCTTAATCACCCATGACCCCATCGCCAACAACAAGAAGAGGTTTCATAGCAACCGGCCTGGCCGCAATGGCAGGAGCGGGCCTCTCCACCGCGTTTTCGCCGGTGTTCGGGAAAGCCGTAGCACCTGCCGACAAGATTCGCCTGGGCATTATCGTTACCGGTTCGAGAGGAGCCGGTCTGGCAACGCTGATCCGCGAAATGCCTGATTATGAGCTGGTCGCCTGCTGTGACATTATCCCCGAAAACCTGCAAAAGGGCATAAGCCTCGCCGCCAAGAACGCGAAAGCCTACACCGATTACCGAAAGCTGCTCGACGACAAATCCATCGACGCCGTCGTGATCGCCACGCCGCTTTACCTGCATTATCCAATGGCCGTGGCCGCATTGCAGGCGGGCAAGCACATTTACCTCGAAAAATCGATGACCTACGACATTCCCCAGGCCATTGAACTTGTTAAGAAGGTGAAAGCTTCGGGATTGATTTTCCAAATTGGCTATCAGTACCGCTATTACGGCCTTTATCACCGCGTAAAGGAGATTATGAAAGAAACTGGCTGGGCAGGATCACGCATTTCGAATGCCAGTACAACCGCAACTCGAACTGGCGATTCCCGGTGAAAGACCCGAAAATGGAACGGGCAATCAACTGGCGCATGTACCGCGAGTACTGCGGCGGGCCGCTTTCCGAGCTTTGCGCCCACGAGATCGATGTTGTTAATTACCTCACCGACAGCCGCCCCGTAAAGGTGGTCGGCCTGGGTGGTATCAACTACTGGAAGGATGGGCGGGATACTTATGACAACATCCGCACGGTGTATGACTATCCCAACGGCGTGAAAGCGAGCGTAACTTCCGTACTTTCCAATGCGTATAATGGTTACAGCATCCGCATTCTCGGCGACAAAGCGACGGTCGAGATCTTGCGTGACAAAGCATTCATTTACCCTGAAATCACCAACAATGCCAAAGGTGTCGTGGACGGGGTTACCGGCGCCACCATCGCCGTCACCACCCAGGGCAAGGGCGTGGAAGTGAAGTTCGGGAAGCCCGGGGATGAAGAGCTGGAACCGACTGTGTTTGCATTGAAGGACTTCGCTGAATGCGTCAGGAACAAAAAAGAACCTGTTTCCAATGTCGAAACCGGCCGCGACGGGTCGATCGCCATACACATGGGGAATGCAGCGGCGGATACCGAAAAGGTACAATACTGGAAACCCGAATATTCAGCCTGATGAAACGGTGGACTTGGGTCGGGGCAGCGCTTATGTGCTTCATAACGGGCGCATTGCGGCCCGCTGCAACGCCCAAAACCTACCGGATCACCGGACAGGCGCAAGGCACGAATTATGCCATTACGTATTATGCCGACCGGCAATCGGTACACAAATCCGAAGTCGACAGCATTTTTCAAAGTATCGATGCGTCGCTTTCCATTTACCAGCCCGGCTCGCTCATCAGCAAGTTCAACGCATCGCCGGACGGTGTTGAAATGGATGCGCATTTCGCACGCATTATCGAACGGTCGTTGCAGATTTACCGGGAAACGGGCGGGCTATCGGACATTACCGTGTACCCGCTCGTGCGCGCCTGGGGATTTGGCGTCAAAGCCGCGGACGCAATGCCCGACAGCGCTACCATCCATCAGTTGCTCGCATGCGTGGGTTCCGACAAGTTACAGGTTCGCGGCCGCAGGCTTTTGAAATCCATTCCCTGCTTGCAAATAGACGTAAACGGCATTGCGCAGGGCTACTCGGTGGACGTGGTGGCAGGCTTCCTCGAAACACGGGGTATCCGCAATTATATGGTCGAAATAGGAGGGGAGATCCGTACTCGGGGCCTGAAACGGCCTGGTAATGAGCCGATGAAGATCGGTATCGAAACCCCTTCCGCTACCGAATTCGAAACGCCGGTGATCCGTGAAGTGATCAGCATCGGCGACGCAGCCGTCACCACCTCGGGCAGCTACCGCAAGTTCAGAGAGGCAGGCGGAATGCGGCTTTCCCACATTATAGATCCCAAAACAGGCTTCCCCGTGCAGCGCGAGATCATCAGCGCAACAGTAGTAGCATCCGAAGCGGTCACCGCCGACGGCTTCGACAATGCGCTCCTCGCCGCAGGCATCCCCGGAGCATTCGAAATACTCCGCACCCACCCGGAAATACAGGCATACCTGATCTACAAAAAGCCGGACGGGACAGTGGCCGACACGGCTTCGGCAGGGTTTGCGAAGTATGTGGTAAGGTGAGCAGCGTGCCGCAAAGGCTTTCGAGAACGTTATCGCTACTATTTCCGCCTATTATCATGGATACCTATTAAAATCCTTGTAACATTGTTATAAGCCAAAATTAAATACTATCGGATGCTGGATTTGCAGCATAAATAACTTCGTAGCCGCATTGCGAAGTACGGTTTGCTATGTCCGGATTTTTTGGCTTTCTGCCCTCTGAAAATTCATTTTTCATTTCCTAACCATAGTCTTATGCATGTAAAACTACCAACCCACCCGTGGGCCCGCATTCTTGTCCTTTTGGCGTGGCTCAGCCCGATGTGGCTGTACGGGCAAAATCTGAGGGATGTTACCGGTGTGATCACCGACAGCCTGACGAAACAGGGCCTCCCCGGCGTGACGGTCGTCGTGAAAGGCACGCAACGGGGCACCACCACCGATGCCGACGGGCGCTACGCCGTGCAGGCAGCTACGTCGGATGTGCTCACATTCAGTTATGTAGGTTATTTGATGAAAGAAGTAGCCGTGGGCAATCAGTCGGTGATCGAAATTGCCATGCAGGCGAGCACGAATGCGCTCGATGAACTGGTGGTGGTTGGCTATGGCACCATGAAAAAGAGCGACCTCACGGGCGCGGTGATCAGAGTTGATTCGAAGACGTTCAAAAACCAGCCGATGACGCAGCTCACCGATATGCTTACCGGCACCGTGGCGGGTTTCAATGCCAACCAGTCCACATCCGCTGCGGGCGGGAGTTCTTTGCAAATCCGCGGCCCAAAGTCGCTGACGGCCAATTCGAGCCCGATGGTGGTGATGGACGGGGTGATCTTCAACGGGAGTATCGCCGACATTAACCCGGCCGACATTGAAACGATGGACATTCTGAAAGATGCCAGCTCGGCAGCCGTTTTCGGGGCCAGGGCTGCGGGAGGCGTGATCCTGATCACGACCAAGAAGGGTGCGACAGGTAAGCCGGTGATCAACGTTTCGGCCAATGTAGGAACGGCGCAGACGACCAACGATTTCAAGCCATTTGATAAAGACGGCTACCTGACCTTCCGCCGCGACCTGCTCCGGGCCACGAATCCGGACCGTCCTTCTTTTTATTATGACAATCCGGGTACGCTACCGGCAGGCATTTCACTGGAACAATGGCGCACTGCGAGCAACAATCCGCAAACGGATAATACCCAGGAATGGCTCAGTCGCCTGCGCTTTTTCCCGATCGAGACGGAAAATTACCTGGCAGGAAAAACCGTCGATTGGTATAAAGAGGTGATCCGGACAGGCCTACGGCAAAACTACGACGTGAGCATTGGCGGCGGCTCGCCAAATGTGACCTACTACTGGTCGCTGGGCTATCAGAACAACGAGGGCGTATTGCGGGGCGACAAGTTTTCGACCATCCGCTCCCGCCTTAATGTCGATTTCAAAGTGACCGACTGGCTCAATGTGGGTGTTAACAGCCAGTTTGCCGACCGCGACGAAAGTACCGTTCCGGCCAACCTGCCGCAAATGTTCATCATGAGCCCTTATGGCACAATGTTCGACGCGGACGGGAGCGCCAGCTGGTACCCCAACAGTTTTGCGGTCGCCAACCCGCTCATCAATTACTA
>CBIHPQ010000559.1:0-3968 GCA_966211825.1 uncultured Dyadobacter sp. | reverse complement strand
TATGCCGCTTCCGTGAGACGATTTTATGATTATTCCCATCAACTGTCGATTCGTAATCTTGTGGAAAAGCACCTGGTTAACGGTCGCAGGGAGCTGTTTGGGAAACTGGATGAGATTTTGGGGAAGTATGACGCCTCAACCGATTCAAGGGATAACCTCATGCATTATCAGGGCCCGGGTTCCGCCCGTCTGACCAGCGAATATATCCGGGAATGGTTAGGCTAATTATCGCAGCTGGTATCCGGGCCGCGTTTTCGATCGGGATTGTCTGGATCGCCACGTTGGCATTCAGCTCATTATTGATTTTGGGTGAAAGCAGATCTCAAACCGTGCTGGTTTTGGGCTTCTATACCTATTGTGCAATGACACTGGTTATCCCGTCGGATCACAGACTTTTTGATGTACTCAGCATTCCGGTTCTGAGCCAGTTTTTGCACCTGTTCCAAAAATATGATTTCCCGGCCGGCGCCAACTCGCTGTGGCGGTTGCTACCGTTCCTACTGGTCGATGTGCACATGATATCGGTGCTGATCCGCTTCAAAACTAGCCTTACCGGTGGCGAAAAAGGTATAGTCGCATCGTGGATAGGCCTTAATTTTCTCTTTATCATCGCCTCACCGAACCTGCCAGGGATCATTACCGGCGCATTTACATTGGTTCTCGTTACAATCCCGTTGTATTTTGCCTATCTCAGCATTCACTGGAAGCATCCCTCCTTCGCAGCAGACTTGGAGCAATCGCTTTGCCTGATCTTCATCCTGCTCGCCCTCGGAACGATCGGTCTGGTATTCTTCGGAGCACAATACAAAGGCGCCAGCAACCTGCTCGTGACCCGAAATATTTCAGATACCAACGTGACGATGGCCTATTTTATACTCCTATGGCCTTTTGCAATGCTTCACGCAAGGTCGATCGGGCATACTCTACTTCTAAAAACGTTGCTGGTCCTGCTTTTCGCGGCCGTTGTCGTGCTATCCTTCTCCCGCGGGGCAGTTTTCATTGTACTGCCTTACCTGCTCACCTCCCTGTTGATTGTGAGCAACTTGAAACAATCTGTGTGGTTTGCGGCTATCGGCTTACTGCTCAGCGCGGGTTTGGATAACCTGATCCAACTCGTCAATGCCGATCTGGCCTATTCCTGGGAATTACGTTTCGCCGATTTTCAGGCTGTGGGGCCAGTTTTACAGAGGTTGCAGGATGCCAGCGGCCGGACTGAGATCCGGAGAATTGCGTACAAACTGTTTCTCGAAAACCCGCTCTTCGGCCATGGTACGGGTAGCTTTGAACTGCTCGGTCCCGGATACCGGGAGGCACATTCGATGTTTTTTACCACGCTGGCTGAGCAGGGGCTTATCGGGATGCTGTATATGTACGCATTGTTCCTGAGACTCGGCCACGGTCTATTCAAAACGGCGGCATTCGGTAACCATTACCGGCTGCTACCCGCCGCATTGAGTGCCTACCTGCTGTTTGTACATTCAGTAGGCTCTGTATTTGTAATTATTCCCGCCAAAAGCCTCACTATCAATTGCATTGCGCCGCTGCTGCTGATCTGCATTTATTTTTACTCAAAAAACATCTGTCACAAACCCACGGCTCCCGATTATGGCTAGCCTTCTGATTATCGGGAAGATACCCCCTCCTGTCGGTGGTGTGACAGTGCATGTGAAAAGGTTGACGGAAAGTCTCCGGCAAAGCGGCTTTGATTTTGAGTTTTGTGACCCCGGGAAAGTTTCCGCTCCCGGTTTGCTTTTCAGGTTAGCCACGCATTCTCACATTCACATTCATGTCTCGAACCCTGCTATCCAGGTCGCATTCGCCGTTTTCTGCCGGCTCACATTCAAAAAGCTGATCATCACCTATCACGGATGCTGGGGCAGGTATAGCGCGCTGGGGAACTGGGCTGTAAAATTATCGGCACGCCTCGCGTACGTACCCATCGTACAGGAGCGAGCGAGCCTGTTGCAGGCGCTGGGGTGTAATCCACGTGCGCAACAAATTTCAACCTATATCCCCGGCCCCGCCGCCCAACCGCTTCCAGCCCGGTTGCAGGCAGAAATAGCGTCGCGCCGAACGCGCTACCAGGCGACCTTTTGCACCAATGCATGGAATGTGACATTCGATAAGGACGGCCGGGAGATTTATGGCATTTCAGAAGTGATCAGCCGGTTCGGCGACTACCCGGACTATCAGTTGTTGATATCCGACCCTTCAGGTAATTACCGATCGTACATTGAACAACGACTGTCACAAATTCCAAGCAATATCTTATTTATCAGCCCATTACACGATTTCAGGAGCATTCTCCCGCATGCCGATGCATTCATTAGAAATACTTCTACCGACGGCGTATCACTATCTATTCACGAAGCACAAGAACTGGGAATACCCATCCTGGCCTCGGCAGCCGTATCACGGCCACATTTTTGCAGCATTTTTCAGGACTTTTCGGAAATCGATTTGAAGGAAAAACTGGAAGAAGCGCGGCGACTGATCACATTGCCTGCCACGTTACCCGATACTATGTCAGAACTGATCAAATTGTATCGGGATGCTGAGAGGGAATAAGTATTAATTAATTGGTAATCAGCATACAAAAACAAAGGCATAGAAAAATTTCCATGCCCTGTTTCACACTATACACACACTATATTTTTAATATCTATATATCGCTCAGATAAATTTCAAGTTGAATTTCAATACCGCAAAATAACAAACTAAAGTGATCAGAAAAAAACTTTAGAATGCGAATTTCAAAATTCTAATGAGAAAATAATGGACATTTCCCTAAAAAATTCCCGGCAGATTGCGCTATTGCCCAAAATTAAGGAAAATTGGCGTAATTATTGTTCAAACTACTCTGCCTGATTACTTTCGTGCAAATAACACCTCACCAACTCATTCATGGAATCACTTTTCACCACCGACGCGCTTATCAGTTTGCTTACATTGACACTATTGGAAGTCGTCCTTGGAATAGACAACGTAATCTTTATCACAATTGTTTCGGGCAAACTGCCTGTTAATCAAAGAAAAAAAGCGCAAAACTACGGTCTGCTGATTGCGCTGGTACTGCGCGTCGCGTTGCTCTTTGCCATCTCATGGGTTATCGGCCTGAAAGAAGATGTTCTCAACCTATTTGGACACGGTTTCAGCGGTCGCGACCTAATTCTACTTGGTGGCGGGCTTTTCCTGCTTTACAGCACCACCAAAGAAATTCACCACAAACTCGAAGGCGAGCCCGAAGAACTGCCGTCGGGTGATATTTCCGGAAAAAAATCGATGACATTCGGTAGCGCCCTCGTTCAGATCGCATTGCTGAACATCATTTTCTCGTTCGACTCCGTACTTACAGCCGTCGGCCTGGTGAAGGAAGTGCCGATTATGATCATAGCGGTGGTCGCATCGACATTTATTATGATCGCATTTGCGAGCAAAATCGGCGATTTTGTAAATAATCACCCTTCCATCAAAATTTTAGCGCTGTCATTTTTGTTGATGATTGGCACACTGCTCGTGGCAGAAGCATTCCACTACGAAATCCCGAAAGGCTATGCATATTTCGCGATGGCTTTCTCTTTCCTCGTGGAGTTGCTGAACATGAAGCTGGATAAGAAGACGAAAAATCCGGTGAAGCTGCACGACCGTGTGAACTGAACATTAGGAAACCATGCGCATTAATCCCGAAACCGTAGAGAGAATCAAGCACGCCGCAGACATTGTGGAGGTGGTAGGGGATTTTGTGTCTTTAAAGAAAAAAGGCGCCAACTATTCTGCCTGCTGCCCGTTTCACAACGAAAAGACACCTTCGTTTAACGTCAACCCGGTAAGGCAGATCTACAAATGCTTCGGCTGCGGTGCCGCAGGCGATTCCATCAAGTTTGTGATGGATGTCGACGGGATCGGCTACGGCGAAGCCTTGCGCTACCTGGCAGGCAAATACAATATTGAAATTGAGGAGGAAGAGC
>CBIHPQ010000558.1:0-4026 GCA_966211825.1 uncultured Dyadobacter sp. | reverse complement strand
ACGAACCCGATCGCATAAGCCTGGTCCACCGGTGGGAAGAAGAGGTAATTGGGGTAATTGAGGCCGTAAGCACCATAAAAGTTCAGGCTGGGCATGTTGGCACTTTGCACTACTTTCACCCTTGCACGTTGCATTTCGACTTGCGCTGTCGCCCGTTGCACGGCGTACGACGAAGCGCCTACCGTTTCCAGGAGCGGGAGCAGCGAATGAACGTCCGGCTTCGGCATACCCGCCGAATCCGATGGCAAAATCTGGATGGAATCAGCGACGTTCATGAGTACCAACAGTCGCTCGTTGGCGATCAGCAGGTCGTTTTCGTTCTGTTGAAGTGCAAGTTCGATGTTGGATAATGCCACCTCCGCCCTCAGTACATCACTTCGTGTAACTTTCTGATTTCGGTAAAGTGCATTGATGTTGGCCAGGCGGCTTTGCGCTCTTTTTAATTGATCCTCAATCAATTTCCGTAGGTCAAAAAGCTTTACCAGATCCAGGTATTGGCCAGCCGCTTGCAGCGCAATGCTGCCCGACTGATCACGGACATTCAGTTTTGCCAGGTTAGAGCGAGAAGTTTGCCCCTCTTGCAATGCACGCTGTTTGCCGCCATTGTAAATATTAAACAAAGCCTCGACGCCCATAGCCGCGGCATTCGGCGTTGGCTTTCGCGGGCCGCTGGTGGCATGGCCCAGGCCTTCGGTAAAGAGGGTCAGGTCGGAGAAGCGCTGGTAGGAGGCATTTGCATGGATCGTCGGTAATACGTTTTTGAATACGTCCTTACGATCCTCGTCGACCGCCATCTCCTGAATCTGAGCGGCCTGCACCCATTTGTTTTGCGTTTGTGCAAAAGTTATCGCTTCGGAGAGACTGATCTGGTAGCGCTTCGTGGTTGCCCGCTGGGCATTTGCCTGAAATCCGATTAATGTAAAACCAATTGATAGTAAGGTGGTTATTAAAAAACGACTTTCATGCCGGCAACCCGGGCAGGCTGCCATTCCGACATCCGGCTTTTCGCTAATGCATTTTTGGAGGAAGGCTGACTTTGCCATAATTCAAACTTGTTAAAAGTTTTGTTATGGCAAAATTCACCTGAATGGGGATGAGAATGTAGACTAAAATACCTCGATATTCGTCGAAATGGCCTAATTGTTGCTGAGGTGTGGAACAGCGTCAGCTGAGTTTCTTTCGGTATTCGATCGGCGACAATCCGGTATTTGCCCGGAAGAATTTCCCGAAAACAGACTGGTCCGAAAAGTTGAGCATGCCGGCAACCTGCGATACTGTAAGCGTTTCGTTTTGAAGTAAGACCTTGGCTTCCAGGGCCACCGTTTCGTCGATCCATTTACCGGCCGATTTGCCCGTTTGCTTTTTGATTGCCGCCGACAGCGATTTGGGCGCCAAATGCAGGCGTTCGGCGTAAAAATCGAGTTTTCGCTCCTGCATATAGTGGCTAATGAGCAACTGCCGGAATTTGAGAAACAACGGATGGTCCCGGAGTGGGGTGGGAGCCAGCGCGTGGTCCTGCCGGTAACCGGCGTCGATCTCGTAGATCAGCGCAAAAATGTAATTGCGCACGAGCTCCGCCTTATGGTGATTGCCCGCCTCGTGGGTGAGGTGGATCAGCTCGTAAATCATATTGACCTTCACAAAACTTGTATCGGCCAGCGGCAGAACGTGGTGATCGCTATTACCGAAAAAATCATATTTGGATAGAAAAAATGGGTCGGCGTAACGCTCCATCAGGAATGTGTCCTTGAAAAACACCACATCCATTTTCAGCAAATCACTGCTTTTGGTGAAAAAACGAATGTCCGAAGGCGCCAGCGTGATAATGGACGGTGCAACAACGTCCCATGACGACAAACCGACGTTGAGCCGCACGCCCCCTTCCTTGATATACGCCAGCGCGTAGCTTTCTGCACGGTAGGGCTCCTCCTGGTAAGGCGTATCCCCCGATCGTACGAAAAGATATTCCCTCCCATTGTCAGGTACCGAAAATAGCCGGCTATGGCGTGAGAGGGAGAACGTTCTTATATTTTTCATCCGGCTTAAAAAGGTTGCAAGCTTCCATCACTGCTTTGCCCGTAACCTGTCAAATGGGGTTAGCAATGGCTGCATTAATGGCGTGCAAGATCATGATGGCAAGTCAGGCAAAAATACCTGTTAACTTGGCCACCTGGTTTTCTGTTGCAAACTTTTTGTCAAATTCTTCATCTGCGAAACTATATTTTACCCTCCGGGCTGGTTCGGGTTTGTTGTCTGGCGGCGAACAGGATTATCTGCACGTGGATGGAAAAAACGGCCGGTTGATTAAATTGCAAAATACCGTACAAATTGAAATATGGAGCGCTATTACAATAGTTTGTTTGCCTACATTGAACAACTTATAGTCCTGCCGGAGAAAGATAAAGCGTCGATCCGGGAGTCCTTCCGGCCGTTGTTTGTACCCAAAAATACGATCATCGAGCATGCGGGGGAAATACCGCAGTACCACAATTTTATCGTAACAGGTCATATGCGCAGCTTCCATCTCGACGGTGACAACAATGAAGTAACCGTAGACCTGAACGACGGCCCCCGCTTCTTTACCTCGTACTATCATTTCATGCATCGCACCGTATCCGACAAGAACCTGCAGTGCGTGACCGATTGCGAGCTGCTCAGGATCAGTCGCGATGATGCGGGCAGGACCGCCGAACAAAGCAGTACGCAAAAGGATTATACGATATCGATTCTCCAGGAACATCTTGAGGAAGATAAAAATCGGATACAGGATATGGTGAACATCACCGCGGAGGCGCGCTATCTGAAAATGCAGCGGGAAAAGCCCAACATTTTTAAACATGTGCCTTTGCGCTACATTGCATCTTACCTGGGCATTACCCAGCGGCATTTGAGCAGGTTACGCGGGCAAACCGGCCGGCAGCCTTAACGAAATAACCGTTCATCACTATTGGACATTTGTCTGGTCACCAAAGGTTTGGCCTGCTTTAAGTTTGAGTGAACTTAATGCTTTTCTGCCATGCTCTCCAATACACCTCCTTCGATTTCAGACAAACAAGAGACCGCCTTTTTTTCAGGAATGCTCCACATCTCCGCAGCCGCCTGGCTCACGGTAGCCTTTCTGGGCCAGCTGCTTTTCGGCGTTTACATTCTGGTTTTTTATGGCGGAAGCACGATCGCCGCGGAATTCGACAGATGGAACGAAGTGATGCCGCACGGATACCGGGAAGGCGACTGGAAGGGAAACCTGGTAGTGGGTATGCATGTGCTGCTCGCGTCGGTCATCGTCATAGGTGGTCCTTTGCAGTTCATTTCCAGGTACCGCTTCCCACGTTTCCACCGCTGGCTCGGTCGCGTCTATGTGTCGACGGCCATACTGGTAAGCACTGCGGGCCTTACCATGGTGTGGACACGGGGCGCTGTTGGCGACAACACACAGCACATTAGTATCAGCATTCAGGCCCTATACATTATTGGTTTTGCATTGCTGACCATCTACTACGCCAGGGCGCGGCAGTTCGAAAAGCACCGAAACTGGGCATTAAGACTTTTTATGGTGGTCAACGGTGTCTGGTTCTTTCGCGTGGGGCTGATGTTCTGGCTGCTGATCAATCAAGGCCCTGTCGGTTTTGATCCCAAAACCTTCACAGGGCCCTTCCTGACTGTACTTTCGATTTTCACCTACGCCATCCCGATCCCGCTTATTATACTGGAAATGTACCTTCACGCAGGCAGGAGCACGAGCAGGCTTTTTCCGATTGTTACAAGCATCGTTATTCTGATTGCAACGATCATGACGGGTGTTGGCATTTTTGGGGCAGCCATGGGAATGTGGCTACCCCGGCTGAATTAGTGTTTGCAGGCCCGCCGATTTGGATATTAAACTGCTGCTTTGACATCCTGCACGCTTTTCAGAATCTCGTAGCTATGAATGCGCGCCCCGGGATCATAAATATGGCTGGTGACCATCAACTCGTCGAGCTGCGTACGCTGTTGAAAATAGGTAAGATCATTGCTGATCCTTCTTCT
>CBIHPQ010000557.1:0-4030 GCA_966211825.1 uncultured Dyadobacter sp. | reverse complement strand
CAGCGTACATCGCTTTGGCATTGTCTTTGAAATTATACCCGATCCCCGCGATCCCGTACAACACGCGCCCACCCGAGCGGAAGGAAACAATGCCGGTCATCGTCTCGTCGAATGTAAAAGCGACGGATTTTTCGCCGTTTTTGATGAAGTTAAAGATGGCAATGGGGTAATCGCTGCTGTCGGCGATATTGATTAATCCTGCCAATTGAATGCCTTTTACTTTCTTCGCCACGTTGGCAAAACCTGCCACCTGGGCATTTACGTCTTTGCCTTTATTAAGAAACCCGGCGAGCTGCAAGCCTTTCGCATCCTTTTTGGCAATGTTTGCAAAACCGGCCACCTGCGCTGCACCCGATGCCTCCGCAACGTTCAGGAAACCGGCAACCTGCGCCCCGCGCGCTTCCCCGCCTGTAATATTGGAGAAGCCGGCCAATTGGGCGCCTTTCGCATCACCACCGATCACATTGACCACGCCCGAGATTTGCGCGCCGCTGGCCGAGCCCCCGATCACGTTTGCTGCACCGGCTAGCTGAGCCCCACTTACACTTTGCTTTACCACGTTGGCCACACCTGCGATAGATGCACCGGTTTCGGCTTTGGAAAGTCCGGCGATGGCGTGCAATGAAAACCGGTTGGTAATGGAGGCGGCCTGTTTGCCATTGGAACTTATCGGATAAATGAAACCAATGTGTACCACGGCGGAGCTATCGCGCTGTGCCTTTGCGCCGATCGCAGATGTGAAGAGCAGGATGATGATAAGTAAACGGGATGGATTAAAGAGCAAATTTTTCATGGTAATGCATTTAAAAATGATTGTCGAAATGCATACGATCCCCCGTCTCATTGCAGGCCTTCAAATCAACCGGTTGGTAGCCGTATACATCAAACCGACAACCTGAACGCTACTTACCCTAATTTTTTTCTAAAAAATATCCTGATGACGATGGCCCATTTTACCAAATAGTAAATATATCTCTACAAACTAAATACACATCAAAGATTAATTAGTAGAAATAATTTTATTTTCAGTACTTACATTCTTTAAATATTTATATACATTTATTTCATTATCACATTATTCACAATTCCTCTTAAACTTAATCCAGATCACTATGATGAAACGCTATCTGCTTTTTTGCCAGTTGGCTTTACTTCCGACAATGGCCGCTCATGCGCAGTTTACAGCAGGAACCGATGGGTTCTTTGTCGCTCAGAACACGCAAGTCTTTATCGACAGTCTTACGTTGCTACCCAGCGTCGATTTTAACATCACATCGCAGACGCTGACAATCTCGCCCACCCCGATTCCGGGCTCGCCGCCCAGTATCGCGAGGGTTTACAGTTTTACGACGCCGGTGGATTTCACGGGTGTTGCGGGTTTCTTCTACCGGGCTTCCGAGCTTAACGGCAACGTCGAAAGCACATTGCAGCTCAACCATGGCAACGCCAATTTCGTGTCGACGACCGGAAGCACCGTTAACGTAGGCCAGCACTACATTTCCAACACGCTGCCGCTTACCAATTTTACATCACTTACTGCGGCACAGGAAAACGCACTACCCGTTAATCTGGTTGATTTCCAAGTAAAAAGGGTGGAGAATACGACGGTACTTTACTGGCAGACCTCCGAAGAAAAAAACAGTGATTTCTTCGAGATTATGCAAAGTGAGGATGCGAAAAAATGGAGCGTTTTGGGCGCCGTCAATGCCGCAAACGAGAGCAATTCGAAGAGAGATTACTTTTTCGATGATGCGGCGGAGCGGTACGGCACGCAATACTACCGGCTGAAAATGGTCGACACCGACGGCAGCTTTGCTTATAGCAAAATCCAGTCGATCCGCCTCGGATCTGCCGGGCTGATCAGCGCTTACCCGAACCCAGTCGTGGATAAGTTGCTTATCGGTTCCAAAGAGGTGCTCGCGAGTGTAAAAATGACGGACCTGACCGGTCGTCAGTTTCTGGAACTATCGAAACCCAAACCGGGCCAGGAGGTTAGCTTGAAAAACTATCCGGCGGGCACTTACCTGGTAAAGGTTGAAACAACCAGCGGCAAGGTTCAGGTTATCAAAATCATCAAACACTAAGCAACGCATTCTCATGAAAAGACTTTCTATTTTTACCGCTTTTGCGTCCTCTCTGACTTTGAAGGGGACATTGCTGACCACGCTGCTGGCTCTGTTCGCATTGGTTGCTAACGCCCAGGTGGGTATCGGAACCATCAGTCCGGATGGCAGTGCACAATTGGATGTCCAGTCCACAACGAAGGGGGTGCTGATCCCGCGCATGCTTGATTCGGAGCGCTCGGCGATCCCGACTCCCGCAACCGGCTTGCTGGTATATCAGACCAATGGTACGGCCGGGTTTTACTATTACACTGGCACTGAATGGGTACCGCTAAAAAGCGAGGCTACGGCAGGCGGAAGCGCCATTATTCCTTACGCGTCCGGTACACCAGTCATCATGACCACCCTTCTCGGTGGCCTCGCGGGAACGACTTCGGTACTAGGATTTGGTTCTTCGGCTACGGGTATATCCTTACTTGGTGGCGCGATTGATGCTACGGCGCTCACGAATATGGCGTTCTCGGTGCCGCGGGACGGAACGGTTACGTCTCTTTCCGGCTTTTTCAGCGCCACCGTTGGATTAGCGCTGATTGGATCGACCGTGACTGTCCAGGCCCAGCTATTTTCCGCAGCTCCGAACAGCAATACATTTACAGCAGTTCCGGGAGCGGTTGTAACACTGGCACCGCCGTTGAGTGGCATCGTATCTATCGGCACAGTATCCTCCGGGTTGACCACAGGCCTTAGCATACCTGTTACCGCAGGTACCCGGCTATTGCTCGTCTATTCGGCAACGGCGACAGGTATTGGACTCTTAAATACCGTCACCGGTTATGCAAGTGCGGGCGTAGGCATCAACTAGCAGGGGCCATGGACAACAATAAATCTCTATTCCAATGAAAAAGAGCTATCAATTATTACTTACAGGTCTGCTTTTGCTACTCACCATCACGGTGCAGGCACAAGTGGGTGTCGGAACGATTAGCCCGGATGGCAGCGCTCAGCTGGACGTTACCTCGACGACAAAGGGCCTTTTGATCCCTCGCATGACCGATACCGAACGAACGGGCATTGGGAGCCCGGCTACGGGTTTGCTGGTTTATCAGACCAATGGTGCTGCCGGGTTTTACTATTTTGACGGAGTTGTCTGGCAACCCTTCATGTTTGGTACTCCCGCCGCTGCTGCTGGTTTTACTGCTACGCTGAGTTCTCTGTCTGTTAATGCAAACAGCGCGATTACCGGATACAACACGCTATATGCTGACGGAACAGGATTGAACACCGCTACCGGAACCTACACTGTTCCGACTACGGGTAGATACCGGATTTCAGCCACCGTCAACTATACGACTACCGCAGCTATTTCAATAGCCCTGGGAGCTAGTGTAGATCCGAGGATAGCCCTTCGGGTCAATGGCATTGAGACGTTATCGGGGCTTTTCCCTATTCTCAATGTCAATGTGATACTGGTACTGACGTTGCGCGCCATTTTGGGTAGCGGTACCGTGGTAGTAGCCGGAGACCTCCCGCTGACTGCCGGTGATGTGCTGGACCTCCAATATGTGGCAGACGGACTCACCCTCAACCTAAATTTAGGTGGTAGTGGCACTACCAACGGCATCGTTTGGTCGGTAAGGAAGCTGTAACACAGTTAATTATAATGCAAAAGAGGGTGCGCCGTATCAATGGCACACCCTCTTTTATGTTCCGTCATTTACAACTTTCCATACCGCCAACTGATCCCCGCCTGCCAGCCGATCCAGGAGGTAACTTTTTGGCTTCCGAGGCCGATGTTCGGATAGCCCGAAAGTGGGATAGGCTTATATCCTTGTTTGACTTCCGTTCCGTCGCTGTCGTAAATGGTGTAGGAAGGGCCCGCGAATACCAGAAAATGCCTGCTAAGCTTGTATGTCGCTGCGATCTGTAAGCGGTAAAGCGATGGCATTTTTTCCCAGTCGCCCTGGTAC
>CBIHPQ010000556.1:0-4033 GCA_966211825.1 uncultured Dyadobacter sp. | reverse complement strand
TTTTATTTAAAAGGATAGAGCAAATTGCAAATGCGGTAATGAGAACAATAATCGGGAACGGAATGCCCGCGATATTGCCCCCGCCGATGAAATTGAACTCGTCGGAAAGGTTTGAAACCGGCCGGCCTTTGCTCAGGATCAATGCAAGCCCGCGACCGATCGTCATGGTGCCCAGCGTGACGATAAATGGCGGTACTTTACTTTTGGTAACCACCAATCCGTTGAATGCGCCCATTGCAGAACCAGCCGCCAAACCGACCAGGAGCGGTACCACCAGCGGATAACTATCAGGATGCGCGAACGAAGCCGCAACTACGCCAGTTACTGCCACCATCGAACCCAGCGACAGATCGATACCACCGGTAATGATCACAAAAGTGACCCCGAATGCCAGCAACGCATTAATCGACACCTGATTACCGATGATCAACAGATTTGAAACGGTAAAAAACTTCGGCGTACTCAACGCCAGCACCAGGCATATCAATGCAAATGCGAGAAAAATGCCATACTGGCCTAGTTTGGAGAATCTGTTCATATTCTGATAGCTAATTCACGCCACCCCATACCGCATAATCAACTCCTGGGTCGCTTCCGCCTTCGAAAGCAGCGCGGTTTGTTTTCCTTTGGATAAAACCAATATCCGGTCGCTCAATCCCAGGATCTCCGGCAGCTCCGACGATATCATGATGATCGCCATACCCCTGTCGGCGAGGCTGCGGATCAGTTTATAGATTTCAAATTTAGCCCCGACGTCCACACCCCGCGTAGGCTCGTCGAGAATGATGATTTCCGGTGAAGCGAGCAGCACTTTGCCAATGACTACTTTCTGCTGGTTTCCCCCGCTCAGGTATGTCACATGCTGACCATTACCCGCCGTTTTGATCTTTAAATCGGCAACCATTTGGTCGGTGACCGATTGCTCGCTGTGTGTATTGATAAAACCACCCTTCCGGTGATTATGCATGCTCGAAAGCGTGATATTGTCCTTTACCGACATTCTGGGAATGAACCCGAGCCCCTTGCGGTCTTCGCTTACATAGCCAACGCCGCGGTCGATCGCCTCCCGTGGCGTACGCGCACGAAGCGGCATTTCTTTAATGGAAATTTCTCCCTCATCCCATTGATCCAGTCCAAAAACAGCCCGGGCGATTTCGGTCCTTCCCGCGCCCATTAACCCTGCTAACCCTAATATTTCGCCGGACTTTACATTAAAACTGATATTTGAAAACTTGCCAGCTTTCCCCAGATTGCGGACCGAGATGATCTCTTCTCCCATCGGCCGCGTCGCCTGGGGAAACATCTGATCGATCTCCCTGCCGACCATCATGGCAATCAGCGCATTCTGGTCCAGTTCGGCGGCAGGTTTGGTACCCACATATTTCCCATCCCGCAGCACCGTAATGCTATCCGAGATTTGAAATATCTCATCCATTTTATGTGAAATATAAATAATGCTGACGCCCTTTGCTTTCAGGTCGCGGATAATGCCGAAAAGCGTACTTACCTCTTTGTCGGAAATCGCAGACGTCGGCTCATCCATAATGATGACCTTAGCGTCGTTGGAAATGGCTTTCGCGATCTCGACCATTTGCATTTGCGCCACGCTGAGGTGTTTCATTTTCGCCGTCGGCTCGATGTTTCCGCCCATTTTATCCAACAAGTCGGCGGCACGCCGGTTGAGTTCCGAATCATTCAGCCAGCCCGACAGGATCCCGCTTTTACCCGAAACTTCCCTTTCCCGGCCCAGGAAAATATTCTGCGCCACAGTGAGCCCGGGGATTACGAGGATTTCCTGATGGATCATCGAAATTCCTTTTTTCAGCGTCTCGTTCACATTACTGCCGGTCAGGCTCTTTTCTTCCAGCAAAACCTCGCCAGAATCGGGCGCAATCAGTCCGATCAGGATTTTCATGAAAGTAGATTTCCCAGCTCCGTTTTCGCCCATTAAGGCATGCACTTCTCCTTTTTTCAGGGCAAAATGGATATCGTCCAACGCTTTGACGCCGGAAAACGACTTGGAAATCTCTTTTACCCTCAGGATATAATCAGACATCGTGGTATCGAAACTGAGGCTTTAACCGCATTCCGCGGTTTGGCAGAATGTGGTCAAAGCCTCAGTTCTTGAAATTATGGTTGGATTAACCTTCCCAATGAACACCGGTATCTTTCCAGCTTTTTGAAGCAGCCGAGTCGAGTACCGCTTCGCACACTTTCTGGGTTTCGTAAGCGTCCTTGAAAGTCGGTGAGCAAGGTTCCCCGGTTTGCAGGCTTTCGAAGAAATCTGCTGCCTGGTGTATGAATGAATGCTCGTACCCAATGCTCGTTCCGGGAATCCACCAACGCTTCATATAAGGCTGGTCGCCGTCCGTCACGAGGATCGAACGCCATCCGCGCACGATCGACTCGTCGTTATGATCGAAATATTCGAGTCGGTTCAGATCATGCAAATCCCAACGGATCGACGCATGTTCGCCATTGATCTCGAAAGTATAAAGCGCTTTGTGGCCGCGCGCGTAACGCGTAGATTCGAACAGCCCCAATGACCCGTTATCGAAATGGCAATGGAAGATACAGGCGTCGTCGATGCCAACTTTCTGCACTTCGCCCGTCCCGGCATGCTTGCGTTCCTTGATAAATGTCTCGGCCACAGCAGAAACATCTTTAATACCGCCGTTGATCCACATGGCGGTGTCGATACAGTGTGCCAGCAAATCGCCGGTTACACCCGAACCTGCTGCGTCCACGTCGAGACGCCACGTTGCCGTTCCGCCTTGCGGTACGTCCGGGCTGATCGTCCAGTCTTGCAGGAAGTTGGCGCGATAATGGAAAATGCGGCCCAGTTTACCTGAATCCACAATTTGCTTGGCCAAAGTAACCGCCGGAACACGACGATAGTTGTACCAGACCGTGTTTTTCACACCTGCCTTTTCAATGGCTTCCACCATACTTTTGGCTTCCGCCAGCGTACGGGCGAGTGGCTTTTCGCAAAGGATCATTTTGCCCTTCGCAGCAGCAGCCAATGCGATCTCGGCGTGCGTATCGTTAGGCGTACAAATGTCCACCGCATCGATATCGTCGCGCTCGATGATCCTGCGCCAGTCGGTTTCGTAGGATTCGTAGCCCCATTGTTCGGCGAAAGCTTTCACTTTCTCTTCGTTGCGGGAGCACACTGCCGCCAGCACCGGGCGGTATTCGAGTTCAGGAAAAAAGTCCCCGATTCTTTTATAACCATTGGTATGCGTGCGTCCCATCAACCCGGAACCGATCAGCGCTACTCTGATTTGTTTTTTTTCTGACATTTTGTTTAATGCTTTAGGCTGTAAGCTATAAGCTTTAAGCCTTAGGTTTTTGGAATATTTTAAAAGCTTTAAGCCTTAGGCTATATGCTTTATGCACGTTTACAGTACAAATCGGCAAAGCATTCAGCTTACAGCTTATAGCCTACTGCTTACAGCTTAAAGCTCTAGGCCACCCAGCCGTGCGCGTTGCGCACTTTTACCAGCGCGGCGAGAATGTCGTTCCAGGTTTGCTGCTGGTACATTACCTCATTGGGGAACATGCAGCCGTCCCAGCAAATGTGGCGGAATGCTTTGGTAAGGTTGCCGTTTTCGTCGCGGAGCCAGTAACCGGCGTCGTGGGCGATGTCGAGCTTGCCGTTCGGATCGGTAGCGAGGCAGTGGCGGCCGGTTTTGTCGTGCGAACCGGTTCCATGCACGGTTCCGTCATTTTGTGCTACGTGGAAATCGATTGTCCACGGCCGAAGCGCTGCGGTCATTTTCTTGAAACCTTCATCGAGCGCAGCGCGGTCGTCCCACTGAAAATCCACGGGCAGAATGCGGTCTTCCGGTGCATTATAACCGAGCAAATACAGGAAGGTATGCGACATATCGGCCTGGAAACCAATGTTCGGGCGGTTTACCGCTTCGAGCGTGTTCAGCATTGCTTTCCAGCTGTGCATCCCACCCCAGCAGATCTCGCCTTCGGCGGCCAGTCTTTCGCCGAAATCGGCAGCGACGTCGGCAGCGCGTCT
>CBIHPQ010000555.1:0-4037 GCA_966211825.1 uncultured Dyadobacter sp. | reverse complement strand
TTAACACTTCGCTTGTTGCTCTTGGCGGGCTCGTATTTTGTTTGATGGCAAAAAACGACAAAAACCACGACCGCGAAACCTGCGGCCTTCAACCCGGCCGACCGCCCTAGAAACCTTTCGGATACCGCATTGCTGGAACTCGTTCAAAAGCAGACTTTCCGGTACTTCTGGGAGTTTGGGCATCCCGTCAGCGGTATGGCACGCGAGCGCAGCAACATCGCTTATGATTATGGGGATGAAGTGGTTACCATCGGCGGAACGGGTTTTGGTGTGATGGCGATGATCGTCGCAGCGGAGCGGCAATGGCAACCCCGCGATTCGGTGGCTGCCCGGTTGTTGAAAATGGTTAAATTCCTCTCCAAAGCGGATCATTACCACGGCATTTTCCCACACTGGCTCAATGGCGCGACTGGCAAGATCATTCCGTTCGGCCGGAAAGACGACGGCGGCGACCTCGTTGAATCGTCATTCCTTTTCCAGGGGCTTCTGGCCGTAAGACAGTACTTCGACCGTGACACCGACCTCGAAAGGGACCTCCGCAACCGCATTACCTGGATCTGGAACGAGGCCGAATGGGACTGGTACACCCGCGGCAATCCAAACCAGCTCTACTGGCATTGGAGCCCGAATAACGGATGGGCAATGAACTTCGAGCTCCGCGGATACAATGAGACGCTCATCACCTACATCATGGGCGCGGCTTCTCCGCGGTACCCGGTCACGCGGCAGGTGTATGACAAATGCTGGGCGCAAAGCGACCATTTCCGCAATGGGAAAGAGTACTACGGCGTCAAATTGCCATTGGGCTTCGAATACGGCGGCCCGCTGTTTTTTGCCCATTACTCCTTCCTGGGCCTCGACCCGCGCAACCTGAAAGATCAGTATGCCGATTACTGGGAGCAAAATGTGAACCATTCGCTGATCAACTACAAGCATTGCGTGGCCAACCCGGGCAAGTTTAAGGGATATGGAGAAAACAATTGGGGGTTAACTGCCAGCGACACTTACAATGGCTATAATGCGCATTCCCCTACCAACGATTTCGGTACGATCACCCCTACGGCGGCATTATCATCATTCCCCTACACGCCGGAACAGTCGATGAAAGCACTCCGCCATTTTTACGACGATCTTGGCGATAAGATATGGTCGGAATACGGGTTTACCGATGCATTCAACGAGTCGCAGAACTGGTATGCCAAATCGCACCTGGCCATTGACCAGGGACCGATTATCGTGATGATCGAGAACTACCGGACGGGTTTGCTCTGGAAGTTGTTCATGAAAGACCCCGAGGTGAAACAAGGGTTGAAAAAGTTGGGATTTGAAAGCCCTGCGTTGGGTTTATCCAGCAGAAATTAACCGCTTTTTAGCTAATATTCACAGGAAGACCGGCCGCAAGCTGGTCTTTCTGTTTTATAGAATATAATTGTACCTTGATATCGTTTTTGAAATGCAAAATGTGCATATCCAGCCATTCTAAACGTAATCGACATGAAACCACTTTATCACAAAGCTGCGTTGCTGATCGCGCTGAATGCGTTCGCATGGCAGGGATCGGCACAGATATGGACGGTCTCGGAACCTGAGAACCTCCCTGAAAAAAGGCACGAAAACGCGATGGCAACGGCGAACGGAAAATTGTACTTGCTGGGCGGAAGGGGTATTAAGCCTGTCGACGAATACGATTTCAAAAAAGACGCATGGGCAAGTCTCGCACCTTCGCCACTCGAAATGAGCCATTTCCAGGCGGTGACCTATAAGAACGAAATTTACGTATTGGGCGCATTCACGGGTGGTTACCCGCATGAGGTGCCTATTCCGGACATTCATATTTTCAATCCCATTAAAAACGAATGGCGTAAAGGGGCTTCAATTCCCGAAAACCGCAGACGCGGCGCGGCAGGTGCGTTTGTGCTGAATGACAAAATTTACCTCGTTTGCGGCATTCAGGACGGGCATTGGGATGGCCAGGTTACCTGGTTCGATGAGTTCGACCCGGCGACTGGCACCTGGAAAACGCTCGCAGACGCTCCCCGCCCGCGCGATCACGTGCAGGTGGCGGTGCTGGATAACAAACTTTACGTTGCAGGCGGCCGACTGTCCACCGCACGTATCAACCAGGTTTTGAATACCGTTATCAAGGAAGTGGATGTTTATGATTTTAAATCCGGCAAATGGACCACGCTGGATGCTTCCAATAACCTGCCTACCCTTCGTGCTGGCAATACGACGGTCGTTTACAACAACAAAATACTCGTTATCGGCGGTGAAAGCGAAGCGCACGTGGAAGCGCATAACGAGGTTGAAGCATTCGATCCGCAGACCCAGAAGTGGGAAAAGCTGCCGTCGCTTCATCAGGGGCGTCATGGTACACAGGCAGTTTTGCTTAACAAGAAAATTTACATTGCAGCCGGCTCGGCCAATCGCGGAGGTGGGCCGGAACTGAATGACATGGAGATTCTCAATAAATAATACACTTCATTATTAACCCAGATTCAAATGCTCAGAACACTTGCCGGTATTTGTTTAATGTTCGTTTCACTGGCTTCTTTCGCGCAGAAAAAAGCATTTACCCACGCCGACACGCTGCGGGGCTCCATTACACCTGAACGGGAATGGTGGGACCTGAATTATTACCATCTCAGCGTACGTCCCAACGAAAAAGACAGCACGCTTACCGGCAGCACAGTGATCCGGTACAAAGTGCTAAAACCTTACCAGACCATGCAGGTAGATTTGCAGGAACCGTTACGGATCACCAAAATAGTCCAGGACGGCGAAACGCTGACCTACCGCCGCGATGGAGATGCGTTTTTTATTACATTAAAGAAAAAGCAGGAAACCGGCAAAACTGAATCGATAGAGGTTTTTTACGCAGGAAAACCCCGCCTCGCCAAACGACCGCCCTGGGACGGCGGCGTGCAATGGGTACCCGACGGAAAGGGCAATACCATTATATCCACTTCCTGCCAGGGATTGGGCGCCAGCGTTTGGTGGCCTTGCAAAGATCATATGTACGACGAGCCCGACAGCATGCTTATCAGTATGACGGTACCCAGGAATGTAATGGACATTTCCAATGGGAACCTGCGGTCGGTGGTGGAGAACGGCGATAACTCCCATACTTTCAACTGGTTTGTCAAAAACCCGATCAACAACTATGGAGTAAATATGAATGTGGCCAACTATGTAGGCTGGAAAGAAACATTCAAAGGCGAAAAAGGCGATTTGCAGCTGAGTTACTACGTACTCCCGCAAAACCTGGAAAAAGCGAAAGAACAGTTCAAACAGGTGCCTCTGATGCTTAAAGCATTCGAACACTGGTTTGGTCCGTATCCTTTTTATGAAGATGGCTACAAGCTCGTGGAAGTGCCCTACCTCGGCATGGAGCACCAAAGCTCGGTAACTTATGGCAATGACTATAAGATGGGTTACCGCGGCCGCGACCTCTCCAATACCGGCTGGGGCTTGAAATGGGACTTTATCATTATCCACGAGAGCGGGCACGAATGGTTCGCGAACAACATTACCTACAAGGATGTGGCCGACATGTGGGTGCACGAAAGCTTTACCAACTATTCTGAAAATCTTTATACAGAGTATTATTTTGGTAAAAAGGCTGGCGAGGACTACGTCATTGGTACCCGTGAGCTTATTGCGAACGACATTCCGATCGTAGGTATTTACGGCGTGAATCAGGAAGGGTCAAAGGATATGTATTACAAAGGCGGCAACATGCTCCATACGATTCGCCAGGTTGTGAACGACGATGAAAAATGGCGGGGGATCCTCCGCGGGCTCAACAAAACGTTCTATCATCAAACTGTGGACGGCTCACAAATCGAAAATTACGTGAGCGAGCAAGCGGGAAGAAATCTTTCGAAGGTATTCGACCAGTATCTGCGCGATGTGAGAATACCTGTGCTGGAATATGCATTCACCGGAAAAGGATTGCAATACCGTTGGATCAATACGGTTGAAAACTTCGATATGCCGGTCAAAGTGAAACTGTCGGGCGGAAAAGAAGAGTTTCT
>CBIHPQ010000554.1:0-4055 GCA_966211825.1 uncultured Dyadobacter sp. | reverse complement strand
CAAAAAACGACGGGGTTATGAGATTACACCGTGGATCCCCGTCCTCACGGGCGTTATATTTATTTGCGTGTCGGAAAGCGACCGGTTCCTGTGGGATTTCCGCAAAACGATCGGCGAACTCATCGTGGAAAACCATTATGAAACAATCGGAGATGCATTGAAGGCCCGCGGCATGAAACGCTACACAGAGTCGCACGAGGGTGGGCGCATTTACCTGGCCGATGGCATGGACGTGAAACGAAAGGCCGACGTGCCGATGGCCGCGATGTGGACACCCGGAAGCCTTGCCGGCGGTGCGGATGAAGAAGTACGGAGCGAGGCCGACATCCGTGAATCGGCATCGGTAGCGCATATTTACGGACAAAATATTGTCGCCGCAGAATCGATGACGTCGGTGGGCAATGCATTTACCTGGTATCCCGAAAAATTGAAGCGCACGGCCGATCTGGAAATGGCCTCGGGCCTGAACCGCTTTGTAGTGCACACTTCGGTGCACCAGCCTCTGGACGACAAGAAACCGGGATTCTCTCTCGGCCCGTTCGGGCAGTATTTCACGCGCCAGGAAACGTGGGCCGAGCAGGCGAAGGCGTGGATGGGCTACCTCGGCAGGAGCTGTTTCATGCTCCAACAGGGGAAACCGGTCGTGGATGTGCTTTATTATTATGGTGAAAATTCCAATATCACACAGATTTCCACCCAAAAACTCCCCGCAGTCCCCGCAGGTTACGCGTTCGATTTTGCCAATTCGAGTGTGATCAGGGATATGCTGAAAGTAGAAAAAGGGTCTATCGTGACGCCCTCGGGGCAACAGTACCGGATGCTGGTACTCGATTCCACCGCCCGGAACATGACTTTGCCTATACTTCAGAAGATCGGCGAGCTCGTGGCGGCAGGCATGAAAGTGGCGGGCGTGAAACCCGAGCGCTCCCCCAGCCTGAGCGACGATGCCCCGGCATTCGCCTCATTGGTTAATAAAATTTGGAGCAATCCTAACGTATCCAGCCAGCCGCTTGAAAATGTTTTAAATAGCATTACGCCCAAAGACGTGCGCATTTCCGGCGAGAAAGCTAAAATCCTTTACGTACACCGCCAGACCGCCGACACAGATATTTACTGGCTCGACAACCGCAGCAACGAAGCCAACGAAGCACAGGTCAGCTTCCGAGTCGCCGGCAAAACCCCGCTTCTCTGGAACCCTGAAACCGGCAAAACCAGCAAAGTATCGTACCGGATCGCCGACGGACGCACGACCATCCCTTTGAAATTCGATTCCTGGCAGGCCTACTTCATCGTCTTTAGCGGAAAAGCGACGGCGGATTCGCATACGGAACCGGCACTCGCCGAATCGGAAGTATCCGGCGTGACCGGCGTGTGGACTGTACGCTTCCAGCCGGGCCTGGGCGCTCCCGCGCAGGCGCAGCTGAACGCATTGGCCTCACTCTCCGAAAATGCCGACCCGGGTATCAAGTATTTTTCAGGAACGGCTACCTACGAAAACACCTTGAATGCACCGGCCATCGACAAGAATGCACGTTACTGGCTTGACCTTGGGGAAGTAAAAAATCTCGCGGAAGTGGTTGTAAATGGCAAAAATGTAGGCATTACCTGGAAAAAACCATTCCGTATCGACATTACGGAGGCAGTAAAACAGGGTTCAAACGGCATTCAGGTGAAGGTGACCAATACGTGGGTGAACCGGCTGATCGGCGATGCGCAGCCCGGCGTAACGAACAAGATCACCTACACGACAATGCCCTTCTACAAACCCGATTCGCCCTTGCAACAGAGCGGCTTGCTCGGGCCGGTAAAATTGGTTGTGGCAACAGCGGCGAAGTAACAGCGCGCCCGCGATGCGGAAATGGTCCGAAGTGGTCAAGTGTGGTCAGATATTGTCAGGGTTATTCAGGTATTGTCAGGGTGGTCAAGTGTAGTCAGGTTTGGTTAGAGATTGTCATTTGTAGTCAGGTATTGTCAGTCGTGGTTAATCGTCATTATTTTCAAAAATCCTGACTACACTTGACAAACAATTGACAACACCTGACCATACTTGACCACACTTGATTAAACTTGACTAAACTTGACTAAACCTGACCACACCAACGATCCGTTGTCAGCAAGTCCTTGGGCAGGGAGCGCTCAGGTCGTAGTAGCCGCTGTCCTCGTCGATGCCGAGTACGCCGGTGCTCTGGCCGGTCCGGTCGGGAATGCCCTGGAACATCAGTCCGAACGTGTAAGAACCCGTCAGTTCCTTCTGGACGGCTTCGTTAGCAGCCGGGAAATAGCGGTGCAGTACAAAACGAATGTAGATCTTCGGCATGGACTCAAACCTGAAAAGTGCCGCAAGAAGCTCTTTTACAGGATAGTTATAGCCATTCAAAAATCCGTACTGGCTGCGAAAAAGCGGACTGGTAATATCGCCTGCATGCCCTTTTTGTTCCCAGTATTTAATCCATTGCTTTGCGAGAACATCCGGTACATTGCCACCCGGCCCATCACCTGCCTCCCGGAAATCGCCCGGCGCGTGTGCGTAGTAAGGCGTAATGATCTGTCCGGCGCTATCGACCCCGAAAAGCACGAGTTTAAAATTGCTATCCTCCGTGTCAAAACCAAACCTGACCTTTATCACCGTAATACCCGGGGTGGATACAAGGGTTTCAAAATCGTTTCCATCGAAAAAATCACCCAGGAGGAGTTTACTCCCAACATTAAAAAAGTCAAAGGGCTCGCTGTTGTGTTCTAACGCCTGCCATTGGGCAGTCCATTTTGCAAAAACTTCATCACTGATAAACTTCGGCATGCTCGCTGAGATTAAAGGTTAAAAAAGGTATTTGCTTTCCGATCGTACGAAGCAACCCGCATACGTACAACGGAAAGCAATATACCCAAGGGCAAGGAAGTGATGTAACTAATTCGTAAAAAACTAGAACTAATTCGATTTATCGGTTAGGTTAACAGGTTTCTCCACTGTCCCGGACTCCGATCCGGAGAACTCTTTTCAAGTTCCCCAAATCAGCGTTTGTCCGGATTTCTAGTTTGATGAATCAGACGCAAGTCAACCGGACTTATTTTTCAGCACCCGTCCCGATTGACATGTCAAAAGTCCGCAAACTCCGGCCGGGGAATAAGCGTGTAAACACGTGAATACAAAAACAGGTGTTTTCCGGGGGGTCAGGGTACCTTCACGATCCGTTCGGCGAGTGGTAGTTGCAATGCCTTCAAATCAGCCAGTACCAGCTGCGCCATTTTACGGGCGCCCAACTCGTTGAAATGTGTATTGTCCTCTTTTCCGGCAGGATAGTTAGGATGCTCCCCGGGCGTAAGGTGCAGAAACAGCATTTTGGAATTTTCGACGCCCATCTCCACGATCAATGCCTGGCTTCGTTTGTCGAGGTCAATTAAGGGCACTTGCCGGGCGGCCGCTACATCCCGGACGAGCTGCGAGTACACGGCATGCGTATCCTGAATTTTCCCTCCGGCATCGAAGCTCCGGCGGGCCACCGGCGTGATCAGCACCGGATTGGCCTTTTTCGCACGGGTTTCTTCGATGAAACGGATGAGATTTTTCTGGTAACCCGCTTCATCGATGTAGCTCTTTTTTGTTTTGACCTCATCATTGTGGCCGAACTGGATCAGCACGTAATCGCCCTCTCGCAGACTGTCGGACACCGACTGCCAGCGATTTTCTTCAATAAAGGTTTTGGTACTCCGCCCATTCATCGCCCGGTTGTCCACATTTACGGTTTTATCAAAGAAATAGGCGAATGGCATTCCCCAGCCAGCCTCGGGATACGAGCTGACCTGCTTGTTAGCCATCGTCGAGTCGCCGATGAGGTAGACGGTGACGGTGCGTTCGGCCGGGAGGAAGCCCGCCATGATCAATAAAAGGAAAGCCGCAGCCAGCGGACGGAAAAAGCGTTGTCTGGTCATAAAATCACATTAAAGTAAATGCCCTGATTTGAAATGGCCGCTATTCCGGCACTTCCTTCGATATCTTTTCGTTGGCCAGCTCGATGTCCTCGGGCTCGGCTTCCGGTTCTTCCTGCTCGCGGCTTGCC
>CBIHPQ010000553.1:0-4061 GCA_966211825.1 uncultured Dyadobacter sp. | reverse complement strand
GAAGTCGTGAATCGACATATCCAGGAAAATGCCACCCGATTCTTTCAGGTATTCCACCGGCGGCGGTGCCGGGTCACGGCTGGTAATGCGGAGGATATGCGGCTCGCCGATCTTGTCGTTTGCGACGAGGTGCCTTACATTGTTGAAGTTGGCGTCGAAACGGCGGTTGAAGCCGAGCATCAGTTTCACATTATTGTCCGAAACCGCTTTTTCTGCCGCCTGAATGGCTTCCAGGGTCACATCAAGTGGTTTTTCACAAAAAATGTGCTTCCCTTTTTCGGCGGCTGCCACGGTATAGGGCACGTGAAAAGGGGTAGGCGAGCAAATGATCACGGCTTCCACATCGGGGTGGTTGATCACCTCGTACGCGTCGGTGGTCACTTCTGGCACGCCGAGCTGGTGTGCGAATGCATGTGCAGCAGGGGAGAGGTCCGATGCAATGATCACTTCCGCATCGGGCATGTGGTGCACAAGGTTGCTAAGGTGGATCTGGCCAATCCGGCCCAGGCCAATCACACCGGTTTTGAGTTTCTTTGTCATCTTATGAGGTTGCGAGCGAGTTTCTTTTTAAAATTTTCTGTTCCATTCTTTCAGCCAGCGCTCGATCACCACTTTGGTCTGGGTGAAAAACTCGACTGCGTGCTTACCCTGGCCGTGGAGGTCGCCATAGAAGCTGTCCTTCCAGCCAGAGAACGGAAATTGGGCCACAGGAGCGGCTACACCGATGTTGATACCGATATTCCCAGCCTCTGCTTCGTGCCGGAACCGACGCGCATTGAGGCCGCTGCTTGTGAAAATGCAGGCCATGTTGCCGTATTTCCCGGAGTTGATAAAGCGAATGGCTTCTTCGATCGTATTAATGTGTACAAGACTCAATACAGGGCCAAAAATCTCTGTGGAGGCCAGTTCGCCGTCCAGTGGAATGTCTTCGATAATGGTAGGGGCAATGAAGTTCCCTTTTTCGTAGCCGCTAACGGTCGTATTTCTCCCGTCCACGAGCAGGCGTCCGCCCTCGTTCAAACCTTTGTCGATCAGCGTTTGAACACGATTTTTGCTTTCCGCCGTGATCACAGGTCCCATATGCACATCCGAATCAAGGCCGAAACCGGTTTTGCGGCTTTTGGCGGATTCCACCAGGCTCTCGGTAATGTCTTTGTGCTCGCCAACGGTAATGATCGTCGAAGCGGCCAGGCATCGCTGACCTGCGCAACCGTACACGCTGTCGATCACGATCTGTGAAGTCATTTCAATATCTGCATCCGGCAACACGATCACCGGGTTTTTGGCGCCGCCTTGTGCCTGCACGCGTTTACCATTGGCCGAACCTTTGGCGTAAACATAACGGGCCACATTGGAAGAGCCCACAAAGCTGATAGCCTTAATTACAGGGTGTTCCAGAATCGCGTCGACCGTTTCCCGCGCACCTTGCACGAGGTTGAGTACACCTTTCGGGAGATCGAGCTGCTCCACAATGCCTACGATTTTGGTCATCGTGAGCGGTACTTTTTCCGAAGGTTTGATAATGTAGCTGTTGCCGCACGCGAGTGCATACGGGAGAAACCAGAACGTAATCATACCCGGGAAGTTGAACGGCGCGATACAAGCGCACACGCCCAGCGGCTGGCGGATCATGTACTCGTCGATGCCCTTCGCAATGTCTTCTGAAAATTCACCCTGGATGAGCGTCGGCATACCGCAGGCATTCTCCACGTTCTCGATCGCGCGCACCATTTCGGCTTTGGCCTCGATGAACGTCTTGCCCGATTCGAGCACGATAGTCCTGGCGATGTCGTCGGCGTTGTCTTCGAGCAGTGTTTTTAGTTTAAACAAATATTGCACACGCTTCGAAACCGGCGTATTTCTCCATTCCTGAAAACCTTCGTGGGCTGCGGCGGCGGCATCGGCAACGTCCTGTGCATTGCCGTAGGGCACTTTCGCCAGCACTTCCTGGTTGGCGGGGTTCAGCACATCCACAAGATGATCGGAGTGACTGTCGACCCAGCGGCCGTTGATGTAATTCTGTAATTTTTCCATTTGTATTTTAAACTTATAATCCTCCATATCCTTTTACGAACTCCATTACCTCGTCGTAGGAGGGCATGAAATTCGCGCAACCCTCGCGGGTGACGATAATCGCCCCGCACGCATTGCCCATTCTCACACTTTTGTACAAATCCCAGCCACGCAGCAACCCGAACGAAAAGCCCGCGCAGAATGCATCGCCGGCCCCCAGTACATTCAGTACTTCCACCGGGAAGCCAGGCACTTTTACCTCCTCCTTACCAGGCTGAAAGATCGACGCGCCGTCTTTACCGCGCTTTACAACCAGCGTTTCCACGCCCGAAGCCAGGATTTCCTGGATCGCATTTTCAATATTTCCGCGAATTTCAGGAGCGGATATTTGCTGATGTTTAATTAAAAGCTGCTCCTTATCGGTCAAAAACGTTGCAAGGATCTCCTCTTCGGTCCCTACCACGATATTGAAGCTGCCCAACGCAGCGCGGATGGTGACCCCGAATGCACGCGGGTCGAACCATTGGTCGGCGCGGAAATCAATGTCGAGCAGACGGGTAACGCCGTTCTTTTTGGCCAGTTCGAGGGCGAAGAACATCGCCGTGCGGCTGGGGTCTTTACTGAATGCGGTACCCGAAAATGCCGCCGCTTTGAATTCCCCGAACGGTATTGCGGAAACGTGATCGATATTCAGGTTAATATCCGCGCAGTTTTCGCGGTAGTACACCAGGGGAAAACGGTCGGGGGGCTCGATGCCCAGCACGACCGCCGAGCTGCGGGTGCCTTCTATCGTCGGTACCCATTGCGTTTCGATGCCCTCATTATCCAGGAAATGTTTGATGAAATTCCCGACCTGGTCGTTGCCAATGCCGGTAAGAATGGCGGTGTCGAGCCCCAGCCGACGGCTTCCCGTGGCGATATTGAGCGGACAGCCGCCCACAAAAGCATTGAATGCCTCAATTTTTTCAAAAGGGCTGCCCACGTTGGCCGAGTAGAGGTCAATGGACGAGCGGCCAAGGGTAAGAAGATCGTATTTGCGCATGTTGGTGGTTATTTGAAACGCCTATCCGTTCATTTCAGCGGTGACGATGGGCAACCGCGGATCTGAGCCTTTCCAGCTTCCGTAAATCCAGTCATGATCCGGGTCGGACGTGTTGGCGAGCGACTGGTCGCTTCCGGCGAGGAAATTGAGATAATATACATTGTAGCCATGCCCGGCCACTACCGGATGGTAGCCTTTGGGGACTAAAACAGCCTCATTGTTTTTCACACGGATAATCTCATCCAGCGAACGATCTTCGGTATAAACCTGCTGGATCGCGTAGCCCTGCGGTTTGTCGATTTTATAAAAATATATTTCTTCGAGGTTGGCTTCGATCAGGTTGCCCTCGGCATCCACCTTGCGCTCGTCGTGCTTGTGCGCGGGGAAGGAGCTCCAATTGCCGGAAGGCGTGTATACTTCCACGCAAACGATCTTGTGGCAGCCAAAACCCGGTTCGAGCAGGCTGTTGATCTGGCGGTTGGCATTGTCACCGCCGCGGTATTCGATCGCGGCTTCCTCGGGGCGCTTCATGCGTGGGGGATGGTCCTCGTCGGAAAGGACTTTGCAGATCGCAATATCCGTTCCGGGCGACTGCGCCGTCAGTACAAACGGTGTGTTCCGGGAAAGGTACATCGCATGGCCTATCCCGCTGAACACATCCTTGCGGCCATTACCAGTTTCCCAAACTTGCCCGGCGGCTTCTACCTTGAAATTCCCGCCCAGTAATGCAAAGCAATATTCATAATCACCCGTGTCGCCCGCGATTTGTTCGCCTGCTTCCAGTATTTTAGCTTCGAAGTTCAGGTATGTCCAGCCGGCCTGTTCGGCGGTAAGGGAATGATAGGTCTTGTCGTGGGTTCGGGGCTTGATCAGCAGGTCACTCATTGTGGTAAATACATTACATTTGCACAATGATAGTGTTGTATAAATTAAACACAAAATGTAAATATGTTAATATTGAATGCAAACGTTTGAAAAAATTTCAAAGATTTAATTGCCATATTCC
>CBIHPQ010000552.1:0-4083 GCA_966211825.1 uncultured Dyadobacter sp. | reverse complement strand
CGTGTATCCAAAACCGGCACAGAAAGAGCAAACCACCGAAGAATACCTGGTGGAAGAAATGGTCGACATCCGCGGATGGCGCGCGCAGGGTAACCGTATCCCGAACGACAAATTCAAGGACATCCGCTGGCTCGAACCGCTCGCCGTGGCAGAATCCGCCGAACCAGTAACCGACGAGCCCGACGACAGTGACGACGAAACTCCCGATGACCCGGCGAATGCTTTGACGGAAAATGGTGTTGATCCGGAAGAAGATGCGGATGATACAGGAGCCGATGACAGCGCTGCGGAAGGCGACGACGATAGCGGACAGGAGCCAAAAAGCGAATCAAAATCAAAAAAAGAGGGCAAAAAAGGGTCGGATCCTAAAAGTCAGCTAGGGCTGTTCGAATAGGCAACAAAATACCCGCCGTTTGCGTACATCAGGATGATCGTTCTGATGTGCGCGACCAGGCAGAATTTCCAGTAGCTGAAAATTCAAAAGGCAACGCAGGTGAAAAAATTGATCAAAATCATATTAGCCTTATTATTTGCCTGCATGGTTTTCATCCTGCTTTGTAATTTCTGGGTGGTGTATTGTACGCGTCAGTATTCCTATTTCTCGATCGGCAACCTGCCGCCCAACGACGTGGCGCTGGTGCTGGGTACGAGTAAAAAGTCGGAAAAAGGGACTGAAAACCTCTTTTTCAAATACCGCATGGAAGCTACCGCCCGGCTTTTCAAAGAAGGAAAGATCAAATACATTATCCTCAGCGGGAACAACGATTCACAATACTACAATGAACCGCTGGACATGCAGCGCGCACTGCTGAACCTGGGCATTCCCGAGAATGTCATGACCCTCGACTACGCCGGCTTCCGTACCTTCGATTCGATCGTACGCTGCAAAAAGGTTTTCAACCAGGACAATTTCACCATCATTTCACAGAATTTCCACAATGCGAGGGCATTGTATATTGCCCATAATGAAGGCATTAATGCTATTTCCTTTGCCGCTCAGGACGTCCCCGACGGCTATTCCTTCCGCACGCTCATACGCGAGTACCTTGCGCGCCCGAAAGCGGTACTCGATGTCCATATCCTGCGCCCGGCAGCGGATGTGACTTCCAATATTCAAATAGGGAAAAATAAACATGAAGAATGAGGCCGCACCGGTACATAGGCATTCTGATCCTTCTCGTAAGCCTTTTCTGCACGAAAGGCTTTTCGCAAGCGGTCACCTATGTCATCAAAGGCCGCGTTACCGATGCCTCCACGGGTGACCCCATTCCCTTCGCCAACATCGGAATCCGCACACAACCCGGCGGTACGGTTACTAATTTCGACGGCATTTACCAGTTCAAATTCACGCCTCCTGCCGATTCCATCACGGTAACCTATGTCGGCTATGCGAGCCGGAGCAAGGCCATTGTTCCAAATGCGGCCGAGCAGGTGATCGATATCCAGCTTTCACCCGGTACTACCCAGCTCCGTGAGGTAAAAATTACGGCGGGCGAAAATCCGGCATATGCGGTCATGCGCAAAATTGTGGCGCACAAGAAAGCCAACAATCCGGATGAGCTGGCGGCCTACCAGTACGAGGCTTACAACAAGATCCAGATCGATATCGATAACCTTTCGAAGGGGTTCAGAGGCCGGAAGTCGGTGAAGAAGATGACGCACATCCTCGACAAGTTCGATGAAGTGAAAGGCGAAAACGGGGAAACAGTCATCCCAATCTTCATTTCCGAATCCGTTTCGGATATCTTTTACCGTCGCGACCCGCAGAAAAAGAAGGAGGTCATCAACAAAACCAAAGTTTCGGGCGTGGGGCTTACCGACGGAGGCGTCGTTTCACAGCTTATCGGCTCCACGTTCCAGCAGTATAATTTTTACAATAACTGGTTGAATATCCTGCAAAAGGACTTTGTTTCGCCCATTTCGGACAATTGGAAGCTCTACTATGAATACTTCCTGGCCGACAGCGTCTCCAATGGCCCAGGCTATGATTACCATATCGAGTTCGAGCCGAGGCAAAAGCAGGACCTGGCATTTACCGGCGCATTGTGGGTCGACGGCAACACATTCGCATTGACGCAGATCGACGTGAGCGTGGATAAGCAGGCTAACCTCAACTACATCGACCGTATTAAAATCCAGCAGTCGTACGAGCCATCGGACGATGAAAAGAACTGGCTGCCGCGCAAAACGCGTGTGCTGATCGACGTTGCGGAGCCGACCATGCAAGCCGCCGGGATGCTCTTAAAATTTTACTCCGCCCAATCCAAATACAAGATCAATGCACCGCTCGACAGCCGCTTTTACGATACGGCCATCGAGCTCGCGGAAGGTTACCGCGACCATGATTCGACATTCTGGCTGAAAAGCCGTCCGGAAGGCCTTAGTCCTACCGAAAAACTGACGTTCGAAGTGATCGATTCGCTGAAAGCATTACCGGTTGTCAAAACCTACACCGAGCTGCTCAATATTTTTGTAAATGGTTATAAAAGGATCGACAAATGGAACATTGACGTGGGCCCCTACCTTTTTTTGTATGCCAATAATAAGGTAGAAGGCCACCGTTTCCGGCTCGGCTTCCGGACGGATCCGGGGTTCAGTAAGAAGTGGATTTTCAGCGGCTACGGCGCATACGGCACGCGCGACCACGACTTCAAATACGGCGGCGGGCTCGACTACATTATCAGCCGAAAGCCGTGGACGATGGCGGGGGTGTCCTATTCCAAAGACCTTGAAAGGCTGGGCGTTTCGGCTGAAACGATCGGCCCGAGCACAATTTTCGGAGCATTATCGCGGTTTGGGGCATTCCGGCGGCCTTACTGGCAGCAGGATATTTCGGCCTATTTCAAAAGGGAGGTCGTAAAAGGGCTTACCGGCAGCGTGCAGCTCCGTCACCGCACCTTCGATCCCCTGTTTGCATTCACCTACCGCACCGATCCGGCCGCCGGTGACGAGTCGCCAGTCAGAAGCGCATTTGACATTACCGAGGTCAATTTTGAAGCCAGGCTGGCTCAGAAAGAGACATTCCTTTTGAATGACAATGAACGTATCAGCATGGGAAATGGCAACTCACCTGCATTTACGTTGCGTTACACCCACGGGTTCAGGCATTTGCTCGGCGGGGATTTCAATTACAACAAATTCTCCTTCAATATCCGGCAGAGCTTCCGCGCGGGCGTGATCGGGCGTACCTATTATAATGTAACGTTCGGCTATATCCCCTCGACACTGCCCTATCCGCTGCTTTACACCCCGCTGGGCAACGAATCCTTCTTTTATGTCGAGAATGCCTACAATCTGATGCGGTATTTTGAGTTTATCAGCGACCGGTACTTCGCGCTGCGTATGGAGCATAATTTTGAGGGATTTTTACTAAACCGTATCCCGGCTATACGAAAGCTGAAATTGAGAATGGTGGCGACGGGCCGGCTGTTCTACGGAAGCATCAGTCATGCGAATGAGACGCTTACCACGACTACCGACGAGTCCGGGAAGCAGATACTGGCATTCAACCAGTTAAATTCGAAACCTTACATCGAGCTCGGTTATGGGATCGATAACATTTTCCGGACCGGCCGCGTCGATTTTATCCACCGGCTTACCTACCTCGATAACCCGAATGTGACGCCATTCGCCGTGAAGATTTCGTTCTGGTTTAAATTATAGGAAGCTCAAATGCTTTTGAGGTCTTTTGAAGCGTAAGTCAGCTGTACCTCCTGCCCGATTTCGAGATCGGGTTTGTTTCTGTAAAACGATAGCTGCTCTTTTCCTTTTGTACAACGGATTTCCCAATGGTTGCCGTGAAAACGCATGGCTTCTACCTTGCCATTCCACCGGCTTTTCTCCGGGTTCCGGGTCGGCTTGATCTTTTCGGGACGAATGTAAAACTGCTTAATATGATTCTCGCCGGCGATCCAGTTGATATCACCCGTGAGCTCGGCCACATAGCTGTTTACGGGATTGTTATACACTTCCTGCGGCGTCCCGATCTGGACGATCTTCCCGTCACGCAGCACCGCAATCCTGTCCGACCAGGCAAGGGCGTCGGCTGCTTCGTGGGTGACGAATATACAGCTCATTTTCTGT
>CBIHPQ010000551.1:0-4115 GCA_966211825.1 uncultured Dyadobacter sp. | reverse complement strand
CACTCGAACCGGAACGACAGATCCAATGGATGAAAGAAGGCGCGAATATCGTCGTCCACAGCTTCGACGTGGCGCTTTTTATACAAAAACTCAATGCGGATCTCGATCAAATAAGAATGGTAGCGGGGGATATTCCAGCTGCCAGAAGCGATAATGCGATGGTAGTATAAGGGCTATTTGCCCTGCCACATCATCAACCCTTCGATCAGCGCGGTAAGCTGTTCGAAGGGCATATTGGGCGTGAGGTAGGCGTGCGGGCCCATAGGGTCGTCCTGCCAGCTGTTATTGCCTCCTTCTACGATGATCTTCCCCCGTTTTACACCAAAATAAGGCTGAATCCCGCGAACCGCTACGAGTACGGCGGTCTGGTCCCAGCTCATCCGGCCATCCGCATCACCTTTGGTCAGCGGCATTGCCATGGCGAAAACGTCTTTGACAGGGCTTTTCAGGCTTTCGTTCGCGATTACCCGCTTGCCTGTTTTAATTTCCTTACCAATTTCCAAACCACTGAAAAGGATCTCCGTAGGCCATTCGGCAAAAACTTTCGCGGACGCAACCGAATCTACCAGTACATTATATTCCCGGCCTTTCGGGAAGCCGCCGGCCATGGATACGAGCTGCTTTACCTTTTTGCGGACAAGATTGCTGCCGGAAAGCTGCGAGTTGGCATCTGGCCCGGAGTCGAGCAGGTCTGCCAGGTTTGTCAGGAAACCTACTGTGACGATGGTAACGCTCTGGTCGGGTTGTTTGGCGAGAATTTTGCGATACGTTTCGACCGCGTCCGGCGCATCCGAGGTTTTGGCGATCTTATGCGGATACTTTTCGACCAGCATTTCCGGCCATTTCTGGGTAGCCCCGAAACTCGCCCCCTTTCCTTTCGGGGCGCCGGTAGGTAATTCAGGACGGCCGAAATAGGTATTCAATATTTCAATGGTGGGTACTACCAACTCATTTTTATTAGAAGAAATCACTGCCAAAGGCTTTACCTCTCCTCTATCCGCCAATGCATGCATGACGGCCATGGCGCCCACGTCGTCGTAATCGGGACCGATGTCGGTATCCAGGATCAGCGAGTTGGCCGGTCTGCCGGTTTGAGCAAAAGAATTCGAGAGTGCAAAGAGGCAAAGGATCAGTAAAACTTTGTTCATGACATTCGTTAAAAAAATACGGTCTGTTGTAAAGCTATTCGCTTTTCCCCGCCGATATGCTGCATGCGAAGGATTTTTTAAGCGACAGGATGGTTACATCAGTTTTTCAACACCTGGAATGCCTGTTTCGTTTCTCCATTCACCACTTCCAGCACATATATCCCTTCCTCAAATTCGAGACCCGAGAGATCGATCTTGCGTTTCTCTTGCGGGTTCAATGCGTTGCCGTCGAGCTGCTTCAAAATTCTGCCGTGCAGATCATATACATTCACTGATACCGGCTGGCTTGCGGGATTCTCCTCTTGCAGGTAGAAAACACCTTTGGAGGGATTGGGGTACACCAACCATTCCGATTGCGTATCGAAGGCGACGGGCCGCACGCGGGAGTAGCGGTAAGTGCTGTCTATGTCTACCATTTTTAACCTGTAATATAAATTGCCCCATTTACCGGGCGTCTGGTCGACATACTCGTATTTTCTGCCGTCTTTCAAATCGCCTTCCCCGTAAACCTGGGCCAGCCTCACGAACCGCCCGAGGCGGTAAGCTTCATCGCCGGTCGCTACTTCAATATCGAAATGGTCAAAATTTTCCTCAGAAGCAGTTTCCCAGTCCAGCAGCACATCTTTTGAATTTTCGTTGCCTTGCTTTTTGCGCGCATTAAAACTCACCAGTTCCACAGGCAATGCATTCGGGTTTCCGACGAACGCCTTGGAAAGCCAGAACTCCGAGAAAGTTTTCATTTTCATTTCAACGTAGTACCCTTTGTCATACGGGACAACCGTAACCTCGCCGGCCGGGTGGAATGACCATCCGCCTTCGGTACTATTGACAAGTGAGCCGTCCTCTTTCGAGGTATTTACAGCATTCCTGTATTTGGAAATACCCAGTTCAAATGGATTCACCGGCTTTCCGCAGGTGCCGCAGCCAGCCGCATTAATCAGCGCTTCACTCTCGGTTTCGAGGAAGTAAAACCGGACCGTCGCTAAATTTGCGAGCTCGTCATTGGTGGGTTTAATCGTGAAATTTCTATCGAGGTAATACTGGCCGTTCCCGTTTCTGACCCCTGCCGTGTTCACATACGTCTGCACCTCGGTATTGCCCATGTCCTGGCCGTTGGCATTGATAGCCGCCATGAGTTTTCCGTTGCTCACAAAATTCACCCAACCCGAGCCTGAAACCGGCTGGCTGGCTACCCCGCCCGTATTGTCGTAGATCGGCGTTATTCTGTCGAAAATGTGGATGTCGTCCAGGGCAATTCCCTCGCGGTGTGTAAACCCGTCGGAGATCAGCACGAAACGCAGTTTGAGATTGACGAACCCTGCCGGCAGTGGAATACTGGCCACGTGCCACCTCAGGTAATCCTGCATGGCCCAGGCCCCGCCCCCCGAATAGGTTTTGTTATACCAGTTGGTACCCTGCCCTACCGAGCCCAGTCGCGTCCAGGGGCCGCCATTTCCGGAGTACTCAATATACACATAGTCACAGGGCGTAGGCTCGCAGACTTCGAGGTCGATCGCCGCGCTGAAACTCAGCGTTGGCGCGCTCAGGCTGCTCACATTGAAGCAAGGTGAATACAAATACGACTCTTCCTTGTCGTTGTGGCCGCCCGCCAGGTTGGTTTTCCAGACTTTGGTTCCGCTTGCGGCTTTGTTCAATCCGCCGGAAATCGGCGTTCCGTGCTTCCACGAGCTGTTCGTTCCTTTGGTACTCCAGAAGCCGTCGCCATTTTCGAAATTTTCCAGGTATGGGAATGTGCTCAGCACCGGCGCGTTGAAGACTTTGACAGCCAGCGTATCGTTGTCGCGGAAGCTATCCGTTTCCAGTGCCGACCATGCTTTGAGGTTCAATGCACCGATCGCCGAAAGGTCGGCTTTGGGCCCGAATGTAAAATCGATAGTCGTCCGCTTGGTGATCGACGGAATAGTGTCGCGGATGATAGTGCCGTCAGGCAACGACAATGCTACGGGCAGGTTGGTAACATCCCGTGCCGAGCTGTTCCGGATACGGACCGCGATTGTTTCCGCATTGCCCAATCCGCAGCTTTCGGTAGGCGGAGCGAGGAGCGCCAGCATCTGAATATCGTCGGTAACGGAAATAATGCGGATGTCGTCAAAAGAATATCCCGCGCCATTGCTATAATCGGACGTGATCATCTTACCCCATTGCCCCCAGCGCACCTGGAAGCTCGACGAGAAATTTTTCGCATTAGCCGACAGGAATGCGCTTACTTCCAGCGGATCGGTTGTCTTGTAGCCTTCCGACGTAAGATTTTGATTTGCAAAAAGATCGTAAATCTCGATCCAGGCATCGGTGTCGTTGCCTCTTATCCACACCTTGTTATTACTGTTCGTTTTTTGTCCGTGGTTTTTGTAGGAGAATATCAGTCGTAAGTCGTCGGTATTGATATTATATCCTGCGAGGTTGAAAGTTCCTGTCAGGTAACTCGTATTACCCGGAGCATAAGCGCGGTTCGCATCGAGCGTAAGTGCTTTTTGCCCCGAAGCCGCAAACCCGGTATTGATAAAAGTCCTGATCCGTCCGGCATCGGTGTTGGCGCTGAAATCATACCGGCCATCCCCTGCAAGGCCCATTTGCGCGGTTGTCACATTCTGTGCCGGCAGGTTTTCCATATTATCATTAAATGGCAGAGCCAGGGGATCATTATTCAATTGCCTGAAAACCTTCACCAGGGTGTCGTTGGCACTAACGATATCCGCATTACTGTGTATAAAAACCTTGAATGTATAATCACCAACATTGCCCAAACTGGCGCCTACGGCATAGGTATGGTCGTAAGTCTTTCCTTTTTCAATATAGGGAGTGATTGTTTCAATAGGTACCGGCACACCGTTGAGCTCGTAACCGACATTCATGGGCCCGTTGAAGTCCACATCGTCGAGGTTTTTGATCCTGATTTTGACAAAAACTGCCCCATTCAGTTCAGTGGAAGTATTTTTCCTTCCCGAA
>CBIHPQ010000550.1:0-4126 GCA_966211825.1 uncultured Dyadobacter sp. | reverse complement strand
AAGCCGATGTCGCTTTCCAGCTTGAATTTCAGGCTTCGCAGCAATTCGTTCTCATCGATTTCCCGCGCATACTTTGTATTGATGAGATCCAGCGAAGCTTTGGCGAGTTTTCTGCGGATTATGACATCCTGCTCCTGTGCGGACACCTCGTAATCCTTTTCCTCCACTTTTAACAATCGAACCAATGCGGGAAGTGTAAGTCCCTGGAAAACAAGTGTCACCAGGATCACGATAAATGTGATGAAAAGGATCATATTCCGCTGCGGGAAAGGCTCACCGTTATCGAGCAAAATAGGTATGGACAATGCGGAGGCCAGCGAAACCACCCCGCGCATGCCTGCCCAGCCGAAGATCAGCGGCATCCGGTAACCCGGGCTGCTGTCGGCGGTATTGATGAAGCGACTGATAAATACGGTAAAAATCGACGAGCCAATGGTGCTGGCAATGCGGGTAATGATCACGACCACCGAAATGATCAGTCCGTATTTGATGGCCTCGCCCAGCGACGCTTCCCCAAAGCCCTGTACGATCACGGGCAGTTCGAGCCCTATGAGCATAAACACGATCCCATTCAGTACAAAACCCACAGTTGACCATACATTAATACCTTGAATGCGGCTCAAATGGCTGAGAATGCTGTGCTGGTTACGTGAGAGGAACAGCCCGCCGGTAACGACGGCGATCACGCCCGAAAAATGGAATTCTTCCGCGGTAATGTACATCGCATAGGGTGCTACGAACGTCAGAATGGTGTCGATACTTGGCGTGGTCGGCAGCCAGCGGAGAATGGCGTAAAAAATCAGCGCAATGCCCAGGCCGACGGCGAACCCCATGATGATTACGACGAAAAAGCTGCCTACCGCATTGCTGAGCACAAAACTGCCCGAGGCGACCGCTACCAATGCAAAACGGAAGACGATCAGCGAGGACGCGTCGTTCAGCAGACTTTCACCTTCGGCGATGGTAATGAGGCGTTTGGGGACTTTTACGTTTTGCAGAATGGAAGTAGTGGCGACGGCATCGGGCGGTGAAATGATACCGCCCAGCAGGAAGCCCAGCGCGAGCGTGAACCCGGGTATGATCGCCTGCGATACGTAGGCGATCACGCAGGAAGTGAATATGACGATGATGAATGCAAATGAGCCGATCACCCGCCGCCATTTCCAGAAATCCTTCCAGGAAGTTTGCCAGGCCGCTTCGTAAAGTAATGGAGGCAGAAATATCAGGAATATCAGCTGCGGGTCGATCTCTACCGACGGCAGGCCGGGAACAAGGCTCAATGCGAGCCCGCCCAATACGAGTACGATCGGGTAGGCGACTTTAATCCTTTGCGCCAGCATGACCAGGAACATGATGATCACCACCAGCGATAGGTACAGAATAATGGTTTCGTGCATAAAATTCGTTCAGTATCGGCTTATCGGACGTACAATTTAATACCGTTGGTCGATTTTAAAACAATTTGCGGGTGCATTCCCACATTATAACCTGGCTCGCGGACGAAGTCGAAGCGCTTCACCAATGCGGCCAGTACGAGCTGCATTTCCATCAATGCAAACTGCTGGCCGATGCAGATCCGTGGCCCGGCGCCAAATGGCAGGTAGTTGAATTTCGCGCGGTTCTTGACCGTTTCCGCCTGAAAGTTTTCGGGATTGAATGCGGCCGGGTTATCCCAGATGCTGGGGTTCCGGTGCAGCTCGAAGATCGACATAAATACCGAAGTGCCGTTTGGAATACCAAAACCTTCAATCTCCTGATCGACCGTGCTCTCACGCGTCATCGTCCACGCGGGCGGGTACAGACGAAGGCCTTCCTCCACCACCTGCCGGGTGTAGGGCATTTGTATCAATTGCTCAAAACCGGGTGCCGTGTCAAAAATCTCACTCTCCTTTCTGATCCGGGCCACGATCTCCGGCTGCGCGGAAAGCTCCCAGAGCAGCCAGCTAAGGCCCGTCGCCGAGGTTTCATGCCCGGCCGCGAACATGGTAATGGCCTCGTCGCGGATATGCTCGTCGTTCATTTGCTCGCCGGTTTCTTCGTCCTTGCTGTCGAGCAGGAGTTGGAGCAGGTCGTTGGGTGTTTCGCCGGAAAGCCGGCGGTTTTTTATAAAATCGTACACCAGACGGTTGAAATACGAGAGATCAGACTTGAAGCGCCTGTCTTCTCCGTTGATTGCCATCAGCGGCAGGCGATAAGGCTTGCGCACCCGGGTGACGAGGTAGGTTTGCGTACGACTTACTTGTCTGTAAATCTGCTCTTTATCCTCAGTATTCATATTCCCGAACAGCGTTTTCAGCGCGATGTCGGAAGTAATGCCCATCATTTTGGCATCAATATCAATAGCCGGCTTGCCACGGAACTGTTCCAGCTCTTCCAGAAATGCGGCAGTGAGTTCGCCCATTGTCAAAAACAGGTCCTGCAAACGTTCGCGATGGAATGCAGGCTGCACAAGCCTTCTTTGTCTTAACCAAAAGTCCCCGTCGCTGATCACCAGCCCGTTGCCGAGCACCGGCCGCAGCAATTTAACCGAATTGCCTTTCTTGAAATTCTTGTGATGCTGTTGGAGCACATGTCTGAAAAAGGCAGGGTCACGCGTGACGATAAACTCGCGGAACAGCCGGATTTTGAACGTATCGCCACATTCGTCAAATCCCCGCCGCAGAAAACCTAACGGATCGCGCGCAAAACGGATCGGGGAGACCAGGGGAACCGGGCTGATTTTGAATTCGGGAATGGGACGCATGCGACGGAGTTAAGGGGAATCCATGCAATTAAACCATTCCGGCATAAATAGGAGCGGGAAGATGGCAAAAAAATGTATCCCTGGCCGCCGGGCGGCTGCCTGTTTGTAAAAAGTTGGGCTGAACCGGGCAGGGCTCCGGAGGAGCCTCCTTATGCACAGAAGTTACCAAAAAGCCGCGTTCCAGAACAGGACGCGGCTATGGGTGTGCATAGGCATTCGTTATTTCTTCCCGGCGAACGAGCGCAGCATCCAGGTGTTTTTTTCCTTGAACTGCATGAAACGGTTCACCATATCGTTGGTACCGTCGTCGCCGGCTTCTTCGGTGGCTGTGAGCAGCTCTCGTTCGAGGCTGATCAGCTTGCTGAAATCGTCAAGAACGGCGTCCACCATATCCAGGTCCTTCATACCGATCGTGTTGATCTCCTTGATCTCCGACTCGTTGATGTAATCGGCAAAACGGCTGTGTGGCGGCTTGCCCAATGTAAGTACGCGCTCGGCGATCTCATCGATCGTTTCCTGGGCATTGGTGTACAATTCCTCAAATTTGACGTGCAGGGTAAAAAAATTCTGCCCCTTGATATTCCAGTGGCAGCCTCTCAGTTTTTGGTAATGAATGTGATAGTTGGCGAGGTAGTCATTCAGCAGATCCACAACGGGCTTGACATCGGTTTCGCTAAGACTGATTGCTTTGGCATCCATAATGGGTATGATTGGGGTTGACATTGTTTCATGTAAAACTGTCATCAAAACCATACCAACGAATCAGAAATGTCGAAGTACTGCGTTAAAAGTTGCGGATAATGTCAGGCAGATGTGCGAATCCGGGTTCCCGTTGCCGGAATGCGGTTTTTTGATCTGACAGGCACGATCCTTGAGTACTTTTTTATACCCATTAATTATAATAATTTATGTTCCTCAACAATTTGAAATCCATGAAAATGCAGGCCCTCCTGATGATCGGACTGGCCATTTCGGCCTCTTCCATCGCGCAGAACAAAGAAGAAGAAAAGATCAACGCCGCGACCGCGGTACTGAGCGATTTTAACGGAATACAGATTCCCGCACAGCTACTGGAAGCTTCCAAAGGCATCATTATCATCCCAAGGATGATCAACGGCGGCCTGATCGTCGGCGGCAAGCATGGCCGCGGCCTGGCGATGGTCAAACGCGAAGATGGCAAGTGGAGTGACCCGCTCTTTGTGTCCATTACGGGCGGTAGCGTAGGCGCGCAGATAGGCGTGCAGGCAGTGGACCTGGTATTGTTATTTAAAAGCGATAAAACGCTCATGAACATCGAAAAAGGCGACTATACCCTCGGCGGTGACGTTTCGGTGGCGGCCGGGCCGGTCAGGTCCACGACGATCCTGTCCACGGCCAGGTGGG
>CBIHPQ010000549.1:0-4127 GCA_966211825.1 uncultured Dyadobacter sp. | reverse complement strand
TTGGCGCACGCCGCTGCAACGCGGCTCGCCCCCGCCAGGTCGATGTCGGCGACACGGACCGTGACCCCGCGCGCGGAGAGCGCCACGGCCAAGGCGCGCCCGATGCCCGAGGCGCCGCCGGTGATGAAAATGGTTTTATTGGTCAAATCCATAGTGCTCTTTTTATTGCTGTTTGCGTCAGTCTTTCAGGTCGCTGCTGCTGCCGGGTACCTGCGGCACCTGGTAATAGCCATCCCTGATATCCGCCGGATGCACAAAATACGGCCGCAAATGGGGAATGTGTTCCAAAAACAAATGCTCGTGCCCCATACCGATGTGGTTGAACAGCACCAGATGCTGATGGATCTGCCCCATATCGCCTACGTGCGGGACGACGGGTACGCCTAATTTCCGGGACAAGAGGCTAATAGTCAGGAACTCGGATACGCCACCGACGCGCACGGCGTCCACCTGGCAAAAATCCATGGCCCTGGCTTGCAGGAAATTTTTAAATATGACCTTGTTTGGAATATGCTCGCCGGTAGCGACTTTGAACGGCGCAATAGCGCGGGCAATGGCCTGATGGCCGGCCACGTCGTCCGGATGCGTCGGTTCCTCGATCCAGAACGGGTTGATATCGCCCAGTTTTTGGCAGATATACAAGGCTTGCGGCAGGTTCCATTTCTGGTTGGCATCCACCATGATCGTCGCCGCGTCGCCAGCAGTAGCGCGGATCAGGCCGGCGCGGCGGATGTCGCGCTCCGGATCGTCGGAGCCCACTTTGAGTTTCAGTGCATTGAAACCGTCGTCCATAGCCCGGCGGGTGTTATCGACGATCTTTTCGTCAGGGTAGTTGAACCAGCCCACGGAAGTATCGTAGCCTTTATAACCTGTTGAAAGGACGGCATTACGTTCGTTTCTGGTGGGTAAATGGCTTTCCAGGAGCGAAACGGCCTGGTCGCGGTCCAGGATTTCTTCCAGGTAGCTCAGGTCGATGGTGTTCACGAGCTGGGTGGGCGTGAGATCGAGCAGAAGCTGCCAGAGCGGCACACCGCGCGATTTAGCCCAAAGGTCGTAACAGGCATTCACAACAGCCGCCAGTCCCAGGTGGATCACGCCCTTGTGCGGCCCCAGCCACCGGAGCGAGGGGGAATCGGCCATGCGGCGGTACTCATTTCCAAAATCGGCCATGAGGTCTTCGATTTCCCGGCCTCTTAATGCAATGGAAAGGTATTCAATGGCTTTGCAGACAAGGTCGTTGCCTGCGCCCAAAGTAAATGCGAGCCCGACGCCTGTGACGGGCGTGCCGGTGTGCAGGCAGCAAACTGCATAGGCATATTGTGGCGTGGTGTGTGTAGCATCCGAGCCAACCCCCTCGCCGAGGTCGAACCGTTTGTCTTTAATTTCAATGGATGTAATATGCATGTTTCCTGGAAATGTCAATATGATACCAGTGGTGGTTATTGGGCTTTAATGAGATATTTGTCCCTGTTAAATTTGGATATCAATTTTTAACCTGGTTGGTTTGTTGTTGAATTGTACAAAATTATGGTTGATAAGTCCTGTAAGTTAATGGCGGATTGATAACTTGTGGTACTATGTTTGCGTATCCCTGCCCACTTTTAAAGCTATGAAAGCGACCTACACCCTTTTACCGGAATTTGCTCCCTCCCGGAAGCCTTTTGTAGTTAAAAAAATCGTGAGGCCGTACTTCTCGACCGATTTTCACTTTCATAAAGAATGCCAGTTGGTGTATGTACTGTCCGGCTCGGGCACGCGCATTATCGGTCATTCGATCGAGCGGTTCGAAGAGGGTGATCTGACATTCGTCGGCCCCAACGTTCCCCATGTCTGGTATAGTGAAACCAAACCTGGCGAGCCTGCCAACGAAGCCGTTTCGCTCGCGTTGTACATTAACCCGGAAACCATTTGCGAGCACCTGGATGCCCTCACTGACACCTTTGAACTAAGACATTTTTTTAAAGAATCCGAGCGGGGGATACGCATTTGCGGAGAGAAAAAAGCATTGATCACCGGAATGCTGATACAAATGCAGGCCCAGGAAGGCCGTCAGGTGGGAACGCTCGCATCGTTTCTGCAGATCCTCGACCAGCTGCTCGACCCGGAAGAGCTCGTGTGGCTCAACGTTCCCGATCCGATTTCGAGCTACGCCAACCAGACCTCCGGCCGGGTGCCCAAGCTGATGCATTTCATTCAGCAGAATTTCAAGGACGACATTACCCTGCAACAGGCGGCATCGGTAGCCGGCTTGCAGATCCATTCGTTTTGCCGGTTTTTCAAAACACTCACCAACCGCACATTCTCCGATTTTCTGAACGAAGTACGGATCGGGTTCGCGTGTAAGTTGTTACAGCAGTCGGACCTGCCGGTGACACAGATTGCCCTGGAATGCGGGTATGCCAATATTTCCTATTTCAACCGGTGTTTCAAGAAGATCAATAAAATATCCCCCAAAGCGTACAGGAATGCGAGCGTGGCAAAAAACTAAGCCACCCGTCAATGGCTGACGGATGGCTCTAAACGTTCTGGAATGTCAGATTGTTACAGTGCCGAACCGACCAGGCTTACGATGCTGCCCAGCTGTTTGGACGATGCCGCCGCAGCGAGTTTGGCCGCAGGGCCTTTTTTGTCGAGCCCCGAAACGGTTTTAGTGGCTTCACCCAGCAATCCGTTCAGTTTTGTCTCACTGGAACCGCCCAGAATAGAACTTCCGGCCTTGATAAGGCCCAGATTGCTCGTAAGTCCCTTCGCATTGCCCAACAGGCCCGAATCGCCTTTTCCGAGCAATCCGCTGATACGGTTGGCGCCGATCAGCATTTTTACAGCGCTAACCACCTTGCCCAGCGTTCCGCCCGACAGTTTTCCCGACGATGCCAGCGGGATCAGGTTTTTGAGGTCGCCTGCCTTGCCTAGTAGCTTGTCTTTGAGGCTTCCATCGGAAGTTTTTGCTTCTTTTTCCAGGGCCGAAGCACCCTGGGTCAGCGCGTCGGCTGTGCCGCTTTTGTCGCCTTTTTGGGATAACGACATCGCTTTGTCGAGCAGGCTTTCAACGGAGAGACCCTGTGCCATAGTGGTGTACGAGGCTAGCGTCAGCAAAAGGATGGCCGCGAGCGCATAGAAGTTACGTTTCATAGTTTTTAATAAAGAGATAGTGGTAAATGGTCGGCAAATTAGGTGAAATAGCGTAAAATCCCTCTAAAAAAAATGCTGGGATAGGTCTAATTTCAACTTCTCTTCTTCTCCCATCCCAGTTATCCCTAAATCAACGATGCCCTACCAAATCGAGTCCCCTGCCAGCCGGCGTCTGCGGATCTTTACCTTTGATCCGAGCCTCGCTACCGTGCTGGAAACGTCCAGCATCAATCAGATCGCCCTTTCGATCCCCTGGGAAAAGGGCCTGCTTCCAGGTCCCGTCGGCGAATACATCGAGGTCGTCGACTACGACCCGGCCAGCGGCACGGGTTATTGGCCGGTAAACCTCAACGATCCTAATTTGCTCGCACGCGACGGCCTGCAACCCTCCGAATCGAACCCGCAATTTCATCAGCAAATGGTGTACGCGGTCGCCATGACCACGATCAGCCATTTCGAACGGGCGCTGGGCAGGGTGGCATTCTGGGGCGACAGGCGGCTATGGATCGACGGTGAATACCGGAACCAGTTTGTGCGCCGCCTGCGTATCTATCCCCACGCGCTGCGCGACCGGAATGCCTATTACAGCCCGGAGAAAAAGGCCGTCCTGTTCGGCTACTTCCCGGCCACCGCCCGCGACCGGCACACCATGCCGGGGACGCTGGTCTTTACCTGTCTTTCGCACGACATTATCGCACACGAGGTTACCCACGCGCTGCTCGACGGCGTGCACCCGCGCTTCAACGAGCCCAGCAACCCGGATGTGCACGCATTCCACGAGGCATTTTCGGACATTGTAGCGTTGTTCCAACACTTCTCCTACCCGGTTGTACTCGAAAACCAGATCAGCAAGACGCGGGGCAACCTGCAATCTGAAAACCTGCTAAGCCAGTTGGCACAGCAATTCGGGCAGGCTACCGGCCGCGGTACTGCGTTGCGCGACGCGCTGGGCAAGCTCAACGACGCCGGACAATGGGAGCCGCGCCAGCCCGATC
>CBIHPQ010000548.1:0-4130 GCA_966211825.1 uncultured Dyadobacter sp. | reverse complement strand
CGTGCCTTTGTTTTTGAGATAAACCCTTGCCCCTATTCCGCTGGCATTCGCCCCGTTCTGTTTCAGTTTCAATTGCAGCCAGTTGCTGTTTTTCACCTCGCTGGCTGTGTTTTGGTATACAAATGCAGGTTCATTGATGTTATTAACGACCAGATCGAGGTCGCCGTCATTGTCGAGATCGGCGTAAACGGCTCCACTCGAAACGGACGCATGTTCCAGGCCCCAGGGCTGCTGCATTTTGGAGAATGTGAGGTCGCGGTTGTTTTTGAAAATGTAGTTAGCCAGCGCTGTGGACGGCATTGCTTTGACGAGATCCATCAACTGGAATGGCTCCTTATCTACTGCCCTCTTAATTTTATAATCACCCCAGTATTTGAGGAAGTCTTTATTGGTATAATCCCTTAAATAACCGTTTGAAATAAACAAATCCTTGAAACCGTCATTGTCAAAATCAGCGAAAAGCGGTGTCCAGCTCCAGTCGGTATTGGAAACGCCGGCAAACTGTGCGATCTCGCTGAAAGTACCATCGCCATTGTTGAGCTGCAACATGTTGCGCATATATTGCTTTTGCAGGTCCTGGTTCACCATCAGCTCGAAGGACTCATAGTTTTCCTGCAATTGCAACAGCTTCTGGCGCTGGTTATCCTCGGGCAGCATGTCGAGCGACATGATATCCGGCAGGCCGTCGTTGTTGAAATCTGCGATATCGATCCCCATCGAAAACTGCGCCAAATGCCGGAAATACTGGCGCGTCACGTCTTTGAAGGTGCCGTCGTGGTTGTTGATGTACAGGTAATCGGGCTCGTTGTAGTCGTTGGTGACGTAAATGTCCTGCCAGCCATCCTGGTTCACATCCGCGATCGCAATCCCGAGGCCGAATGTGAGCGGGTACTGGTGAATGCCTGCCTTTTGTGTGACTTCTTCGAAATGGTTTTTCCGGTTTTCAAAAAGCTTGTTCCCTGCGAGCCCGTCCGTCTGTGTACGGAACTTGGCGAGCTCCATATTGTCGATCTTTTTGGTGGTATGGTTGAGCAACATCATGTCCAGATCGCCATCGTTGTCGTAATCGAAAAAAGCGGCCTGGGTGCTGTAACTGATATTGTCGAGCCCGTACTCCTTCGCCTGTTCGACGAATTTAAGGTTACCCTGATTGATAAAAAGCTGGTTCTTCCGGTCCTCGTCCTTTACTTTGCCCGAGTAGCAAATGTGGATATCGAGCAGTCCGTCGCCGTTCACGTCGGCCATCGTGACGCCCGTTTTCCAGCCGCCTTTCCGTCCGTCAAGTCCTTTGCCTGCCGAAGCGGTAATATCTTTAAACTTCATCTTCTCCCCTTTCGCGCCGAGGTTCAGATAAAGCTTGTTGGAGCCCATGTTGGATGTAAAAAAAAGGTCGTCGAAGCCGTCGTTGTTGATATCGCCCACCGCTACGCCGCCGCCATTGTAGTAGTATTCGTAAGACATCACATTCTGGTTCTCGGTTTCGCTGATGGGGTTCACGAAATCGACGCCGGTCTGTTTTCCTTCGAGGAGGCGGAACAAAGGGTTCTGCGCCCTGACGTCGGAGAAATGGAATGTCAGCAGTAAAAAGGCAGGCAGGTAAACGAGGCGACCCTTGTGATTCATTGAAAGTGCAGTACCGATTTAGAAGGAAGATTTACTACTAAAATAAAAAACTTCAACCAAAAGTTGAAGTTAAAACTTAGTGCAGTGATTTGAGAAGAAAGCGATAAGAAAAATAATATTTCTTATCGCTTTCGTATTATTTATTTATCCCACCAAACCCGGGATACCCAGTTGTCGCCACTTGAAAGACGCCCTATGGCATCGCTGTAATTAGCACTGTTCTGAGTAGCCTCGGTTGTCGGGTAAGGCTGCCGACGCGGGATCGTTCCGTTCGAGAAGTTACCCACGTAGTTGATCGGGGTCAGAACCGGGAAACCGGAACGCTTCCAGTTGCTCCACGCCTCAACAAAATTGAACTGGATACCGGTGGTAGCCCAGTATTGCTCGTTGATCTGCTTCAATGCATTCGCAGCATCTAATGGGTGCGCAGTTGCATAGGCGTCCGCCGCAGCAGCGTCGATCACAGCCGTAGCGCCGTATTTTCCGATGGACTGGATGCCCGCAGAAAGTCCGTTTTTATAATGCGCAGCAGCTGTTCCGCCCACCGCGAAGCCGCGTGTTGCCGCTTCCGCGAGCAGCAATTCGGTTTGCGCGTAAGTCAGCACGAAAATCGGGCCGCTTCTTGAACGGTAAATGCCGGTAGGCCGCGAGTACTTGCCGATTGGCGTTACATCCGCACCGCTTCCCGTTCCGCCCGGATAACCGGCGGTTTTGGAAATGTCGGTTGCCCCGCCATTCATATCATAGCCGTTTGGCAGACCCAATTGACTGGCAGGATTAGTATCGCCCGCAACGGTAATGCTCTGGTTAGCAGCAAGGCCAGCCGCAGGCACTTCCGCGATTTTACCCAAACGTGGGTCATTGCCCGCTTTCAGATAGTCGATCATCACTTTGCTCCATCTTACCTGGTAAATATCCGCAGGCGTCGAAAGCGCAGCGCCGTTACCATTGGTATAGCCGTTCGCATCGTCCATTACAATGTATGCGTCGTCGGCAACGCTGGTGAACACGCCACCTGTTGCTGCTTTCTCTGCATAGGTTTTAGCAGTGGCCAGATCAGCCTTGGTGAGGCGCATTGCCAGTTTCAGCATCAGCGAATAGCCGTATTTCTTCCATTTGCCGATATCCCCTTTGTAGCCTGCGAATGAATCGTTGGCTGGAATTGCAGCAGCTGGGTTCAATGCAGCTATGGCAGCGTCCAGGCGGGTAAGCAGCGATTTGTAAACGCTTTCCTGCGTGTCGTAAACCGGAAGTGTAATGCCCGATTTTGCCTGCAATGCCTGCGTATAGGGAATGTCACCGTAAATGTCCGTGATCGTCGCAAGCGCTTGTACCTGCATGATGATCGCGATGTTGGTCAGGTTCACCAGTGCTGGCTTGTCCTTTGTCAACTGCTCCATTTCATAAGCAAGGCTGGCTGCGCGGTAACCCGTATTCCATGAGCTGGCCAGATAGGAGTTCGTATTGCTCGAAATCACATATTTGTCGGCATTGGAATAGTAGTTGGCCGCACCTGACGTAGTTGACGACAGGATTTGCACCCACATGCTTTGGAAAAGGATCGAACCGTTATAACCTGCTGTTGCATTGGCATGGTTGAACTGAGCGCTTGGCAACAACAAGTTTGGGTCGAAAGTTTCTCCCGAAGCCTTGGTAGGATCGGTGTTCAGTTCATCGAATTTGTCCGTACAAGCCAAAGGAAGCAGGCCTGCGAGGACGATCATATTGATTAGTCTCTTTTTCATATTTATGCTCATTTGAACTTGAAGGCTACATTAACACCATAGTTACGTGTTGCAGGCAAGCTGGTACCTTCAATACCTGAATATTTCAGGTTGGCACCGAAAGTAGCTTCCGGATCGATGTTATTGGTTTTCTTCATGAAATAGAACAGGTTCCGTGAAACAAGCGAGATATTCACCGCACGGATCAAAGGCCATTTTTCCAACATTTTCGCAGGCAGGCTGTAACCGAGTGTCACCTGGCGCAATTTGATAAAATCGCCGTCCAGAACGCTGATTGCGGTTACGTTGTTGGCTAGCCCGGTATAATATTTCTCTGCAGTGGCAGTCACTGTATTGGCCGCGCCGCTCTCTGTTACACCAGTTGTAATACCACCCTCACGACCTACCAGGGTTTCTTTTGCCAAACCACGGCGGTAAGCGTAGTTCTCGGTAGCCGAAAGAATTTTATTTCCAAAGTTGTAATCTACAAGGAACGAAAGGTTCACGTCACCCAGGCGGATGTCGTTGTTCAAACCACCATAAAGTGTAGGCAGCACAGTACCGAAGTTTTTCAACTCACCACGGACCGGAATGCCGAATTCGTCCACGACAATCTGGCCATTCGACGCATATTTGTAATCGTAAGCACGGATCTGCGGACCAGCTTCGCCCACTACGAACGCCGTAACGGCATTACCCAGCGTTGCACGGTTGGAGCCGAGCGTGATCGGGTTGCTGTCAGCGTCTGTTTCCAGGATTTTGTTTTTAACCGATGTAAGGTTG
>CBIHPQ010000547.1:0-4148 GCA_966211825.1 uncultured Dyadobacter sp. | reverse complement strand
CGACATTTTTAAGGAATAATCTTTAATTACTTACGATTCTTCGGCTCTGGCATGAAAAAGCTGCAAGATTTGCTTAACTCGGGCTCGAAAACTGTTAAGAAAGCTCTGGGACTATTTTTACAGTGATTTTTTATCTCAAATCCAATGTCAGAAAAATTAACATCGAACTCTGTCTCCAATTTTGTCAAAGTGCAGGGAGCCAAAGAGAATAACCTGAAAAATGTTGATCTGGTCATTCCAAGAGATGCGTTGGTCGTATTTACGGGTGTCTCGGGCTCCGGAAAATCATCGCTTGCTTTCGGAACATTGTATGCCGAAGCGCAGCGTCGTTACCTGGAATCAGTCTCTCCGTACGCAAGACGGCTTTTTAACCAAATGTCCATTCCCCAGGTCGACAGTATAGACGGTCTACCTCCGGCTATCGCTTTGCAGCAGCAGCGGGGAGCGACAAGCACACGTTCCTCTGTGGGCAGCGTCACAACGATTTCCAATCTGATCAGGATGCTGTATTCGAGGGCAGGAGATTATCCCCCAGGTCAATCCATCGTATATGCAGAATCGTTTTCACCAAACACACCGGAAGGCGCCTGTCCGGAATGCCACGGTTTGGGGGTTGTTTATGAAGTGACGGAGCATTCGATGGTGCCCGATGATTCACTTTCGATCAGGGAAAAAGCCATCGCAGCCTGGCCCACCGCCTGGCAGGGGCAGAACCTGCGGGAAATATTGATGACGCTTGGATATAATGTGGACATACCCTGGCGTGATCTGCCAAAAGAAGACAGGGATTGGATCTTGTTTACGGAGGAGCAGCCGGTTGTTCCTGTTTACTCCGGACTTAACATGGAACAAGTTCAACAAGCCCTGGCGCGAAAAATGGAACCCAGCTATATGGGCACCTTCACCGGCGTCAAACGGTATGTGATGCAAACATTTGCGAATTCGCAGAGCCAGGCGATGAAAAAGCGTGTGTCAAAATTCATGCTGAGCGCGCAATGTCCCGTCTGCCATGGAAAGCGCCTGCGTCCTGAGCCGTTATCTGTGAAATTTGCCGGGATGGACATCGCAGAATTTTATCGGCTCAATATCAAAAGCTTACGTGGGATTATATCTTCATCCCTAAAATCCAAAAGTGATGGCCAAAACCAAGCACATCCCGAAAAGGTATTAGTACTTCAGCGCATAGGTCATGATCTTTTATCCCGCCTGGATGTACTCATCGATCTGGGACTTGGATATCTAACCCTTGAAAGAAGTACCCCAACGCTTTCGCCGGGAGAATTGCAACGCCTGCGGCTGGGAACGCAGATTCACTCCAATCTTTTTGGCGTCGTCTACGTTCTCGACGAGCCATCGGCAGGTCTTCATCCTGCCGACACACAGTCATTGCTTCGGGCCCTGGACCGGTTAAAGGCAGCCGGTAATTCGCTTTTTGTAGTCGAGCATGAGGTTGAAATCATTCGCCATGCTGACTGGGTTGTTGATGTAGGGCCGGGCGCGGGCGAAAAGGGGGGCGAAATACTTTACAGTGGTCCGTTACTAGGATTGGAAAAAATCGAAAAATCCGTTACAAGGCGGTATCTGTTTAATGTAGATCAAAGCCAAAAGTCTGCAAGAGAGGCAAAAGGATGGTTGCGATTAAGGGACGTAAGCCGAAATAATTTAAAGAACGTCGATGCCGACTTTCCATTAGGCGTATTAACCAGCGTCACCGGCATATCGGGTTCGGGGAAAAGCAGTCTGATAAGTCAGGCGCTTGTAGAGCTTGTCCTGGAGAAATTAGGACAGCAAATACCGGGAACTGAGGATCAGGAAGACAGTCTTCTTCAGGCAGAAAACCCGAAAACAACAACCGGCTATATCCTGGATGGGATGAGTCATATTCGCAGGTTGATACCGGTAGATCAGAAGCCCATCGGACGCACGCCAAGATCAAACCTGGCGACCTACACAGGCCTTTTTGATCATGTTCGTAAATTGTTTGCAAATACCAAAATGGCAAAGAGCCGAAAATATGATGCAGGACGTTTTTCCTTTAATGTCGCAAAAGGACGCTGTCCGAATTGCGAGGGCGAAGGCTTTGTAATGGTTGAGCTTTTGTTTCTTCCCAGTGTATATACACCATGCCCGGCCTGTGGTGGAAGTCGTTACAATGAAAAGACGCTGGAAATTACATACAATGAAAAAAATATTGCCCAGGTACTTGCGATGACTGTGGATGAGGCATTTCACTTTTTTGAGTCTGAACCTCAAATCAACCGGGCGCTGGATGTCGTTCGTCAGGTTGGCCTGGGATATCTGCGTCTTGGGCAACCGGCTACCGAACTTTCCGGAGGTGAGGCGCAACGAATAAAGCTGGCCACCGAGTTGCAACGGGCGCAGTATGGCAATACCTTATATATTCTTGATGAGCCGACGACGGGATTGCATCCTTCCGATGTGGACAATTTACTTGTCCAGCTCAATAAGTTGGTTGATCAGGGAAATACGGTCATTTTAATAGAACACGATATGCACGTTGTTGCGAACAGCGACTGGGTGATCGACGTTGGGCCGGGTGCCGGAGATGAGGGTGGTAAAATCGTTGTTTGCGGTTCGGCAGCAACTGTTGCCGGTGAACCAGCAAGTCAGACAGGAAAATATCTAGCAGTGTCATTTCCAGAGGGGTTAAGTGAAGGACAATAGCCGCTGGTGTTGCTACCTCTGAAAGTGATTCATCCAGGTGAAGGGTTAGATAATCGTAAAACTCTTCGGCAAAGCATTGATCGATCTCGGTCATTTCAATGTCCTTCCGCTGATACCGGAACCGGATGAATGCTTCCACCTTCCGTTTGGTGGATCGCCAGTGCCGGAGGGTTCCTTCTTGGCGGATTCCTTTCTTGGCTTTCTTTTCGAAGACGGTGATGAATTCATCGAAGGCTTCCAACAGCGTTTGGCTTGGCCTTGCAGCCTTTTCCGACTTCGCTTTGGAGTGTGATAACGGCAAGCCTAGATAGGCATTTTTCAGCATGACAGGCGTCACATGATTAAACTGGAATTGCAGCACGAGAAAGTGCTTCTCGATCTCAGCCTGCGCCTGGACGATTTTAATATTGATCATTTTAGCCTCCGCCGTTGTTGCGGTTACTAGCTTGGCATCGCTGTTCCGGAAATCGGGATGGATCTTTTTGCCAAGGGAAATGTCCGTGTCGGTGCCGTCGATGGTAATCCTGACGTAGATGGGTGCTTTTCCGTCTTTGGAGGCTTTGCCCCGGTACAGCCAGAAAAGCAGTGACAGATTTTGTTTGAACTTCATGCTCGCACATTTAAGGTTGGTAATTGTGTCCGTGGAGAACCTTAAATCAAAACCGCCTCAATCAAACATCTGATTCGGTCACCTAATTTACCCAATCCAACAGGTGACCGAATAGGTGACCGAATGGATTGGTTCATTATGATTCAGACTGACCTGCCTTTTTGTAAAATGTGCTGATTATCAATGCATTTTAAACAAAAAAGGCACACTTTCGTGCGCCTTCTGTGATCCCGCTGGAATCATTTTTATCACCTAACTGTCTCAGAAACAGCAATATTTTAGACTTCAATTTCCAGGTTACCGGATAGGTTACCAGATGAAACGATCGACTTTTTCGTATTTTGATCGATTTCAGTTTCCAAGTTACAGTTTTTGAACTTTGTCTCCAAAATAGTTTTGATTCAAACGATCTTTGGCTATAAGATTGCAACATGTCACGACCGCGAAGATAACTGCTCGAAGAGCTGGGAAAGCCAGAAGCAAAAAACGTTAAAAAGATATGACAGTTATGCTGCTAAGCTACCCTAAAATCTTGTCCTACGACAAGACGAATCTATGTCGTAGGACAAGGCCTAAATTTATACTATGTCGTTTCTTTGTATTGATAATATCAATCAAGAAGAGGCTTAAACATGACCATCATAATAGCAATTTGGCTTTTGTTCTGCTTGCTCGCTTGCAATCCAGAGAAAATTACTACCGAAACTGATAAAGATGGTGTGATAAGACAACTACCCCATGGATGGAAGTCATCCAATTCAAATGTACCATTTGATGCGGGGTTACATCGGGGCTTTTTTATTGAACTTAGGGGCGTATTGGCGATGGGTGTTTGAAAATCGCCTAAGCCAAA
>CBIHPQ010000546.1:0-4158 GCA_966211825.1 uncultured Dyadobacter sp. | reverse complement strand
ACCGCGCATCGCCGACCACTCACTCACCATGAAACTGACACTTATCGGTGCAGGCCCGGGCGATCCCGACCTGATCACCCTCAAAGGGATCAAGGCCCTGCAAAAAGCGCGGGTTGTCCTGTACGATTCCCTTGCCCACCCCTCTTTACTGGATTACTGCCCCGAAGACTGCGTCAAAATCCTCGTTGGCAAACGCTTTGGCAAAACAAGCTGCGGCCAGGACGAGATCAACGAACTGATCGTCGAAAAGGCACGTCAATATGGCGAAGTAGTGCGACTGAAAGGCGGCGACTCTTTCATATTCGGTCGCGGTTATGAGGAAATTGTTTTCGCAGCCGAACACGGCATCGAATCCGAAGTAATTCCCGGCATTTCCAGCAGCTACGCAGTGCCTGCATTGGCCGGCATTCCGCTCACTTCCCGTGGCGTCAGTGAGAGCTTCTGGGTGATTACCGGCACTACCAAAGCACACGAGCTTTCCAAAGACGTGCACCTCGCCGCCCAATCCACGGCGACAGTCGTAATTTTAATGGGCCTTCACAAATTACAGGAGATCGTCAGCATTTATTCCGGGCTGGGCCGGTTCGACGAAGCCATTTCCATCATCCAGAACGGGACTTTGGAAAACCAGAAGGTGGTTACGGGCAAGATCGGCAACATTGTACCGCTTTCGCAGGTAAGTGAAATGACTTCGCCAGCCATTATCGTGATCGGAAAAGTGGCTGCATTGCCGGATCTTTCCTATGATAAAGTGCGCGAAATGATGCAGAAGTCACAGTCGGTAAACGGCCTGGCGGATTAAAGCAGGCCCAGTAACCAGTCGATATTGAGGCTGCGTTCGTGGCCTCTGAACTCCACAAAGTAGATAATCCCCGCAAGAATTACGTAGCTGATAAACAGCCATTTCTTCTTCACCTCGTACTGGTCGCGGTGGTGGAAATAGTCATACACCATGGAAGCGCTGAAACCGAAGATCATCAGTGCAAAACACAGCAGGCCGCAATCCTGGCGGTAGTGCTTATACGCGTGCAGTGCGGGAGCACCAAGCACCAGGTACATCAGCCACATTCCGAAGCCTATGCGGTACAGATAAACGCTTAGTCTGCGATCATTCCTGATGTCAAATAATCCGTCCAGCATAGCATTAATTCTACTGTTTGAACCAGTGAATATAAACAAAATGAAAGTTTAATCCTAAGGCCGACAATGGGCGCTCGCCTGCAACCGCTTAATTTACAATGCACCCGGGCTCCTAGGCACTAGCGATAAACGGATTCTGTCAGGTATAATGCAATGAAAGTGTTACCTTTGCACACATATTGCTGGTTTAGTACAAGATGTTTTTTCCATGAACGCGTTCCTTACCCATGTGTTTTTGATCCTGCTCAATGTGGTTTCAAGGCTGTCGTGGGGAATGATTTACAAGCTATCCGATATTTCCCGCTTCTTCATTTTTGATATCGGCCAGTACCGGAAAAAGGTCGTGTTGAACAATCTCCGGAACAGTTTCCCTACCTACGACGAGCATTCCATCCAATCGATTGCAGCGAAATTTTACCGCAATTTTACCGATATCATTTTCGAAACGATCAAACTCAAATCTATTTCCAGGGGCGAGCTGCTAGCCCGGATCGACCTCGACGTGTCTATTCTGGACCATTACTACGCGAAAAATCAGAATTTGGTCGTCGTTGCGGGACACCTGGGTAACTGGGAAATGCTGAACCTCTTTGGCTCGGCACGACTGTCACACCAGATGGTCGTAGTGTACCACGAACTTCAAAATGATGTATTTGAAGATTGGTTCAAAGATGTGAGAACTAGGTTCGGGACCGAAATGGTGACGATGAAGGAGGCTATCTCCAAGGCCATGCAACCGCGCGACCGGCCTTTTATATTCATATTGATCAACGACCAGTCGCCGGCACCGGAAAAAGCATTCTGGACAAAATTCCTCAACCAGGACACCGGTGTGTTCCGGGGTGTGGAACTGATCGCAAGGCGCCTCAATTCCCCCGTTTTGTATATGGCGGTTTTGAAGAATGAAGCAAAAAGAGGATTTTATAAAGCCTATTTCAAACTGATCACGGAAACACCGAAACAGGCCCCCAACAATAGCATTTTACAGGCACAGATCGGCTTTCTGGAACAGGACATTATACAGCAACCGGACAACTGGCTTTGGTCACACAAGCGCTGGAAACACAAAAAGCCCGAAAACCTTCCGCAATCACAATTATTACAGGAGCTCCAAAGTGAATAAACCGGTCAAATTCCTCATCCTGCGCTTTTCCTCCATCGGCGACATCGTACTCACGACGCCCGCGGTGCGCTGTCTGAAAAAGCAAATGCCGGAAGCCGAAATTCATTATTTTACCAAAAGCAAGTTTGAATTCCTGCTGCGCGACAATCCCTATATAGATAAGGTATGGCTGCTCGAAAAGCATAATGCCGGCGAGCTTTTGTCATTACTCAAAAAGGAGAAGTTCGACTACATCATCGACCTTCACCGCAATATCCGCACGCTCCGTATTAAATGGACGCTCGGTGTACAGTCGTTCAGTTTCGAAAAGCTGAATGTGCAAAAGTGGCTGATGACGCAGTTCAAAGTTAATTACCTGCCCGATGTCCACATTGTAGATCGCTGTTTGGATACCCTCAAAACTTTCAACATCCGAAACGACGGCGAAGGACTCGACTATTTCATTCCTTACAAAGACCAGGTCGAGCTGGAATGGTTGCCCGAAACACACCGGAAAAGCTACGTCGCTTACGCAATCGGCGGGCAGCACTTCACGAAGAAAATGCCGGTGCCGCGTATGATCGAACTTTGCCGGAAAATCAACCACCCCGTCATTTTGCTCGGCGGGCCGGAAGATCTGGAAGCCGGTGAGGCTGTCCGCCTGGCATTAGGCGATTCGCAGGTTTTCAATGCCTGCGGCAAATACAATTTCAACCAGTCGGCTTCGCTGATCCGGAAAGCGCTGATCGTGTTCTCGCACGACACGGGCCTTATGCACGTCGCGGCCGCATTCAGGAAGAAAGTGTATTCGATCTGGGGCAACACGATCCCCGAATTCGGCATGTATCCTTACCGCACGGCATTTGAAAAGCTGGAAGTAAAAGACCTCGATTGCCGGCCGTGCTCGAAGATCGGCCATAAGGAATGCCCGAAAAAGCATTTCAAATGCATGAACGATATTTCGTTCGATTTCCCGATCCCAGAACTCCCCCAGAAAAATTAGTGTTGCATTTCCTATAATCCGTTCATCCACACAAACATCCAAAATGGCAAAAAAAGTAAACATTGGTCTGGTGCAAATGAGCTGCACTTCGGACGTTGATGCTAACTTTCAGAAGGCTACCGAAAAAATCCGCGAAGCCGCGCAAAAAGGCGCGAATATCATTTGTCTGCAAGAGCTTTTTAAATCGCTGTATTTCTGCGACGTTGAAGACCACGGTAATTTCAGCCTGGCCGAGGCGATTCCGGGCCCATCCACCAACACATTGGGTGCCCTGGCCAAAGAACTGGGCGTGGTGATCATTGCGTCGTTGTTTGAAAAGCGGGCGCACGGATTGTACCATAATACCACGGCCGTACTCGATGCCGACGGCTCCTACCTGGGCAAATACCGCAAAATGCACATTCCCGACGACCCGGGCTACTACGAAAAATTCTATTTTACTCCCGGAGATGCGCCTGTAACAGAGCAGGACACCGACGGTTACCGGATTTTCGACACGAAGTTTGCCAAAATCGGCGTGCTCATTTGCTGGGACCAGTGGTATCCGGAAGCAGCCCGCATTACGAGCCTTATGGGTGCGGAAATCCTCTTCTACCCGACCGCGATCGGCTGGGATACCAACGAAACCGACCCGCTCATCAATGAGGAGCAGTATGGCGCGTGGCAGACCGTCCAACGCGGGCATGCCGTCGCGAATGGCGTGTACGTGGTTTCCGTGAACCGTGTTGGCCGCGAAGCCGACCAGCAGTTCTGGGGCGGCTCTTTCGTAGCCAATCCGCAAGGAAGATTGCTTTACCTGGCCCCGCACGAAGAAGAAGTCACACACGTGGAAGAACTCGACCTCGCTAAGCTCGACTTTTACCGAACCACCTGGCCTTTCTTGCGCGACCGCCGCGTGGACTCGTACCGGCCG
>CBIHPQ010000545.1:0-4180 GCA_966211825.1 uncultured Dyadobacter sp. | reverse complement strand
GAAGGTGAACCAGTGATTGAAGTGAAAGACAGCGATACCATCGTGTTGAAGGCAGGCGAATTCATCAAAATTCCATCAAAAACGGTCCATAAGACCAGTGCAATCGGTCGGACAGTGAATTTAACGTTTGAAAAAAATGCAGATGATACCATCTTTGTCGACTAGGTTAGCAAGACCTGTAGATAATTATTTCGCGCCTGTAAACCTGGCCGACAGGTCAGACATCCACTCCGGGAGCCCGGGATTTTTGCGGGGATGACCTTTGGTTGTCTGGCCTGAAATATTTCTGGAACAGTGAAGCGAGATAAAAGCTGAAAAAATATACCTTGGGTTTCAAGAAAGTCCGGAATTTTCTGACAAAATTGGTCTAGCGAGCTAGTTTTGATAGTAAGTTATTGTGGAAAAAAGGGACCAGTCATCATATTCGCGGTGAAACAACCAGGTATATTCAAGTGTGTTTGGGTGCTGACGGTGTTCCTGCTTATTCACGCCGCATTTAAATCATATGCGCAGGAGCGTAGGTTTGTACACATTGATGCCCGCCAGGGGCTTTCGCACACCCATGTAAAGGCAATCTATCGCGACCCAACCGGTTTCCTGTGGATCGGTACCGAGTCGGGCCTTAACCGCTTTGACGGCTACACGATCAAGGTATTTCGCAACGATGCATCCGATTCAACATCACTTTTCCACGACGACATCACCGGGTTATTCAAAATGCCGGGGGGCAAAATGGGTGTTGTTACCACGTTCGGCCCCTGCATTTATGATCCGGTAACAGAAACTTTCTCGCCGCCAGCCAAAGGCTTTCAGGCATATTCCATTCCTAAACCTGCGGATCTGAAAGATGCCGTAACGGATAACAGGGGCAATTACTGGTTCATTGTCCAAAACGAGGGACTGGTCTGCTACAACGAAAAAAGCGGAAAAGCCTTTTCGGTGAAGCATGTGGATCGTGATACGACTTCGATCGCGAGCAATGACGTCAAGTCGATAGCACAGCATGCCGACGGCACTTACTGGATAGCACATGGCAACGGGCTTGTCGAAAATATAGTGCTTGAAAAGCGGGCCGTACGGGTGGTTAAAAGGTTCAATTTCTTTTATGATCGCAGGCTCAGCAAAAACGACCACTTGCATTGCGGGCTAGTACCGGATGGCGATGGTGATATTTGGGTCTACCCAACCAATTTCGATATGGGCGTAGCCTGTTTGAACAGGAAAACCAATAAGATACAATACTTCGGGAAAACCTTTGGGAGCCCCCGCCTGAGCTCCAATATGGTTACGGCCGTGGTAAGCGATGATCAGGGTAATGTCTGGATTTCCACGGGTCAGGCGGGGATCGACGTGCTGGATAAGAGGACGCTGTCGATGACGCATATGCCGCATGTGCCGCAGAATGATCATTCACTGAGCCACAATTCAGTGTCCGCCATGTTCAAGGACGATGACGGGGTGATCTGGGTAGGTACGTACAAAAGCGGGTTGGATTACTTTCACAGGAACGTGAAACGGTTTCCGCTCATCAACCGGTATTCGAAGCCCGAGGGCCTGCCTTTCGAGGACGTCAACGCGTTTGTAGAAGACGCCAAAGGCAACCTTTGGCTCGGGACCAATGGGGGAGGGCTGATCTATTTTGACCGGCGGACCGGAAAATTCACTAGCTACGTGCACGACCCCAAGAATCCGCAGTCGCTAAGCACCGATGGCATCGTCAGTTTGTGCCTCGATCATGAAAATAAATTGTGGATTGGGACTTTTCTCGGCGGATTGAACTGTTTTGACGGACAAAAATTCACCCGTTACCAGCATAATCCTGCCAGGCCCAACAGCCTGCCGGGGCGAAGTGTTTGGGAGATATTCGAAGACTCGCAGCGGCGACTCTGGATCGGTACCCTCGACGGAGGACTTTGCCTGTTCGACCGAAGTACGAAAAGTTTTACCCGGTATCACCACCCGAAGCAAATGGCGCTGCATTCCCCCTATGTTCCCACCATTTTCGAAGATTCGAAAGGCAATATGTGGTTTGGAACGCCCGGCGGCATTGATGTAGTGATGAAGACTTCCGGGGATCTGGTCCATTTCAAAACAGAAAAGAACAATCCTGCCTCGATTGCCAGCAATGATATTTTTGAGATACTGGAAGATTCAAAAGGACGGATTTGGATCGCTTCGAGGGGAGGGCTTAGCCTATGGAAGCCGGAATCGAACACGTTCATCAATTACACCGAGAAGCAGGGCCTTTCTCATAATACGGTCCTGTCCATGGTGGAGGACGAAAATGGCCGGCTTTGGTTGGGCACGGCGAACGGGCTGTCCTGCGCGACCATTTCGTCCGGTAAAGCAGGCCTGCGGGTGAGTTTCAGGAACTATTCGGAGATGGATGGCTTACAGGGCAGGCAATTTACCGAGGATGCAGCGCTCAGGACCAGAAATGGAGAATTGATTTTTGCCGGTGGCAATGGGTTCAACCTGTTCAGGCCGCAGGATCTTGGTCAAAATAAAATTGTCCCCCGCCTCGCATTCACCGATTTTCAACTGTTTAACCGCAGTGTTGTTCCGATACCCCCCACGCAGGGCGAGTCGCCGCTGCCCGCTTCGATCACGACAAATCCTGCTATCGTATTGCAGGCGAGTGACAATGTCTTTTCCATTGAATTCGCAGCATTAAGTTTTATTCACCCTGCCAAAAATCAATACAAGTACAAACTGGAAGGCTTTAATGACGATTGGCTGACTACCGATGCCGGCAACCGAAAGATTACATTCACCAACCTGGATGCCGGCGACTACGTTTTCAGGGTCGTTGCATCCAACAACGACGGGCTGTGGAATGATGAAGGGATATCGCTTCCTATTAAAGTGCTCCCACCGTTTTGGAAATCGCCCGTAGCCTACGTCGTGTATGCGCTGGCGTTCGTGTTGCTGCTCCTGGCCATCCGCAAACTCATCCAGGATAGGGAAAGGATGAAGTTCGATATTCGCCAGACCCGCGAAGAAGCATTGCGGTCACAGGAGCTTGACCTGTTGAAGACCAAGTTTTTTACCAATGTAAGCCACGAGCTGCGTACACCTCTTTCACTTATCCTGGCGCCGGTTGAAAAGCTGACCGAAAGTGCCGTGGACAGTCAGGACCGCAAACAGTTTGAGCTGATCCAAAGAAATGCGAAACGCCTGTTGAACCTGGTCAACCAACTGCTCGATTTCAGGAAGCTGGAAGTGAATGAAATCCGGTTTCATCCATCCAACGGCGACATTGTCCAGTTCATCAAAAGTACGGTCTACTCATTTTCGGACTTGTCCGAGAAAAAAGATATCCGGCTGATCTTTCATTCAAATGTCGCGGTACTGGACACGATCTTTGACCACGACAAACTCGAAAAGATACTTTTCAACCTGCTTTCAAACGCGATCAAGTTCACGCTCGGGCCTGGCGAAGTTTCCGTGACGGTGGAGGTGAAGGATGCCGGGGAAAACAATGCGGTGGAGATCAAAGTGAACGACACTGGCATTGGAATACCTGCCGAAAGGCATGAGCTGATCTTCGAGCGTTTCTTTCAGAATGATTTGCCAAACACAATCATCAACCAGGGAAGCGGTATCGGGCTGGCGATTACCCGGGAATTTGTCCGTATCCACGGTGGTTCTGTCCGGGTAGAGAGTGAAGTCGGGAAAGGGAGCAGTTTTGTAGTGGTACTGCATTTGAAGAAACTGAACCAGGTGGTACACGAGGTCATCAACGAGCCGGTCCAACCTGTCGTGTCTGATCAGAAAATTCCAACAGAACAAGGCCCGGCAGGCAAACCGCTTATCTTAATCGTCGAGGATAATGAAGACTTTCGGTTCTATCTGAAAGATAATCTCAAACAGTCGTATGCTGTCATCGACGCCTCAACAGGAGAGGAGGGCTGGGACAAAACGCTTGCCCAGCGGCCTGCACTGATCGTGACGGACATTATGATGCCCGGCCTGAACGGGCTCGACTTTTGCCGGATGGTGAAATCGGACCAACGGGTTTCGCATACGCCGGTTATTTTGCTTACCGCGCGGTCGGAGGACGAACAATACCTCGAAGGCTTTCAGGCGGGAGCGGATGACTATATTCCCAAGCCGTTCAACTTCCAGGTGCTCGAATCCCGGATCAGGAACCTGATTTCGTCTAGGAAGAATCTGCACG
>CBIHPQ010000544.1:0-4200 GCA_966211825.1 uncultured Dyadobacter sp. | reverse complement strand
ATTCGTTCCTATTTGTCATTTGAATCCGCCACTTTGATCTCGTAAGCCAGCAGATCGTTTTTCTTTTGTAAACCGTTCTTTTCCAGCAATGGGAGATAGTAGGGCGCATTGTAAGGCATCATCGCCATCGGCGGCTTGTGATAGCCTTCGATCAGCAGGCCACATGTTTCGTTGGTCGATAGATTTACCGGCCCTACGATCGTGTCAGCTCCCTTTTCTTTTACCCAGGCAGTGGCTTCCTTTAAAAGCGCATCCACCACCTTCTGGTCATTTACAGTGTCGAAAAAACCAAAAAATCCGTCTTTTCTATTTGTAAAAGCATTGTGGTTCGTATTATAAATCGCCGCTATCCTTCCGTTCACCTTATCCCCATCGTAGGAGAGAAACAGTTTCACTTCCGAATGCTCGTGGAACGGGTGCTTGCCCGGGGTAAGCATGTCCTTCTGAGCAATGAATAATTCCGGTACATAATTCGGATCGTGCTGATACAGATCATGCGGAAAATCAATGAACTTGCCTAATTCCTTCGGAGAGTTTACGGGGGCTATGCGGGTCATAGTCTTTGTCTTTCGATGATTGCGTCAGGACAAACCTCACGGTAAATGCGGGACATCTTGTCAACTGCCTCCTCGATCTGGCTGAATGTATGCGTAGCCATCAGTGAGAAACGGATCAGCGACTGTTCCGGGCGTACACCTGGCGAAACCACCGGGTTCACGAATACCCCCTCGTCCTGCAATCTGCGTGTCATGATGAAAGTCTTCTCGTTGTCGCGGATATACAGCGGCAGGATCGGGCTTTCGGTTGCGCCCAGGTCGAAACCGTTCACGAGCAGCAACTCTTTCGCGTATCTTGTATTAGCCCAAAGGCGTTCCATGTGGTGCGGCTCGGTTTCGATAATGTCGAGCGCGGCCAATGTGCTGCCTACGGATGCGGGCGTCATGCTCGCGCTGAACATGAGCGAGCGCGCGCGGTGTTTCAGGTAGTCGATCGTAGCGGCGTCACCGGCGATGAACCCGCCCAGGGAAGCCAGCGATTTGCTGAATGTTCCCATAATGAGGTCGGTGGTTTCAGTCAGGCCGAAATAGGAAGCGGTTCCTGCTCCTTTGTCACCGATTACCCCAAGGCTGTGCGCGTCGTCTACAAGTACCGTCGCATCGAACTCCTGCGCGATGGCATTCAGTTCGGGCAGTTTCACGATGTCGCCTTCCATACTGAAAATACCGTCGGTCGCGATCAGTTTTACAGCTTCCTCGGGCAGCAGGGCCAGCTTTTTACGCAGGTCCTCCATGTCGTTGTGCTTGTACTTGATCACTTTCGAGAACGACAGGCGGCTTCCGTCGATAATGGAAGCATGGTCGCTTTCGTCGAGGATCAGATAGTCGTTACGACCTGTGAGGCATGATAATGCACCCAGATTGGCCTGGTAACCTGTGCTGAAAAGCACTGCACCCTCTTTGCCTACATATTTGGCCAGGCGGCGTTCCAGTTCTTCGTGGATGTCCAGCGTTCCGTTCAGGAAGCGTGAACCGGCACAGCCTGTTCCGTATTTCTGCGCTGCCTTTTGCGACGCTTCGATGATGTAAGGATGGGAGGTCAGACCCAGATAGGAGTTGGACCCGAACATCAGGACCGGCTTCCCATTAATAATAACCTCTGTGTCCTGCCCGGACTCGATCGGTCTGAAAAAAGGATATACACCTTTTGCTCTTGCAATCGCCGGGTCTTTGAATTCGGCAATGCGATTATTTAAGATTTTACCCATAGATAATTTGTGTCAGAATCAACAGCTTGTTTTAGTGGGGTGCCTACCGGCATCAGGCTGCGGCCTGATAGAGAACATCAGGCAAGTCAGTTGGTATTGTAGCTTTTATTTCCCATTGTAAGTCCTGTTAGATCGTGAGTCTCGTTAATGAATTTTTCGCTTGTTGACCCGTCATCGATTGCGTTTTGAAACTAAATTTCCGCATTCGCGAAAGCCATATTTTCTTCCGGCAACTTTTCGGGTTAAGTGATAAACCCAATAGCGAACGGAGTAGTTCATTAAATCACCGGTTCATTTTGTATTTTCCCGGTAAAAAGAAAAAAAATGTTTTGCCCTGTTTCCACGCCCAGACCTGTAACCGCCAAGCTCTGACCGACTTTGCGTTTGGAGTTTGAATTTAAAGAAGCCGGACAAAACATTAATTTTTTCATGTTACGAGACTCCATTTTCTTAAAATTCTTCGGCTACAACGCTTTCCTGTACCCTACCCGACTTCGCACGCCACGCATTCCACTTTTCTCCCAGCCTGTCGACCAGATAGTACGCCATTGGTACGAGGTAAATCGTAAGCAGCATCGAGCTCGTCAAACCGCCGATCAGTACCCAGGCAAGCGAGTTCTTCCACTCGGCGCCGGCACCGGTCGCAGTGGCTATCGGCACCATCCCGATCACCATCGCTATGGTCGTCATCAGGATCGGCCGAAGGCGCTCTTCACCGGCGATCAGGATGGCCTTCCGGAATGGCACGCCCTCCGCCTTTTGCTGGTTGGCGAAGTCCACGATCAGGATCGCATTCTTTACCACGAGGCCGATCAGCATCAGCATTCCGAGCATTGCAAAAATCCCGATATTGGAAGATGACAATGCCAGTGCCAGCAATGCGCCGATTACCGCTACCGGGATCGAAAACAATACCACGAACGGGTACACAAAGCTGTCGTAGAGCAGTACCATGATGAAATACACGAGCATCAGCCCCGCCAGCATGGCCAGCCCCAGTGAACCGAAGCCTTCGCTCTGGTTCTTCGCGTCGCCGCCCCAGGTAAGTATAATGTCGTCCGGGAGCGGTTTTTCCTTTAAACCTGCCTGAATATTGCTCACCAATGTTCCCGATCCAATGCCTAATGTATTGGCGGTGACTGTGACGGATGAGCGACGGTTTTTTCTCTCAACACTACTCGGGCCAGTACTCAAAGTAACATTAGCAAACTGTGCAAGCTGCACGGATTGCTTAGCAACCGGACTATAAAACGTGATCGCCTTCACATCTTCCGGGTCTTTTCGGTCGAATGCGTCGAGCATAATGCGGATATCGTAATCCTCCCCGCCATCGCGGAACTTGGAATCGTCGTTCCCGGCAAATGCATTTTGCATGGTTGCGCCGACGGTCTGGATGTCCAGGCCGAACTTTGCCATTTTTTCACGGTCGATATCCACGCGGACCTCCGGGTTACCCGCCTCTACGGACACGTTCACATCGTTTGCCCCTGGGGTTTTCCGGAGGCGGTTCGCGAGGTCGTTGGCGGCTGCCAGGATCTTGTCAAGGTCGTCGCCGCTGAGAAATACTTCGATAGGCGCTGTTCCGGAGTTTACCATCCCGATGGCCGCCGAGTTGAATTCCACCCCTGCGAATTTTTGTTCCAGTTCTTTACGGACAGCCAGCATATAATCCTCCGTCGGTTGTGCATTTTTGCGTTCCGCTACCGGGATCAGCTCCACGGTCAACTCGGTTCGGTTGGTTTCTCCCTGCCCAGAGCTGTTCAGGCCGGTACTGGCCCCGCCTACGTTCGCGAAGATCGTTTTCACCTCCGGCTTTTTCCGGAGATAGTCTTCAATGCTTCGCGCATTCAGGTTGTTTTGTTGCAGGGATGCGCTTTTGTCCAGTTTCATGGTCAGCAAAAATTTACCCTGATCCCCTTCCGCCACAAACTCCGAGCCGATAATGCCCAGGCTCATCACCCAGCCCGTCATGACGACAATCACCACCAATATCCCCGAGAAAGCCAGTTTATGGCCTAGCACCCATTCCAGGGAGCCATGGTACCACTTTGTAATTGCCGTCAAACCTTTTTCAAACCAGATCAGGAAAGCCTGCGCCGGATTTTTTGGGTTAAGACGTTCGACTTTCGCCATTTTGGACGTCATCCAGGGAGTTAATGTAAAACTTACCAGCAAACTGACCATCGTAGCGAACGCGACTGTCAATGAAAACTGCCTCAAAAGGTCTGCAATCACCGAATACACGAAGGTAATCGGCACAAAAACGACTACGATCACAAGCGTAATGGCCAATGCGGCAAAACCGATCTCCGTCACCCCGTCGACGGTCGCGTCCCAGGCGTTTTTACCCATTTCCAAATGCCGCTGGATGTTTTCCAGGATTACAATGGAGTCGTCGACCAGGATACCGATCACCAGCGGAAGCGCGAGGAGCG
>CBIHPQ010000543.1:0-4201 GCA_966211825.1 uncultured Dyadobacter sp. | reverse complement strand
GGTGTTGAATACAATGGAAACTTTTCGGTAGATAACCTGTCGATCATTCCAGACTGGCAATATGAATACGGCCAGGGCCTCGACGGTGTTAAACCTACTACCCAGGCACAGGCAAAGAGCTCAGGCCGCTTGTCGTATGGTGCGAAAATGGATGGCAGCCCGGTAATCCAGTTCGACGGTGTGGAGCGCCCTTATTCTCCTCAGAAAGACAACCTGAAAAACTTTTATCGCACCGGTACAAACTATATCAACTCCCTGTCCTTTACAGGTGGTAATGAGCATGTCAACTTCCGTTTTGGTTTGAACAATACCAGCTCGAACAGTATCGTACCTAACTCTTCTTTCACCAGAAGGATCGCTAACCTGAACCTGAATGCATTTTTGGGCAAAAAACTGAGCATTGAAACAGTCGTTCAGTACAACATCGAAAACGGTCATAACCGTCCGAAAGTAGGTTACGCGGATTACAACCCGCACTGGGCTACTTACCTGGTGGCAAATACCGTGGATATCAGAAGCCTTTCGCCGGGCTACGACGCGAGTGGACGGGAGATTGAATGGAACCCGGTACCAGCTGCTCCGAACCCTTATTTCGTGATCAACAAGTTCAAGAACGAAGACCAGAAAAACCGCTTCCTGGGTCAGGCTAACATCAAATACGACATCCTCGATAACCTGTTCATTAAAGGTAGCGTGAGCCGTGACTACTACGATTTCAGCTACGAGTTTGTCGTACCAACCAACAATGCTTACCAGCCATTGGGTACCTACGAATCTAAAAAAGTGACTTCTTCCGAAACCAACGGAATGCTGACGCTGAACTATCAGAAGGATTTCTCGGAAGACCTGAACTTCTCTGCATTGGTCGGTGGTAACATGCAGAGAAGCATTAATGACCAGACTGCATTCAACGGAACGGAGTTTACAATCCCCGGTTTTTACAGCTTTACCAACCTGGCTACTTCAACGGTTGTTCCGACTTATAACAAAAGCGCGATCAACTCGGTGTTCGGTTCTGCGGATTTGGGTTACAAGGGATTCGCTTACCTGACCGTTTCGGGCCGTCAGGACTGGTTCTCTGTTCTGAATAGCAAAAGCAACAGCATTTTCTACCCTGCCGTAGGTGGTTCATTGATCCTTTCGGAGGCGTTCCAGCTGCCGGCCGCGATCAGTTTCGCGAAACTGCGCGGATCATGGGCACAGGTGGGCGGCGCAAACGTGCTTCCTTACCAGATCTACCAAAGCTATGCAATGGCGGTGGGTGGCCACAACGGACGTCCTGTTCAGCAATTGTCTTCATCAGTTGTTCCAAACCCTGATTTGAAACCACTTACCTCTACCACCTACGAAGCGGGTATCGAAGCTAAATTCCTGCAAAACCGTTTGGGTCTTGATGTAACGTTGTACAACCGCAAAACGACCAACGACATCGTTCAAAGCAACATCGCATCGTCGTCGGGCTACACCGCCGCATTGTTGAATGTGGGCGAACTGAGCAATAAGGGTATCGAGCTTTTGATTACCGGAACCGCAATGAAGCGTACGAATTTCCTGTGGGACATCAGCTACAATATGGCTTACAACAAAAGTGAGATCATCAAGCTGGCCGACAACCTGCCGAGCCTGAGTATCGGAACCGGTGTAGGTGGTGGTTTGATCAACAATGTGAAGGGTGGTACTTACGGCGAGGTTTGGGGTTACAACAAGCTCAAAGATGCCAGCGGTAACACCGTATTCAACACGGCAAGCGGCTACGCGGTGAGAGGTAACCTGGAAAAACTGGGCAATGGCACCCCGCCTTTGACAATGGGTATTACCAACAATTTCAAATACAAAAACTTCTCGCTGAACATCCTCATCGACGGAAAATTCGGAAGCGTGGTATACTCCAACATGTACCAGTACGCCTACCGCTTCGGTTTGCCGAAAGAGACACTGCCCGGCCGCGAAACCGGCCTGACCGTGACCGGTGTGACGCCGGAAGGTGCGCCTTATTCCAAAACCTGGAAAAAAGAGGAAATCGATACCTATTATGACAATGACAAGAACTACACAGGTATTTTCACATTCAATAATGATTTCGTGAAACTGCGCCAGATCATCCTGAGCTACAACCTGCCAGTGGCAAAAATTCCGGTATTCGGGACCAAGCTGCAGTCGGCGTCGATCTCGATCGTGGGACGTAACCTTGCCTTGCTTTACAAAGACAAGCGTAACAAATACTTCGATCCGGAATCGAGCTACACGAACGGCAACGCGCAGGGTCTGGAAGCATTTGGTGTGCCCAGAACAAGGAACATCGGTGTGAACCTGACAGTGAAGTTTTAATCATTCAAAATTTTTGTGACGATGAACAAATTTCTGAAACTATCATATATGGCCGTCATGGCCACCTTCATCTCCTCCTGCGACAAAAATTTCGAGGAAATGAATGTTAACCCCAATGCATCGAAGGATGTCGTACCCGGGTTTCTCTTCACACGGGCGCAGTTGACGACCGTGAGCAACAACTTCACCGGTTCAGCTTACCTGACGATCGGGCAGTCGATGCAGCATTTCGCTACGTACAAGGAGGTACCCGCAGCTGGTGATAAGTATTTCAATTACACCTATTCTACGGGTAGCTGGGGACTCTACGGCGGCGACCCGGCAACAGCCGGTGCGGTGATCGACGTGGCACAGGTGATTGATGTACTCAAAACATCCCCCGACGATATCAATAAATTGTCGGTAGCGCGTATCTGGAAGGCCTACCTGTTCCATCGCCTCACCGACATGTATGGGGATATCCCTTACACAGAAGCGGGTAAGGCATTGTCGGACAAGAATTTTACACCGAAGTACGATACGCAGGCATTCATTTACGCCGATATGCTCAAAGAACTCGATGAGTCGTTGGCCGCATTGGACCCTGCCAAAGCGATGTTTGGTAACTCTGATTTGATCTATGGCTCACAATCCGTAGCCAATCAGGTAACCAAGTGGAAAAAATTCGGCTATTCGTTAATGCTTCGTTTGGGCATGCGCCTGACGGAAATAGATCCTGCGATGGCCGAAACCTGGGTTAAGAAGGCGATCGCCGGCGGCGTGATTACCAGCGATGATGACCTTGCCAAAATCGATTACGTAGACGGTTCGATTACGGCCAGCAGAAATTTCATTTCCGCCGGGCTGATGAGCACCGACTATGTAACTGCGGGTGGAGACAATGTCGAGGGAGGAAAATTTGCGAAAACACTGATCGATCACCTTAAAACCACCAAAGATCCCCGTTTGAATGTGATCTCGGTGGTCTGGACCAAGGCATCCAAGGAATCGCCCTACGTAGCCGATACCGCAACTGCACTGCAAACAGGGATGCCTAATGCGGCATTCAATGGTCTGCCGGGAGATTTTGACAAATATTCGGAGCCCAATCCGGCTACGGTCCTCAAATACAATGCCCCATTGCTCGTGATGACGAGCGCCGAAATGCACCTCCTGCTGGCGGAAGCCAACCTGAGAGGCTGGTATAGCGGCGCTACGGCGGAAGCGTCCTACAATGCGGCGGTTACCGCAGGTATGAAGCAGTGGGCGACATTTGGCACGAGTGGTGTAATTTCCGATGCCAAAATCGCAGCTTACCTGAAAGCGAACCCATTCAATGCAGCCGGAACGCTGGCGCAGAAAATGGAGCAGATCGGTACGCAGAAATGGGTAACCCTGTTCCTGGAAGACGAATACGAGATCTTCTCGAACTGGCGCCGCACCGGCTATCCGAAATTGACCCCGACCAACTATCCGGGTAACCTCACCGGCGGCCAGATCCCGACCCGCTTCGTGATACCGGATTCGGAAGAACAGTACAACACGGTCAATTTCTACGAAGCGCGCACGCGCCAGGGTGGCACCAACACATTGTCGAGCAAAGTGTGGTGGGACAAATAAAAAGAACGTCGTGCAAACGGCCAATGGATGAATGAAATGACCGATACGGATTGCTGACCAAAATCGGCGATCCGTATCGCTTTTTACGACCCAAAAATATTTGACCTGTGAATGAGGAATTTTAATCTATTTGTTGTCTTATCTATAACAGCTTTTCCTAAACCAAAACCCATGATCAAAAAAGTATTATTTGCCGCTGCCCTGTTCTGTTGCGCAGGCATCGCGCATGCCCAGAAGTACTCGATCGTCATCAAAGGCGGTCACGTGATTGACC
>CBIHPQ010000542.1:0-4207 GCA_966211825.1 uncultured Dyadobacter sp. | reverse complement strand
AAAACCGTTACCCGTGGTACCGATCCATAACACTTTCTGCTTGTCGAGATAGAGCCTTTCGATAATGAAAGACTCCAGTGTTTTGATATGATGTTGTTTACCAGTCCTTACATTAAGTCTTGCCAAGGTCTGATATCCTCCAATCCAGAATATATCGTCGCTTTCTACGAGGAAAGTAAGGATCGATTTTTCGGGTAGCGGCGTTTTCAGCCAATTAATGGAATCGCCGTCAAGCATACCTATCCTGTCACCGAAAAAGGAAGAAAACCAGAGCTGCCCGTTTGGTGTTTCTCCGGAACTACTGACAGCCTCATCTACGGGTATTTTTCGAATCTGCCGAAGTGTGGAATCGAGTTCCACGATGTAACGATCGAATCCGTAAGCAGTATTGACCCAATAATGCCTACGGCTATCCAGTAGGATGGTTCGGTATACATCCCCGGTCTGGACAAGCGGGTTGAAACGAGAAGATGAAGGAAAAATAATCCCATTATGCGTAACTACACCCGAATCCTGAAAAGTAGCTTGCGCATAAAAATTCTGATATTCGGTATGATTAGTAGCCACCCCGAAATTTTTCTTTTTAAACAAGTAAAGGCCTTCTGTCAGGGAGCCCACCACTTTAAGGTTCAGCTCGGGGTACTCGCGATAAACTTCAATTCTCCGGATCTTGTCTATTGATAGCGATAGCGTAGTAGTAAATTCATCCGCTCCCGACACATTTACATGGTATATTTTCGTATCATGTAAAAGGTAAAACTTGTCGCCTTGCACGATCAATTTGGGCCGGGGTTTATCTTTCGCCCAAAGTGTAATCTCTTTTATAGCCCCTTTCAATTTGAGTTTGTGGATATTCCCTTGCTGATCAATCGAATTGATGCCACCAAGCATATTCCAATAATACAGTTTGCCCTCAAAGAAGGCATCGACGCTTTCTGACCCTAAATCCATATCATGGATTTTTTTTGTCCAGAATACATGCTCATCCCTGGCCCTTACCAATGAGACGTCTCGTACGTCACGCGCCTTCAAATAAACCTGCCCCGGGGCATGGGTCAATATTCTAAAACGGAGTCCTGATATTCGGACTGGTTTGTAGTATTCATCAATTAAATAAGCATTACCGTGCTCGTCGGTAAAGCATATCCTGCCGTCCTGTGCCAACTTTATCTCCTTAATCCGATTGGAAACCAACACCGGATAATGTTCACGGTCATACAGCCTGAACTTCTGACCGTCGAAACGAACCATTCCCCCCTCAGTTGCGAGCCAAAGGAAGCCGCTTTTGTCCAATTCCGCGCCTTTGACGCTGTTTTGTGGCAATCCATTCTCGTTGGTGTAGTGCGTAATACCATATGTGGGTGATTTCTGCGCAGACACACATAGCGTACTCGTTAGTAAAACAAACAGGACCGCTATGGCCCTTTGCATTCTAACGATGGTTGTCGTTGAGGTAAACAACAAAGATAAATACACGCTAACTCAGTTGGTTGGGCTAATTTATTACATGCACGTATACAAAATCGATACAAGATTGTGTATACCTGTTATTGGCTAAAATCTCACAAATATCACTAACAAATGCTACACTATCGATACATATTTCTCGAAGTAGATAGGGCACCTTTGTAGGGCCAATATTAGCTCAACAAAACATTTATTTTTATGAAAAAGCACTACGTCTTGCTTGCAGGTGCCATTTTTGCAGCAACTATTCAAACGAAGGCCCAAACAAAAGTCGGAGGTACCGGAGCACCCGACAGCAGCGCCATGCTGGAAGTGACAGGTGGTACGGGCAATAACAAAGGTATATTGCTGCCCCGCATCTCCCTGGCTGATGTAACCATCTGGGGGTTAAGCGGAAGCACACCCGTGGCCGGTATGTTTGTATACAACACAAATGCATCCATCACAGGGGGTGGCGGAGCGGGTACTTATTATTGGGATGGGACGCAATGGGTGAAGTCAGCCGGCGCTGCCACCTCAGGTTGGAATCTGAGCGGTAATTCAAGTACAGACCCCGCTACGAACTTCATTGGAACTACGGACGCAAAACCTTTGGTATTTCGTACTGACAATACCGAAAAGCTGCGTATCGCAACCAATGGCAATGTCGGGATCGGCGAGGCAGCACCTACTGCCGAACTGCAGTTATCTAATATCTTGCAGCCCCGTAAACTTGTACTTTGGAACGGCGCGTCGGGTAACCCTAATCGCTTCTTCGGATTTGGTGTGGAAAATCTAACGATGCGCTATCAGGTTAATAACTCTGGTGATGATCACGTGTTTTTCTCTGGCACCACCGATAGCACTTCGTTGGAACTGATGCGTGTCAAGGGCAATGGCAATGTGGGTGTGGGAACCTCCTCACCAGCAGCAAAACTTGATGTTAATGGCACAGTCCGTATCAGCGACAGCGCACCAAGCAATACAATTACCAATATCACCGGACGCGATGCTGCCGGCAACATCGGTAATATCACGATTGGTACGGGGATTAGCCTTAATGGCGGTACACTTTCCGTTCCAACACCCTCCGTGCAGCTTTTAAAGGGAACACTCGTACCTAATGGGGCGGATGTAACAGCTAGTACAGCTGGCTGGCTCAGCACCGGTGCCACAATCACTTTGCCAGCTAACAGCACCTACGTAGTCACTGCCGACATGATCCTTTCCACTATTGCTATCAACGCACCTGGTGGCTCCAATTTCGTACCTGCAGGTCAAAGCCTTTGGGTAAGGTCGAGCTTTGCAGACTCTCCTACCGAAGGACCAAGTGCAGATCTGGTAGGAAATAATGACCTCATAAGCGGTACCATCAGTGCCGGTATGATCTATAACATGCTGCATGGCGCAGTAACCCTTAGCAATACAACCAATGCGCCTAAGACCTACTACTACATTGTAGGTAATGTGGTAGACAATGGTTTTACTCTTACGCTGTACGGATTTGGTGCCACTCAATGGGCTGAAAACCAGATCTATGCTATTCCGATAAATTAAGATTTCGGATCCGCCCGTATTTGAAAGCGGAGGGCATATTGTTAATTGTAGCCTCTTGTACTCATACAGATCACAGCTTCGTATGTCAGCGACATCCGGGCTCCTTAAAAAAAATACTATGCAAAAAAACTTGTTGATAGCCATAGCGCTGGCCTTTGGGGCCGGCTCAGCTCAGGCACAGAACATCACCTATGGCGGTGGCAGTGCCCCATACAGCCTGGACAGCGGCTACAATAGCGACTATTCGCCCGACGGCACTATTGTACTCCCTGACGGCATCGTGATGCTGGCAAATAATGCTACTTATGAACATGGCAACAACCTGTTGCAAAACGACGGGTTATGGAGCTCTGCGAATAGCCTTGACCTGTTTCTGAATGTCGGCGGAAACACCATTTCAGGTAGCATAGCGCCATCTTTTTACAACGTACACTTTAACAATGGGGCTGGTAACGTCATGGCAATCACCAATACCCACGGCATTGAAATTTCGGGACAGGCGCAATTCGCCAATGGCATTACCACCACGCTCAGGAGTAATACCAGCACAGGGGCTATACACTTTGCCGCAGGAGCCACTTATCTAGGAGCCAATGCTGATGCCCAGCATGTGGATGGCTACGTAAGTAAAACCGGTAACACTGCTTTTACCTTCCCGATAGGTAGCGGAACTGATTTGCGTACGCTTGCCATCTCTGCGCCAGCTACGGCAGATACCCAAATAAGTACTGCCTGGTTTACCGGAAACCCCGGCTCGGTAACCGACCCGTCCGATGGCGTCACGCATAGTCTGACAGCAGTCGCCGCTCCGGTTAAGGCAATTAGCCCGGCGGGCTTCTGGGACTGGATCAATCCGGCCGGAAGCGATGAGAACATTTCGGTGTCCGTTTCAATCCCCGATGTATCGGGTTTCGCGCTTGCAGCCAACCTACGCCTTGTCGGCTGGAACGGGGTTGAATGGGTGATGTTGAGTGCAGGCCCCACGGCAAGCGGCGTGACGGAGAATAGTACGATTAATGGGATAATCCCCGCCGGAGTTCCGATCACCGCGTTTGCGATTGGCAGTGTCGAGAATCCGCTACCTGTCACACTGGTCAAGTTCACCGGCGAGATTACAGAAAAATCCATTGTACTCAAATGGACAACGACGGAGGAGATCAATGCCGCGTATTTTGAGGTACAAAGAAGTGTGGACGCAAAAAAC
>CBIHPQ010000541.1:0-4227 GCA_966211825.1 uncultured Dyadobacter sp. | reverse complement strand
AGGCATGTCCGTTTCCTGGGTGCCCCACTGTTTATTGGGCATATCCCCCATTTGCAATACCAATGTGCCGCCCTTTTGCAGCTCGCCGTGGGTAATGTAAGTTCGGGTATAAGGCTTCCCGTTGAGCGTCGCCGACTGAATGTATTTCGCATTATCGGAAACGCCCTTTGCTTTTACAGTGAATTTGCGGTTTTTACCTGTCTCAATTGAAATTTCACTAAAAATGGGGCTCCCGAGCACATACTGGTCCGTGCCGGGCGCTACCGGGTAGAAGCCCATCATGCTGAATGCCAGCCAGGCCGACATCTGTCCGCCATCCTCATTACCACTCAATCCACCCACGCTGGTATCGTATTCACTCCGGATAATCGTCCGCGTCCATTGCTGCGTCTTCCAGGGCTGCCCGGCGAATGCGTACAGGTAGGCGATCTGATGATTAGGCTCATTGCCATGCCAGTAATGCCCCCGGTCGAACAATGTATCGAGCTTGCTGATAAAACGGCCCTTTCCACCCATGATCTTTTGCAAGCCTGCAATATCCTGGGGCACAAACCAGGTGTATTGGGCCGGCGAGCCTTCGGTAATAAAGCTTACCCGCTTGGCAAAAGGGTCAAACCCGGTTATCCAGCGACCGTCCGCATAGCGCCCACGCGCATAGCCGGTCGACGGATCGATCACATGCCGGTAATTGAGCGCCCGGTTGCGCAGCTGATCGGCATCGTCCTTTTTCCCGAGGCCGGTAGCCAAAGTCGATAAGCAAAAGTCGTCGTATGCGTATTCGAGCGTGCGCGACACCTGCTCTCGCTTGTGAAATGCCTGCCAAACACTGTCTTCCAGCGGCACGTAACCATATTGCAAATAGGATTTTAATGCCCGGCGGCCTTGTCCGGCTTCGTAACTTTTGGCATTGGTATTTACTTCAAATGCATTTTTGCGCAAAAAGTTATAGGCGCTGTTTACATCAAAATTCCGCACGTTTTTCGCATAGGCATCTGCAATCACCGACATCCCGTGGTCGCCCACCATGGCGGCCGTGTAATGGTTCCAGCATGGGAAGATCGGCATCCAGCCGCCTTGTTCGGCCTTTTTTACGAGCGACTGCATCATATCACCGGCACGTTTGGGTTCGAGTAGTATTTCCAGCGGCATCGCAGCCCGGAAAGTATCCCACATGCTGAAATCACAATAATAATCGAAACCGTCGGCCTTTTGGAGCGGCGTACCGCCCGCAAACGAAGGATAGCTGCCGTCTACATCCGAAATGAGCCTCGGCGACAGTTTGGTCCGGTATAATGCGCTGTAAAAAAGTGCTTTATCATCCTCACTACCAGCAACTTCAACCTTACTCAATGCCGTATTCCATGCCTCCTGCGACGCTTTCCGGACAGCCTCAAAGGTTTTTGTGCCTAATTCTTTTTCAAGATTTGCCCTTGCGCCTTCGATGCTGGTGAATGAAGTGCCAATGCGGACGGTAATCACCTGCTTTTCATCTCCAAAACCCACATACGCCCCGAGCCTTTCCCGGTTGCCTTTGCCGGTAAGGATCCGGCCCATAGGTGTAATAGTATCGCCCAGCCAGACGCCCGACTGCATGAATTTCTCGTCGAATTTCAATACAAAATAACCGCTGATGCCGGCCGGCTGTCCCGATCCCTGGTAAATGCGGTGCACCGGATTGTAACCCACGATCTCCCCACGATCGCGAAGGACCTCCACGAAGCCTTCACCCTCATCGCTGTTGGGTTCGATCACGATAAACGATTCCTCCCCACTTTCGAATTTAAACCGCATCATCGCCGTCCTGGCAAGGCCCGTCACTTCGGCATTGATCTGGTGATCCTGCAACCAGACGCCATAATGGTCGGGCGAACTTTGCTCTTTCTCATGGCTGAACACACTCGCGCGTTTTTCGGGGTCGGTGATCAGCTCGCCGGACAGCGGCATGATTGTCACGGAACCGTAATCCTGCACGCACGACCCGTTTAGCCAATGCGTGCCGCGAAAGCCCTGGAACTTGTTATCATTATAGTAAAAAGGTGCGATGCATTTGGTTTCAGTGGCGCGCGTCTGGGGCGTCCATTGCGTCATGCCGTTGGGGACGCCCACAGCCGGGATCGTCTGCCCTTTCAGCTCGCTGCCCGCCTCGCTATGTGCTTTGGCGCTCTCCGTTGCAGACGGTGCCGTGCCGATCATGGTGGCCACATAGTCGACGGGCGCCTTTTGCGCATTGGATTGATTATCAATAAAAAACGTCGACAGCAACATGAAACTGACTGGGAGGAACGGTATGCGCATGATTAGGCTTGTTATGAATTCAGGGCGGAAGATCGAAAAAATAATGGTATGTTAGGTCGATAGAATGTACAAATTCCACTGATCAGGACGATTTAAATCCAAAAAACCCTATGAAAATCCATATCATCGACACCGGCTTTTTCAAACTCGATGGCGGGGCGATGTTCGGCGTAGTTCCGAAAGTACTTTGGAATAAACATAACCCGGCCGATGACAAAAACCTCTGCTCCTGGGCCATGCGATGCCTGCTGATCGAGGATGGCGAAAAGCTGATCCTGGTCGACACGGGAATGGGTAACAAACAGGACGACAAATTTTTCGGCCATTACGACCTCCACGGCGACGCTACATTGCTTTCGTCCATCGAAGCAAAAGGTTTCAGCTCCACCGACATTACCGATGTGTTCCTCACCCACCTGCATTTCGACCACGTGGGTGGTGCGGCCCAGTTCAGCCGCGACGGCTCCCGCCTGGAACCAACTTTCGCCAATGCCACCTACTGGTCCAACGAAGCGCATTGGCAATGGGCAACTAACCCTAATCCGCGCGAAAAGGCCTCTTTTTTGAAGGAAAACATACTTCCGTTGCAGGAATCAGGGCAACTGCGGTTCATTGAAAATGGCCAATCTCCATTCGGTAACATGAGCCTCATCCACGTCGACGGCCATACGGAACAGATGATGCTGCCTGTGATCCGGTACAAAAACCAGAAGATCATCTACTGCGCCGACCTCTTCCCTTCTTCGTATCACGTTCCTATCCCGTGGGTTATGAGCTACGACATGCGTCCGCTGCAAACAATGGAAGAAAAACAAAGCGTCCTGCAAGAAGCTGTTGACGAACAATGCATATTACTTTTCGAGCATGACCCGGTTTATGAAGCGGCAGTAGTTGAGAATACAGAGAAGGGAATCAGGATCCGGGAGCGAGGGAGTCTGGGGGATTTTATTTAGCGATGAAAACAGCACTAATCCTCTCAGGCGGGGGCGCGCGTGGGATAGCGCATGCGGGTGTGGCGCGGGCATTGTGGGAGCGTGGCGTGCGGCCGGATGTGATCAGCGCCACGAGCTCGGGGGCGTTCGTGGGGGCGTTGCTGGCTTATGGCTATGAGCCCGATGATATTCTTAGAATTATTCGCGAAACGAGTTTTTATCCTTATCTGCGATTGGGGATTGGAGCCAACGGCTTGCTGCATATGCGGAAGATGGAGGAGGTTTTTCGCAAATTCATTCCTGAAAATACATTTGAGGCACTGAAAATACCTTTGGTAGTAACCGCTACCGACATTGTCTCCGGCGAGGAGGTCCGTTTCCGCAGCGGGGAGCTGGCATTACCGGTACTGGCCTCGTGCTGCATTCCCGGGCTGTTCAGCCCGATGCATTACAATGGCCACGAGCTGGTAGATGGCGGCGTGCTGAACAACCTGCCCGTCGAACCGGTGCTCGGCGAGGCCAGTTACATCATCGGCAGCCACTGCAATCCCTTCAATCTGGATAAACCGCTGAAACGGACCACCGAGATCGTCTACCGCAGCCTCATTCTGGCCATGCACACGAAAACCAAAGCCCGTTTCGCGCAATGCAATTTGCAGATCGAACCGCCGGCCCTGAGCCGTTTCAGCATTTTCGATTTCCGGAAAGCCGACCAGCTCTTTGAGGTTGGTTATAAATTCACAAAGAATTTGCTGAATGAACGCGAGCTGTTACTTCCCTGAGGCTGCCACAGCTTTATTGCCCAGCTTTTTAATTATCCATTCCCCTACCTGCTCTCCTTGCTTCTGACCATTCTCGATGGCGTCCATGAAGTGGATCCCGCCGTAAAACCGCGACATACCCGATTCCTGGGAGGCGTGGATGAATGATCTGAACGGTCGTGCTTTCAGGTTGAAACGCTCCTCGACCGTGTCGGTATAGGCGAAATTGTCGCCGAAAT
>CBIHPQ010000540.1:0-4233 GCA_966211825.1 uncultured Dyadobacter sp. | reverse complement strand
GAACTCCCGAAAACTATATGCGGTAAATCCCCTTTTGAATTTCAGGAAGGATCGGAATTTCTTGATGGTGGCCTGTTTCACAATAATCAAATAAGTCTCCTCTACGATTACACCCCGGTTAGCCGGCTAAAGTAAAGGTAAAAATTCAGGCTGTGCAAACCGCTGTTATGGAACTTCCGCCTTCAATGTTACACGTTTAAAACCGTTGTCAAGATTCAATTTTACCATTTTCGCTGTATCTGTCACCCCTAAGATGATCGCCAAAAAGTTAAGCGACATCGGTCCACGGCTTGGCAGCGGGTAATGCAACCTCCCATAGCGTCACGTCCAGCAGCCGCCCGCGGCGCAAAAATCTTTTAGTGGCAGGGCATCTGCGATAGGCTAGTCACTGCCGGTTATGTCTAGTTCAGTATCCCGGGTCCTGTACAAATGTTCGGGCACACTGGCCAGGACAGATGGATGTAGCTTCTTTCCGGTTGGAGAGATGGCCGGAATTCATACCGGGCTTGAAGAAGGGCGGCCTCAATGAAATGGGAGCCACATAAACGATCAAAATCGAATCTGGGCGCTCGCTCTCTGCAACCCAAGCCTATCTAAATCCAGATTATAGTTTTCCCAAAATTCATGCATGCCTGCTAATGCATACGACTCGAAAGCAATCCCGAAATTGTATTCCTGATTGTACATAGCAGCTTGTTTGTGGATGACCAAAGACATATCATGAGTGCGTAGATGCAGACCGCATTGAGGAAGAGGCAAATTATCAAATCGTATATTTCTCCCTGAGCATTTTCGTCTCGCGCTCTCCGATGCCCAGCTCTTTTTGCATGAACGCCTCGACGCTGCCGTACTCGGTTTTCAGCGCATTGAAGAAAATATCGAGCAATTCGGGCCGGAGCTCCATTTTCTTGTTAAGCTGTTCTACGGTCATGCCGGTTTGCTCGGCCATCGGCTTCATCATTCTACCCATCATCGGACGGAGATAAATATTTGAAGCCGTGAAATCTTCATTGATCGTCTGCCGCGGAACGCCGAGCGTGTACAGGAATAGCGCGGTGGCCATGCCGGTACGGTCGCGCCCACCGGTGCAGTGATAGAGCATGGCCGTCGTGTCTTTCATGACGAGTAATTTTTGAAAAAGCGGACGGTAACGCTCACCAAAATATTTAATCCCGCCTTTGCCATAAAATTCTTCCAGGAAACCGTCTCCTTTGAACATCTTACTCATCTGATCTTTCGACATCATGCCGTCGTCGCTGCCGGCCGGGCTCAGCAAGTAATCGGTATCGGGCAACAAACGGTCGGGTGCCTGCGCGGACTCCTGCTTTCCGCGGAAATCGATGACCGTATAAATATGTTTTGCGCGAAGCGTGTCCATATCCGAAGGCGTAAGTCCCTGAATGGAAGCGCTGCGAAATACACGGTTCCATTTAACCTGACGGCCATCCGTCGTTTTATACCCTCCTACGTCCCGGAAGTTGACCGCCCCGCGAACGTGCACAAGACGTTGGGTGCTGTCGGCGAGCTGGCCGAACGAAAGTGCAGGTGTCAGTAATGCTAAACAAAATATCAGCTTTTTCATGAAATGTTATATTGAATTGGAATTGATTACTTGATGATGTCCCAGCGCAGACCCGCCTGGCCCTTGCGGCCGTACCATTCACTGGATGTGGTGCGTCGTTTATCGCCCATGTACATTTTGATCGGCGAATCGCTCAGGTTGTTAAGCTCGACGAATGCCCGCAAACGCTTGCTAATGGTATAAGTGGCGGAGGCGTCGATGGTGAAGTTGGCATCGGTCCAAATGTAGAAGTCCGGGCCTAGCTGCTGGTTGATCGTTTCCACGGATGCGCCACGGTAGTTTCCGGCCACTCGGACCATTACGTTGTTCCTTTCGTAGAACAAAATGGCATTGAAGAGGTTTTTCGACTGATTAGGCAGCTGCGTCCGGTCGATGCTTACATTGCCTTCCACCCCTCTGGGCACTTTCACCCGGCTGTCGATAAAAGTATAGTTGAACTCCACGCCGAAGCCCGACCAGAAACCGCGCAGGAAGTCGAAACGCCTATTAATACCCGCTTCAAAACCGATCAATGAGGCATTTTGAAGGTTTTTAGCCTGCGTTACCAGGTAGTTGTTACCGTCGACGTTTTGCATGCTCATGTCGGTGAACACCACGTCCTGAATGCGCTTATGGAATACGCCACCCGACAGCAACCCGATATTGGGAAAATAGTGCTCGCCCATCAGATCGAAGTTATTGGAGAAGGTCGGTTTCAGGTCGGGATTACCCTGGCTGATGGTCATCGGCGTTTTGGTGTTGTCGATAGATGTGCCCGGCGTCATATCCCCAAAGTTGGGGCGGATGAATGTGCGGGCGTAGGCGGCGCGGATATTTGTGTTGGCATTTAATGCATATTTCAAATGCAGCATCGGTAGCAGCGCATTGTAACGGTTCTTCACATTCGTAGGAGTGATGACGGTCGTGGCCGGTGTTCCGGCAAGCGTAGCCGCTGAGCCTTTGAGGTCCATGCTGGTATACTCGTTACGTACGCCGCCCACAAGGCGTAGCTGGTCGGTGACCTGATACTCAGCCATTGCGTAGGCGGAACTCACCTGCTCGGAGCCTTCATAGAGCGCGGTGGGATTGGTTTTGGGGGTTACTTCCATAAAACCGTTTTTAGTCAGCGACTCTGAACTGTATAGATTGAAAAGCTGGTCTTTGGTGAGCGGGTTCATCACATACTGGTTGTGGTTTCCGGGCATATGTCCAAAAAACTCCGTCCCATGTGCCGGCTTAGCGGTTTGCAGGCCCGCCAGGCTCAACATAGCCGGAGCGTTGGGCACCCCGAGCGCTGCGGCAGGCATAAATACTATGCTCGACCCGTAGGTGCTTTCCCGGTATTTGTGGCGGTATTTGCCCCCGAATTTCAATTTGAGTTTTTTCGAAACTTCGCTTTGAATATTTAGCTGCGCATTCCGGTCATGCTCCCTATTGTCGAGTTGCGCGATCACCAGCTGTTGAAGTGTCAGCTTTTGAGGATCCATGGCTTCTGATTCGTTGGCCAGGCCAGCGTCGAAATGCATGGGGTCCTCCCCTACGCCATTCGGTGAATCGAAGCCCCAGTATCGCTTGCCGTCGGATGAAAGATTTTTAAAGCCACCGGTAATTTTCTGCCTGAAAGTGGCGATAGGCAAACCTTTGGTGCCGTAGGTTGGTGGCGTTTCCAGGAAATATTTTGAAGTATAGTCGCTATACGACCAATCGAGTTTAAGCTTTGCAGCAAGCTGATGATCTCCGCCGATCTCGCCGCCCTGAATGGCAGTCTGATAATGCGAATAACGGTAGTTGTACTGGTAGCGGCTGTTGGTATAGTCAATGTAAGATTCTGAAACCGGACGAATGTCGTTGAATTTATTGAGCATTCCCCTGAAAAAGAGCTTGCTTGCCCCACTTAACCTATACTCCATGCCCAGGCTCAAACCCATTGTCTGGCGCTTGCCCATATACCGCTTAAACATCACGGAGTTAATGGATTTTTTCTGTACCGCGTTGGCCATTCCGGTGTTGTAGCTCACGTCGAATGCATCGGCACCCCACTGGCGGTCCCAGATCGCCCCGGCCAGTACTACTCCGAGTTTATCTTTGAAAAAACGGTCACCATATATTAGCGAAGCATTATAGGTGCCGTTTCGGGAAAATGAGTTGTAGCCTCCCGCCGCGCTTGCATTCAGCTGGCGGTAAGCCGGTGCGGTTCTGGTGATAAAATTAATAGCGCCACCAATGGCATCGCCCTCCATATCCGGGGTGATCGCCTTGGCCACCTGCACATACTGAATCATTTCCGAGGGGATCGCGTCGAGCACCGACGACCGGTTACCCAACACATTGGAGCTCGGCAAACGGCTCCCGTTGAATAGCGTCGAAGTCCATGCGAACGGCGTTCCGCGAACGGTCGCCTGGTCGGCCTCACCGTGGTACCTGGCCACCGCCACACCTTGCATACGCTGCACGGCTTCGGCAATGTTACGATCGGGAAGCTTGCCGATCGCATCCGAAGCCACCACATCGATGATCGCGTTGGCGTTCTTTTTAATGCTCATCGCTTTAATCTGCGAGGGGGCCATGCTTCCTGTTACGAGCACTTCGCCCAGCGTGTTCTTATCGTCGGGTTGCAGTTCTATATTTCCCAGGTTGGTCACACCTTTGCCGATCACAACATCCATTTCTTT
>CBIHPQ010000539.1:0-4236 GCA_966211825.1 uncultured Dyadobacter sp. | reverse complement strand
TGCGCCAATGCCGGGCACCGGTACCAATATCAAGGTCAGATAGTAGAGTATGAGAATGCCCGCCGCGATGTATAACCGTTGGAACGTACTATATTTCATATACAAAACAGCCGAAATAAACGTCGCCAGCCCGATCCGCCCTAGCACGCTCCCATAGCGTATGTGCGCGGGATCGAAAATATCCATGGGTGCATTTTTATCCAGGATACCCAATGCAATCAGGATCAGCATTCGCTTGAATACCTTATTTCTGATGACGGCCGGAGAAATACCTTTGGCTAAACCACCTGTAATGCTGAATGCGAGCGAAGTTCCGGCCAGGAAAAGAAATAGCGGAAAGATGAAATCGTAGAAAGTGAAGCCGTTCCAGGCGGGGTGTTCGAACTGCGCAGCGACGGCATCGATGAGTGGAATGCCCGTCTTCCCGCCCAGCAGGGCAATGAACTGCCCACCGCCCGCAATCATCAACATATCGAATCCACGCAATGCATCGATCGAGGCCAGCCTTCCCGGCCCGCTGGATTGCTTCGCTTCTTTTTGAACGACAATAGACGGTGCTTCCATAGGTTTAGGATAACTGTTTGGAATAGAAGTTAATGTGCTACTGCTTTTTACCCAGGGCGACCCGCATTATTTAGGTATCTCGATATCCCGGTCCACCGTTTCAATCAACAAGCCGGATGACTCTCTGTCCAGGAAAAATGTACAATGCGGGTGAAGCTGCAAAATGCTGGCCGGAAAAGCATCACTAACCTCATTTTCCAGGCTGTTTTTGACTGCCAACGCCTTTCGTTCGTCCGGGACGGAGCATATGATGTGCGTTGACTTCATAATCTGGCGCACCGACATGCTGATTGCCTGCAATGGCACTTCTTCGAGTGATCCAAACCAGCCTTCGCCCATTTGCTGGCGGCGGCACGGTTCGTCGAGATTTACCACCAGGTAGGGCGAGTCGGTGTCAAAATCCGCCGGCGGGTCATTGAAAGCTAAATGTCCGTTTTCCCCAATTCCAACCAATGCGACATCGACCGGGTGCTCACTGATTTGCTTCGCAAGATATTCCAGCTCTTCTTCCAGATTACCTTCTCCATTGATCAGGTACGAAGCGCGCAGGGAAGGAACCCGGGACAAGAACCGCTCGGCCAGGTATTTCCGGAAACTCGCCGGATGCGTCACGGGCAAGCCAATGTATTCATCCAAATGGAACATAGTCACTTTCGACCAATCGATGTCCTGTTCGGCGACCAGTTGATTCAATGTTTCAAACTGGCTGGTACCAGTTGCCAGGATCACATTGGCATGTCCCTGCCGGACGATCGTTTCCCTGATAAGCATGGCTGCATACGCACCTGCACTTTGTCCTAGCTCCTCTTTTGTCTCTGAAATAATAACTTTCATACTCTTTATGATTTTACTTCTGTATTCCCGCCCTCCTTCAATGCGATGTCGACGGGTTTGTTTTTCTTCCAGGAACCGTTTGTAAAGTCCGGAATGTCGATTGAATTGGACTTGTTCGCCACCGACCATTCGCTCAATGGCGAGATCACGCTCCATGACGCTGCGTCATATACGTCCTGATCCAGCGGCAATCCGTTGCGCAGGCAGTCGATCAGCCGCCAGTCCATCAGGAAGTCCATTCCACCATGCCCGCCAACCTTTTTAGCCAGTTCTCCCACCCGCTTCACGATTTCGGGCTGATATTTTTGTTCCAGCGCCTTGAATTCCTCTGTCTTGACCCATTCATGCCCATGCGAAATGCGGCCCTGGGCGCCGTCTTCCGGCAATGGATATTTTTGCGCTGCGCCTTTTGTTCCGCTGATCAAATGCAGACGTGAGTAGGGTCGGGGCGAGGACACATCATGCTGTAACATGATCGTTTTACCCTTGCTGGTCCTTATAGTAGTGGTATTCATATTGCCGCGGTAAGTTTTCCCGGCATATTTCTTGAAATCGGGATCCTTCGCAGCCAGCTCATTGGCCCGGGCTTGCAGCATGTAGTCGTTGCTGCTCATCGATACCAGGTAATCCATTTTGTCTCCGCGGTTGATATCCAGGATTTGCGCAACAGGCCCCAGTCCGTGAGTAGGGTACAAATTGCCGTTCCGCTGATTTTCCGTCAGTCGCCAAAGATCAAAACGTTTGTCTTTTTGAAAGAGCGATTCGAAAATATCGTGAATATATGCACCTTCCACATGGACTATTTCTCCAAAAAAACCTTGTCGGGCCATGTTGAGTGTGAGTAATTCAAAAAAGTCGTAACAGCAGTTTTCGAGCATCATGCAATGCTTTTTAGTCCGCTCGGAAGTTTCGACCAGCTTCCAGCAATCTTCGACTGTCGTAGCGGCCGGGATTTCCGTCGCGACGTGCTTGCCGTGTTCCATGGCGTACAATGCCATGGGCGTATGCAGGTTCCAGGGTGTACAAATGTAGATCAGATCGATGTCATCCCGCTCGCAAAGCTTTTTCCAGGCATCAGGTGATCCTGTATAGACATCCGGACTCTGCCCTGCGTCTGTCAGAAACTTCTTCGCGTTGTTCGCTTTTTCGGGCACAATATCGGCTACGCCTTTTACCTGAACGCTGGCGAGGTTAACGATCCGTTTGATTGCTCCGCCCCCGCGGTTGCCCATACCTATGTAGCCTATACGTACGACATCCATTTTGGGTGCCGCATAGCCGCTCATATTGAACAACTGTTTCCTGTCACGTGGCAACATCATTTCCGGTGCGCCGGCCGCCGCTGCTTTTGCACCTGCGATTCCGAGTGTGCCCAAACCGGCTATTTTCAAAAATTCCCGCTTTTTCATCTGCTTTGATTCGGTGAACGATCCAAAAAAACGTTTGTAATCGTACAATTTTACAATGTTTTATAGCGGCATTCCAGATATTTGCTTTAAATAGTAGCGAGAACGTTATCGAAACCAGAATTTCATTTCACGCCATGAACCGGTTAGTTCAATGACAAAAAGATTAACCACGATCAAAGACATCGCCAAAGCACTCGGAATATCAGTGGCGACGGTCTCACGTGCGATGAGAGACACTTATGATGTAAGTGCAGAAACGAGAAAGATGGTGCTCGATACCGCCTCTAAAATGAACTACCGCCCCAATTTCAACGCGACGGGGCTGGTCAAAAGCGGAACGCACAAAATTGCCGTGATCATTCCCGCCATTACGAACTACTATTTCTCGACGGTGATTACCGGCATTCAGGAATATGCGCTGGAACAAAACTATCAGGTAATGCTGTATCTGACGAATGATTCCGCCTACTGGGAAACGAAAGTGGTTCGTGAATTATCCCTTAGCAGCGTCGACGGCTTACTTGCCTGCATTACGTACGAGACGACGGATTTCAGCCACTTTGAAGAGCTCATCGAGGCGGATATGCCATTGGTGTTCTTTGATCGTGTACCGGAGTCGGTTAGCACATCCGTTGTTGTCCAAGACGATTACACAGGCGCCTGCATGGCCACCGAGCATCTGATCGCCCAGGGATATTCCAAAATCGCCCACCTGGCCGGCCCCCCCGGCCTGAACCTTACTCAGCAGCGGTTACAGGGCTATCTCGACACATTAGCGAAGCACAATCTTCAATCCTATGGCGTGATCCATTCCGGGTTCAGCGACGAAAACGGGCGGCAGGATATGAGTGTTCTGTTCAGTGGTGCGTCAAAGCCGGACGCGATCTTCTCAATCAATGACCGCAAAGGCATCGGGGCGATTCTTTGGCTCCGGGAACATCATATTCTGGTTGGAAAAGAGGTGGGTGTAATAGGCTTTACCAATGACCCGACTTCCAAAATCATCTCGCCCTCCCTTTCCACCATCGCAGAACCCGCCTATGAAATCGGCCGAAAAAGCTGCGAGGTTCTGATCAGGCATATTCAAAAACAGAGCTACCCCACACAGAAAATTTCATTACTTACCGAGCTCATTATCAGGGAATCAACGCAGAGATGAGCGTTTTTGAAATAGGGTTTATTCAAATATCCCATTCACAATCGGGAGGCCTAAAACGCAAAAAAGCATCCTCAAAAGGGATGCTTTTATTGTTGTGAATAATTGTGCCCCGACCTACTTTACCAGGTTTGATCGGGGACGCCTAGTTCAAGTATCATCGGCGGGTCCGGGGATGAGTGAACAGTCCTAAAACGCAAAAAAGCCCCACATATCTGTGCACTGCCCCCAAAAAGTTAGACACTTTTTGGGGGTATTTTTATGGGCAAAAAC
>CBIHPQ010000538.1:0-4238 GCA_966211825.1 uncultured Dyadobacter sp. | reverse complement strand
TCTTTCCTGATATAACCGACATAACTTATCGTCAACCGCGAATGCCCTTCCACGGTTGCAACGAGCGTGAATGAACCGTCTATTTCAGTGGATGCAAATAACTTGTGTGTCGCCATCTGGATGGTCGCGCCGGGAAGGCTGCCGTCCTTGCTGATCACAACGCCTTTTATTGTTTGCGCCTGTGCACCGGATATGAGTATGAGCATCAGTGAGAGCGAGCCGAGGGAACCGGCCTTAGTAAAAATGTACATTTGTTGTCCGAGATTGTTTAAGGCAAAGGTGCGCGGACTTGGTTCCCTCTTCAACCCACACCAACAATTGCTACCCGTACACATCCCACTCGTTGGACTGGGACTCCAAATGCATTGATAAACAAACACTTAAACATCTATTAACAAATCATTAAGAAAGGCAACAATCCAGACCAGCTAAGCCCGGTGACCGGTTCCTTAACATCCAGGTAATATTGAAGCCATAAATTTGTATGGGAAAAACAGCAATACATGCATCATATCATCGCAATCGGTATCTTTCAGGCGATCATCGCCGCAGGAATGCTCTGGAAAGGCAAAGTGCGGACGAGTGCCGACTCCCTGCTGATCATGTTTATTGCATGCATTGCATGCCACCTTTCGATCAAATTTGTGATCTACACATTTGTGAGCGACGAGCAGGTCAGGCAGCAAATGAACACCTTTATCGGCTTTTGTTACGCACCGCTCCTGTACCTGTATGCGCGGAAAGTGAATGACGAAGCTTTTATGCCCGCCACGCGCTGGTATGTGTTCCTGCCATTCGTGGTGGCTGCCATTGCGTATTTCACCATCGCAAGCGTTATTTTGCTCTCAGGGACATCTGGATATGGGCTTCTTAAATGGTATAACCTGGGAAGTTACTGCGGCATATTGCTTTCGGATATTGGCTATGCGGTGCTGGCGCTGCGGCTCAGGCAAGGGTTCGGGCAAGAAAAAGTTGTGGAAAAACGTATCGTTTCTGTCATCGCATGGTGTTTTCTTGGGATCGTATGTTTTTCGGGGCCCGTTTACTTTGCCAACGCATTCTTTCATGCCAATTTGATGATCCCCGTCCGTATTATCACTTACACCGCGCTAAGCGGCCTTTGTGTGATGATCATTTATTACAAATTTGTCGCCGTAACAGCGCCAGCTGACGCATTCCAACTTGCTGAGATAGGGCCTGTAACATTTGTCAGACCAGCGATGCCGGAGCAATCGGAAATAACCCTCCCAATCGGAACGTCAGGTTTGCCTGTGACTCCGCCTGTTACGCAAAGCGGGACACAAGAAAATTCATTGGCAAGAAAGGCTGCCCTGCCCCAAGAAAAGCAAAAGGAAATCTGGGAATCACTGGAAACCCAAATGCGCCAACACCTGCACTTCACAGACTGCGAGCTGAACCTGGACAAACTCGCCAGCCTGGTTGGAATTAATAAATACCATCTTTCCGAAACGCTCAACAGCTTTGCCGGCAAGTCCTTTTACCAATACATCAATGAATACCGCATTTCCTATGCATTGAAAGAAATGGAATCGATTTCCGCAAGCCAGTCGGAAGACTTCAATTTCCTTTCTCTGGCCTACAAGTCCGGATTCAAGGCCAAATCCTCGTTTAATAGGTATTTCAAAGACATCACGGGTTTCACACCTTCCGAGCATCTAAGGGTCTTGCGTCAGCTGAAAATCGCGGTTTAATCAGAGCGAGCTTTGGTAGAATTAATCCCTGATAGATAATAGCCTTACTAACTTTCCCTCGGTTCCAAAACTGCGTCCCAACTAACAACAATTGATGAAGAATTCTAACGGTTAACACGACAACCGTAGATCCAAAACAGTCAATTTAAAATCCTCTTTTTAGGTGCGGAACACGCGCTCGGCCAAGGCATTCTCGTTAGGATCACCGCTTTCGGCCATGCTGATGGTCACGTTTTCATTTCTCAACTGGTTCACGTATTTCCAAGAGCAATACTGCACGCCGCGATCTGACCGGGTCGCCGGAGCGATGGTGGATTAGTGGTGGGCGGCCCCGTTTTTTTATTTCGTCCTAGTACCTGCTCTCATTGCTTGATAAATTGCAGTGCCTGTTTTTCCTCGTCGGTTGCCGGCCCAGCCGTTTGCAAATACAAAAAGTAGGTGCCGGTGATCAAATTGCCAACCGGTATTTTGACCGTTTGATTGGCATCGGAGCTGGCGGTAAGCTGCTTGACCACCCGCCCGGTGCTGCTTACAATCTGCACCTGGATATTGCTGTAAGCCTTGTTGAGTTGTAGTTGCAATACATCTGCCGTCGGGTTGGGGAATACCAGTACTTCCGTCACAGTTTTATCCTGTAATAAGACGATCCGGCTGTGGTCAATTTCACCGGTGGCGTGGATGGTCTTTAAGCGATAATACTGCTTTTTGCCGCGGGCATCAAGATCGATAAAATTGTAAGTACGTAGCTGCTGGGCGTTTCTGGCATCCAAATGACCAATTACATTGAAATGAAAGCCATTGTCACTTTTTTCAATTTCATAACAGCAGATCTCGCTTTCATTCTCGGTAACAAACTTGACCCGTGCGGTTTTGCCCTGGTCCTCCCAGGCGACCTTAAATGAGATCAGATCGACCGGCAAAGCGCCGCCTGTACCTGCGCTCACGGAAGGCACATACCGCCAAGGGCCGTACATTTGTCCAGTGATGGCCGTAACAGGGTCGTAATGCACCCTGGCCCTTACTTTTGTGTACTTTCCTGTTTGCTTGTCGACCAGGTTTTTAAGCTCCGTCCCTATGATTGTAAGGTCGGTGTAGCCAGCTTGCTGGGAAGTATACAGAACGCTGTTGGTAATGGGGATGCCACTGTAAGGCTCATAGCTGACTTTTGTTTCCCAGACCAGTTTTCCCTTATTCCTTCCCAGGAACGATTTGGCAAAGAGCCCCGCGCCAAAATTGGTGAGCGGGAAATTACTGCTGCTGATCGGGGTAGCTAAGTCGACATTGTACAGGTTCAAGTTATTGCGGTTGCTGGTCGTCGTCTTCTCATTGCCATAGTACAGAAAAGCAGCTCCTTCAAAGATTTCGCCATGGCTGTAACGTAAGGCACCAACGATCACATCACTGTACCCATCACCGTTTACATCACCTGCACCGGCGACAGAAGAGCCCATACCTGCATTTCCCTGGTTGCTTTCGGTCATGGCGGCAGCGGTTGTACTGATCCCTGTGGCAGAACCATGGTAGATAAAAGCGGCGCCTTCATCGATTTCACCATTGTCGTAGAGATAAGCGCCTACGACGATGTCGCCATACCCATCACCGTTTACATCCCCTGCAGCACTTACAGAATAGCCAAAATCTGAATCCGTTTGATTGCTTTCTGTCACGGCGGCCGCAGCAGTATTGATTCCTGAGGCCGAACCATGATAGACAAAGGCAGCACCTTCACCCGGTTGGCCATTAGAGTAATCAGGAGCCCCCACAATGACGTCGCTGTAACCATCGCCGTTTACATCCCCCGCACTGGCCACCGACCAGCCAAGATTTGAACCTGCCTGGTTACTCTCCACCATTGCTGCGGCAGTGGTACTGATCCCACTGGCCGAACCATGATAGACAAAGGCGACACCCACATCGGAGTCACTACCGTCGAAGGCCCGAGCCCCCACAATGACATCACTGTAGCCATCTCCATTTACATCGCCTGCGCCGGCTACGGAGCAGCCAAAAGCTGCGCCAGCCTGGTTGCCCTCTACTATGGCGGCGGCAGTGGTAATAATCCCGTTTGCGGAGCCATGATAAATGAAGCCCGCCCCTTCGCCGATTTCACCATTCTGATAGAGTACAGCTCCCACGATTACATCGCTGTACCCGTCCCCATTTACATCCCCTGCACCAGCTACGGAAAAGCCTATAGCAGCGCCTGTCTGGTTACTTTCGACCATCGCTGCTACAGTGGAATTAATTCCTGTCGGTGAACCATGATAGACAAAGGCAGCGCCTTCATCGGCTTGGCCGTTATCATAGAAAATAGCGCCAACAATCACATCGCTGTACCCATCCCCGTTGACATCCCCTGCACCGGCTACGGACCAACCCATATTTGCAAATGCCTGGTTACTTTCTACCATGGCAGCCGCAGTAGTGCTGATCCCGGTGCCCGAACCATGATAAATGAACGCGGCGCCTTCATAGGCTTCGCCGTTGTCATAATTTTCGGCCCCGACGATGACATCGCTATATCCA
>CBIHPQ010000537.1:0-4281 GCA_966211825.1 uncultured Dyadobacter sp. | reverse complement strand
CTCTTTCAAAACGTGAGTTCCCACAAATCCAGTGGCGCCAATCAGTGCAATTTTCATAAGTATTTGAATTTAAGATAAATAGGCATTTCTGAAATGTTAAATGTTACAGTTTTGGAAACAATAATCAGTCGAATTTCCTGCAAAACTCGGCCAGCGACACTTTGCCCAAGCTTGCCAGCAAAGTCTTTTCCGCATCGTCGTAGAGGCTGTCGAGATGATCGTTGATCTTACGGCCAACCGGACAGTCCGGGTTAGGGGAGTTGATGGCCTTTCCGAGCAGATCTTTCTGTTTCACAGCTTCATACACTTCCGACATGAAGATCTTGTCGGCTGGCTTCGCCAGACGGCTGCCGCCCGATTTCCCTTCCTTACTCAGCACAAGCCCGCGTTCACGTAGCGTGCCAAGCTCCTTCCGGACTAGCACAGGGTTGATATTAATGCTTCCCGCCAGATACTCGGAAGACGTCCATTCGTCTTCGGAAAATGTAAGCAATGTGAGAATATGTACCGAAATGGCAAACCGACCGCTGTTCATACTGTAACTTTTATTATTACAGAACAAAGGTAAGCGGTTGTACTAAGAGATGCAAGTTTTTTATTCGGAGGTGGGAGAATGGTAAGCCCGAAGGTGCACCTCCGGGCTTACTCAGTTTTTAAATTCCCTGTCCAAAAGCAGGATTATTCTTATCGAACCACAATCGCTGCGTGTTTAGCGTGGTGGCGGTGCGGTCGTTCGGGGTGAATCCCTGCTCTGTCTGCGCTTTGAGCCAGTTGGCGTTGTTGGTGCCCAGCGGCGGCTCGTCGACCCAGTAGCGGCGCGGAATTACCTCGTTAAATGCGTCGCGCGGGTAATAGGTCGAGCTGTTTTTGGGATAGCCTGTTCGGCGTACGAATGTGAACGCCTCCGTGGGCAGGCGCATGAAGTTCAGGTATTCCTGGATGTAAATGCGTTCGAGGTTGTTGGTACCGTTCAGTTTCACGAGCGGTTGCGCCAGGTAAGCGGCGATTTCGGCGTCGGGCGTGGTCGACAGACCAGTGGTCGATAATGCGGCCTGGGCGATGGAATTCATCGTACGCAGCGACGATGCAATGCCTTTTTTGTACCAGTCTTCCGCAGTACCCGTGATCTTCGAACCCGTTCCGTAGCCTTTCTGGATCAGTTCGGCAATGTAAAAACAACCCTCCGCACTCGTGATCATGTAGTCCTGGAACGTCCCCTTGCCGCCGTTGCGGGTGGGCGCGAAGAAGACCTTGTTGATCGTCGACATCACCACATACTTGTTGCTGCCTGCATTGAGCGGGTTTTTGTAGTACTGGGCAACGGTTGGATTGGTCGTCCAGTCGGCCGGGCCGCCCTGGAAGCGGATCTGCGGATCGGCCGGGTTGATGAACGCAGGCAACGGCTGGTTGTATTTTTTCAGCGAATCCAATGCATTGGGGGCCAAATCATTGGGGCTAAAATAGATTTCCAGCCGCGGATCGCCGGTCTGTTTCAGGAACGTCATGATCGACTTGGTGGCGAAACGCGTGCTCCGATAGTCCACATCGCCGCCGATCGGGCCCCAATCCGGATCGAGGTAGGCGAACTGGTCGGTATCTTCGACGATCGGTCCAATGGCATTATCCGCCACTTCCTTGTAGATCTGCTGCGTTTTGGTCTTGTCCTGGCCTTCGTAGCGCAGCGCAATGCGCAATTTGAGGGTATTGGCCGCTTTCACCCATTTGACCCAGTCGCCGTGGTAAACAATATCCGCATTACCATATCCTTCCTGATCGGCAGCGCTGGCACTCAGTGTTGTGATCGCCTCGTTCAATTCGGTCAGCCAGGTGTCGTACAGCGTCTTTTGCGTGTCGTATTCCGGTGTGTAGTTTTGCTCGTCGCGTGCTTTGATGGCCTGGGTGTAAGGTATCGAGCCATTCATGTCGGTCACGCGCAGCCCGTGCAGCACGCCCACAATGTAGGTAGCCGCCCGCATTTTCTGAAAGCGCTCCTTGTTCGGCTTTAAGTCGATCTGCTTGCGGATTTCCACCAGATTGGGCAGAATATTGGCATAATAAGCCGAATATCGCGAGTTGATATTGGTAGAAAGCTCGTAAGGATCGGTGGTCAGGTGCTGCGAGAATCGCAGGAGCTGTTCCAGGTTTTCCCAGATCCATTCGGCTCCCTGGTACGATTCGAGGCTGTTGAGCGAATGGGTGAACAGAAACTTCGGGTCGGGCGTGATCACAATGGCCGGATCGGTATTGATATCGCCGAAATCCTTTTCGCAGGACGTTGCCCACAGGAGGCCGGTTGCGAGAACGGTACCGGCGGCGCATTTGGTTAATATATTTTTCATTTGAAATTGCTTTTAAAAGTACTGAACCAGAACCGTTTACATCAGAATGCGGCGCGCAGGGTCACGCCCAGGGCGCGCGTCATCGGCGGTATAAATCCGACTTCCTTCTGCACCGCGGTGCTGTTTGAGAAGTTCGACGCCGGGTTGAAGTTCAAAGGCAAAGTGTTATACAGGTAAAGTAAATCGCGGCCTACAAGGTTGATCGACAATGCATTGAGCTTGATTTTCTCGCAAAGCGACTGCGGGAACTGGTAGCTCAGCGAAACCTGGCGAAGCGAAATCCAAGAGTTTTCCGAGATCCAGTAATCGCCCACGGCGGTGGAGAAGGAGCCGTAGCGGTAGTTGTATTGCGGCAAATGCGTCGGTTCTACGAGTCCTTTTTCGTAAGCTTCCTTGAAAGTCATACCGCCCACGTTCGCATTCGATCCGTCGGACTGTGTGATCGTTTGTCCCGTTGCGAAAACGCCCTCGGGCAGAATACCGTCGTCGTAGCTTTTGCCGTCAAATTTGCTTGTAAAGGCAATTCCGCCGTGGTCTGCGTCGCGGCCTTGCAGCGAGTTCTTGAAGACGCCGGTATGCGTTCCGTAGCGCAACGAGGTGATGATCATGTCGCCCCCGATCTTGGCATCGAACAGCACATTAAGCGATAAACGTTTGTAGCTGAATGTATTATCCCAGCCGCCTCGGAATTTGGCATTGATATCACCTACATCTTTCCATTCATTGCTGCGTGCCGGAAAAGCCGCACGCGCATCGCCGCGCCATGAAAGGATCGGCATTCCGTTGCGTGGATCGTTGGCATCGGTACCCTGGAAACGCGCCGCCGCGATTTTTGTGCGGATCACGCCGTAGGTACCGCCCACTTTGGCATAAGGGATCAAATCGTTGCCTCCACCCGATTCGTCGGCCAGCGCGTAGTACTCGCGGTCGCCATACAACTCGATGATCTTGTTGCGGTTACGCGAGAACGTGACTGTGGTGTTCCAGGTGAATGCACCCACTTTGACCGGCGTCGCATCGAGCGCGATCTCGATACCGGTATTCTGAATGTTACCTGCGTTGATCAGGATGCTGTTCACGCCGGTTTCAATGGCCGCAGAAATGGGGATAGGCTGGTTGCGGGAGTTGTCGCGGTAAACCGACAGGTCAAGCCCCAGGCGGTTGTTAAAAACTTTCAGTTCCAAACCGATTTCCTTGGCAATCTTCCGCAAAGGCTTGATGTTCGTCTGCAAAGTCGATTGTGCACTGAATGTCGACAATGCCTGGTCGCCGAAGCCGCCCGCATTGGTATAGCCACCGAATTTGAAGCCTGGGTTGAGCAGGAACGGCTCGATGTCGCCACCTAATGCTGCCAGGTTACCTCTTAACTTTCCGTAGCTGAGCCATTTGGGAAGTGAAGAATGGAAGGTTTGCGAGAAAACCCACGACAAACTCGCCGACGGGTAATTATAGAAGTTGTTTCCTGAGCCGTCAGAATAGGTTAACGCCGACGACCAGTCACCACGCCAGGTAGTTTGCAGGAAAAGTTGCTCACGCCAGGCGAAATCGGCACTGGCGTACAGTGACTTATACGAGCGCCGCGTCTTGATCCCGCCGGTTGAAATCTGCGATTGTACCGAGTTGGCCAGGAAGAAGTTACCCGGGTAGGAAAGGCCACCCTGCGTCTCCGCATTATTGAATGAAAGGCTGTACTGCTGCGATTCGCCACCCACGTATCCGTTGAAATCAAGGTCTTTGGTAATGGGTTTGTTAAAGATCGCGAGCCATTTCATGAAATTGGTCTGCTTCGTTGAATGCCCGAGCGCGTAGCGGCCGCCGGTGAAATTGACGCCCTGACCGAGTTCCTTGATCTCGCTTTTGGTATAAAGGTTGTTGAAATTGCCTTCTATCTGCAATTTGAGCCAGTCGGTGACGGTAGCCGTGAGGGCGAGTCGTCCGCGTA
>CBIHPQ010000536.1:0-4283 GCA_966211825.1 uncultured Dyadobacter sp. | reverse complement strand
GCAGCACCGCATTATCCCCAGCGGCTCGGGCATCACGAGCAAGGAGGTGGAGCCGCTCCTTCAATCGTCGGATCCCAATTTCCGGCCGATTGACCTCGAATTCGGTCCGGACGGCGGGTTATATATCGTAGATTGGTATAACCCGCTCATTTCGCACGGCGAGAACCCGCCACGCGATCCCGCACGGGACAAATCCCATGGCCGGATCTGGCGCATTACGGCCAAAAACCGCCCGCTGCTTACGACGATCGATATTTCCAGGCAAAGTGTTCCCCAATTGCTTGCTAACCTGAAAGGCCACGAGGACCGGCTGCGTTACCGTTCCCGCGCCCGCTTGCGGGAACAACCGTGGGAAAAGGTATCGCCTGCGCTGCACAGCTGGGCGGAGTCGCTTGACCCGCGCGATTCACTTTATGAGCATCATCTGCTGGAAGCATTATGGCTATACCAGGATTTCGATCAGCCCCAGGACAAAATATTGGATAACCTATTGATTGCAAAAGACTTCCGCGCCCGAACCGCTGCCACGCGCGTGCTGCGCTATTGGTACGGGCGCATACCGGATGCGCTCTCGCTCATGCGGGCCCGGGTGAACGACGAGTCTGCCCGCGTGCGGCTTGAAGCGGTCGTGGCACTAACGGACTTCCGGGCAGAAGAAGCGCTTCCAGCAGCACTCGACGTTTTCAAGCATCCTACCGACTATTATCTCGACTACGCGATCCGCGAAACCATGCGTTTTTTCAAACCGGCATGGCTGGCGTCGATACAGCAGAACGGGTTTGTTGCCAACGCGCCGGAGAATGTTAAACGGTACCTACTCAGTCTGGCTACCGCGACGGAACTAGCTTCCCTGCCGCCGGCCAAACTTATTTCTGAGCAGATCATCCGGCATCCGGAAGCGAACAGGGAGCAGCGGGAAAAGGCATTGTCGGATCTGGTACAATCCTCGGGACAAAGCAATGTGCGCATTTTGCTTGATAATCTTCAAACAGAAGAGCCCGGCTCGCAGGCAACAACTGCTTTGGCAAATCTTCTTTCAGGTATTTCTAAAAATGATCTGGTCAAAAACAGGCATGAGCTAATGGAGGCCATGCACGGCAGCAATGTTGGTGCCCAAACCGCTGCGTTGGCCGCTTTGATGACGGCAAACCCTTCCGATGAAGCGGTTACCCAATGGCTGGCTAATAATAAAGAACACCAAAAAACCTACCTCGACGCCATCACGTTGTTATCTGACCCTCATTTACAGGCCACATTCTATTCACAGGTCAAGGCATTATCTGCACAATGGCCGGAGCAGGCGCTTCCGCTTCTGATGAAAATGACTATCGCCGAACCGGCCCAAACGGAGCCTATCCGCGATTTTTTACGTACTATTCAAAAACAGGGTGGCCAATATGAGCCGGCTGCTTTCGATAAGGCTTTGAAAAATATGACAAACCTGCTGGCAACCGTTCCCGTGGGCGACCGCAAAGAATCGCAGACGTTGCTCGAATCGATGGGCACGCTGGAAATACGCCTGAAAGCGGTGGAAGCGAAAATGGCTTTCGACCTGAAAGAGGTGCATATCCCTGCGGGTCGCCGGGTGTCGCTTGTTTTTGAGAATGCCGACCTGATGCCGCACAATGTCGTCATTACCAGCCCGGGAAATGTGCAGAAGGTGGGGGAAGCCGCCGATGCCATGGCCAAATTAAAAGATGGTTTCGAAAAGCATTTCGTACCGACTATGCCCGAAGTACTTTTTGCGACCCCACTCGTCGATGCAGGCAAAAACTACCGCCTTGATTTCAAGGCTCCGGACGCGCCGGGCGACTACCCGTTCATCTGCTCTTTTCCCGGTCACTGGCAGGTAATGCAGGGAGTCATTCACATAACCCCGGCGGCCAATGTCGTACAGGGCCGCTAATGGACCGGGATTTTAAATTTCCGAAGCCATCGCCGGATCACTGATCCCGTGCTTACCCGTCTCGATCCTGCCCGCGAAACGACGCTGGTAGGCACCTTCGGTTTTAAACTGAACGGTCAGGTCATACCAGTTCCCCTGGTTTCCACAAGCCCATTCCCTCGCGACTTTTCCGCTGGCGGGGACATTGATATTCACAGAAACGGACTTGTCATAGAAGTTACCCACGACCATTGCCGCATTGTTTTTGCCAGGATTTTGCAATTCCAAACGAACAGTATCCTTCAGGTAGTCAAAACTGATCTTAATTTCAGGTTCTTGCCTGTTGCTATTTCCCGAGAAGGACTGAAAATAACCGTTTGGCCCAAAAACCTCCAAAGCATAATCCCCCGAACCGGAAGCCAGCGCCCATTCATCGGAAATTGATTTGCCAGCCTCCACCGTGTAACGCCGCGGGATGCGGTCGGGATGTTTGAGGTCGTACACATGAAACACAGCCCCGACAGAGCCTTTATTTTCAAAAAACAGTTCTATTTCGTTTGATACAACTTTTGCACGCGCCTGCAAGCGATATGGCAGCGCACGCGAATAACGCGTACCTTTTTCCTGAAACAACGGGCCGGGCAGCTCAGGAGCGGTGGCTTTCGGAAGCGTCTTCGATGCTTCTTCGATGCTCGCGTAGTTAGACGTTTCGGGCAATGCAGGAAAGACCGGGTCATTTGGTGTAATAAAATCAAAAGCCGAAGTGAGGTCACTGCTTACCGAACGGTGCCACGGACTAATCGCGGGAATGCTGACCTTAAACCGCTTTTCGAGAAATTGCCCGACCGAAGTATGGTCCGCAACCTCGGAATTGACCCATCCACCCTTGCTCCACGGTGATATAATGTACATCGGCACACGCGGCCCCATGCCCCAGGGACGGATTGGGCCGCTAATGGTATCGCGCTTATCCTGGTAAACTCGCGTCCGCACGGGTCCGCCCTTCTTCATACTGGCTTCATGGAAAGGGTTGGGACACTCCGCCGTGCCTTTGTCGTTGTTGAAATACATCCCGGCCAGATCGATCGTCGACTTTCCGGCCAGTGAGCCATCGGCATTATAGGAAGGAACCGCCGGCGCGGGAAGGTGATCGAACAGCCCGTCATTTTCATCAAAAGTGAGGAAGAAAACGGTTTTGGCCCAAACCTCGGGGTTCGACGTAATGGCCGTCAGAACCTGATGCGTGAAATCGCCTCCGCGGTTCGGGCTCGATGGGCCGCTCGGATGTTCCGAGTTGCTCTGTGACGGTAACACCCAGCTTACCTGGGGCAAGGTATTGTTTTTGACATGGTCAGTCAGGTCTTTGATCGACCAATGCTTCATACCGTTTTCATAAACCGGCGAGCCAGGCTTCGCATTCCTGAAACTTTCAAATGCCAGGCAGCCGTGCATTGCCCCGGTCCAGTTATCGTTTGGGTCCTGGTAAATGCGCCAGCTGACACCCGCTTTTTGCAAAACATCGGGAATAGTGTCCCATTTGAACGCATTACCCCGGTAGGTGTAGCCGGGATCGGGCATTTTGCCTTCCACCCAGCAGCGGAGGTTCACGGGCTCGGAATCGGCGTCGGTACAGTTAATGCCGGCGGCACGCTTTTCCGGATCGAAGTTGGAGCCCGACCAGAAAATGATGCGGTTAGGGTCGGTTCCTGTGGCAATGGAGCAGTGATAGGCATCGCAAATCGTAAACGACTCTGCCAATGCATATTGAAAAGGGATTTCCTCCCGCGTGTAATAGGCCATCGAATACGGTGTCTTGAACATCGGCCAGAAGCCATATTTGCCCTGGTTCCAGGCAGCCTGCGTGTCGGGAAAATCGTGTGGCGTGCCATTTACCAGCGCTGCATTGACCGTCTTTTTGTCCGCTCGATAAGGCGAATACTCCCGCTTCCCATCCGACTGCACAAATGCCCGCTTCCCGCTTTCGAGCGGTATCGGAAACCGGTCGCCAAAACCTCTTACGCCCCGCATTGCGCCGAAGTAGTGGTCGAACGAGCGGTTTTCCTGCATCAGTATCACCACATGCTGGACGTCATCAATGGTTTTGGTCGGGTTGTACGCCTTCACGGCCAACGCTTTGCGGATCAGTGGCGGCAACAAATTCAAAGCTGCTCCCGCACCGGCAGCGGCTGCGGACATTTTAAGAAACTTCCGGCGGTCTATTTCAGACATTTTTCGAGGTGTTTTTAGTCAAAAGACAAAACCGGGGCTCATTTAACCGGCTGCGACTGCGTCTTAACTCAATTTCACATTCCGTTGATCTGACCAAACCGACCGTTTGCGAATTGATGTATTTATATCCGTTACCAAACTGCCGAAACACCGTCTAAATGAGGAATAA
>CBIHPQ010000535.1:0-4284 GCA_966211825.1 uncultured Dyadobacter sp. | reverse complement strand
TTTACATTGTCAACCTGGCATTGGTACTCTCGATCATTACCGCATTGTTTACCGTGATATTCAAAGTGTTGCCCGATGGTGACCTGCGTTGGAAGGAATGCCTCGTAGGCGCTGCGTTTACCGCAGTTTTATTTCTGGTCGGGAAATTTATCATCAGTTTTTACCTGGGGAAATCGGATCTCGGCGCCGCGTACGGTACTTCGGCGTCAATCGTGATCTTGCTAACCTGGATTTATTATTCTTCGATCATCCTTTATTTCGGGGCGGAATTTACCAAGGTTTATGCGCGCCTGGACGGCGTAGCCATTGCGCCCAACAAGCATGCTGTGCTGATCGTAAGGCAGGAGCTTGACAGTAAAACGGGCGTTAAGATTACAGAATAAAAAAGGCCCGCACTGGATGCGGGCCCTGATAATTTACAATGACCGGAGGTTTAACGAATCACCAGTTCGAACGGCATGCGTGTCTGCGTTCCTCCCATATTCATCAGTTTCTTATACATCTTTACGTAAGGGGCCAGATCGCCGAGCGCCTTAGTAGTTGCTTTTTCCTCGTTGTCCCCGAGCAGCTTATCGATCATTTCGTCGAAAGGCCGTTTTTTCTCGGGATAGTAACGAACGCGGTAATCCCCTTCATTCAGTTTGGCAGCCTTCGCGGCGATTTTAATGGCTACGTCAACACCTCCCAGTACGTCCACAAGGCCGTTTTGCTTGGCCTCGACGCCCGACCATACGCGTCCCTGCGCGAGGCTCTTCAATTTTTCGACCGGCATTTTGCGACCTTCGGCCGCTTTCCGGGTAAATGTTTCGTAGCCTTCGTTCACGCTTTTCTGGATCATCGACTTCTCGAAATCCGTCATTTCGCGGGTAGCGGTCGGCCAATCGGCGTGAGGGCTGGTACCGACACCGTCGAAAGTAATGCCCAGCTTGTTGTTCATGAAATCGGTTACATTGAATATCAACCCGAAAATACCGATCGAACCTGTGATGGTGTTTGGTTGCGCCACGATGGTATCGCAGCCCATCGCCATGTAATAGCCTCCGGAAGCCGCCACGTCAGACATTGAAGCGATAACCGGCTTCTTTTTCGCGGTAATCTGGATCTCACGCCACATTACGTCCGATGCCAATGCACTTCCGCCGGGCGAGTTGATACGGATCACAACCGCTTTGATTTTGTCGTTTTCGCGGATCTCTTTCAGTTCCTTCACAAATTTTTCTGAACCAATGCTATTATCACCGCCATCGCCGCTGGTAATTTCCCCTTCCGCAACAAGTACGCCTATTCTCTTATTGAAATCGCCTTTCTCCACGGAGCTGGAACCTTGCAGGTACTTATTCACACCGATGTAGGATATTGATTTATCCGTATCCACTTTAAGCTCTTTCTTCAAAGTCGTTTCAAGCTCGTCCTGATAGCCGAGGTTTGTAACGAATTTGTATTTCAATGCAGCTTTCGGGTTTTCGATGGCGAGGGAGTCTGCCAGGTTTTTGAGTTCGTCCACCGGAATGCTGCGGGAGGCCGAAATGTTTTTCAGGAAATTGCTATTAATGGCGCCGATCAGTTCGATGGATTGCTTTTTGCTCGCCTCGCTCATATCCTGCCGCGAGAACATTTCGATCGCACTTTTAAATTCGCCTACCCGGAACACCAACGGCTTGATTTCCAGTTTATCAAATGTGCCTTTGAAAAAGCTGTACTCAGCCGAAAGTCCGTTCCATTCGATACCACCGGCGGGGTTGAGGTAAATTTTATCGGCTACCGAAGCAATGTAATAGCCTTTCTCCGAATAGCTTTCTCCATAGGTAACGACAAATTTTTTCGATTTTTTAAATTCCAGAAGCTGGTTACGGACCTCTTCCAAAGTAGCCCACCCAGCTTCCGGTCCTTCGGTTTTAAGGTAAATGCCTTTGATCTTGTCGTCGGACTGTGCGCTTTTCAATGCATCCAGAATGTCCTTCAAGCCAACCACATTTTCTTCTCCACTGAAAGGTATCCCGAATTCCGACAACGGGTTGTCGACGCCTACTTCCTGGATCGGCTGGTTGAGATCGAGCCTCAGTACCGATTTGTCTTCGAGCACCACTTTGTCCTCGGAGGAAAAAAGCGAACCAATGCCCGCGAGAATGAAAAATGACAGGAACAGAAAGAGGATAATGCCTACGAACGTCGCCAGGACATATTTAAGGAACTGTAACATAATGTATTGCTAGTGGATTTCTTCTCTATAAGTTGATCAAGGAACAAAATTACGTATTAATTGTCGCGGTTTGTGGAGGAAATAATGTCAAAAGGTCGTTTACCGCCATTAAGTGGTTGAAAATAACCGTTCCAATTTTTCAACGTAAACCGGCAGTTTTAGAAAAGCAGATTATTTACTTTTGAAGAAAAAACCAGCACATGAAAAAGACCCTCATATTAGTCCGGCACGCGACGGCCGAAGACCAGAGTTTCAGAATCAGGGATTTTGACAGGAATCTGAACAGTAAAGGTTTGTCGGAGTCACTTGCGATGGGGAAATGGCTGGTTCAGGAAGGGGTAAAACCCGATATTTTCGTATCGAGCCCCGCTTCCCGCGCATTCAAAACCGCCGAGATCATTGCGGGACAATACAAGCTGCCGGTCGATGCCATCGACAGGCGTGAGGGAATCTACGACGGAGGCCCGAGGGCATACCTGCAAGCTGTCAATACAGTTTCAGAGCAATATTCGACCCTGATATTGTTTGGCCATAACCCGGACATTACCTATTTCGCTGAATATTTGTCCGGGGCCAGCATAGGTTCCATGAAAAAGGGAAGCGCAGTATTTATTGAATTTATAGACCAGAAATGGGAAGAAATATCTGCTAAAACCGGCGAGCTGGCTCTTTACAAAACGCCGAAACAGATTAGAGAGGAAGAGTGAAATGGAGAAGTCAAATCGAAACAAGAAGATATTCATCATCGTTTTTATCGCGTTCGTGGCATTGTTTGCGTACATCTCGTACGACATGTCGAGCCGCACCACCGCACCCTGGAACAAACCCAAGCAGCTCAAAAGGGCATTGCCGGGCGCTACGCCGGACGCAGATTCGCTGAAACTGGATTCGTTGCTGAAAGACGCAGAACAATAGCGCTCAGCTTCGGGGGTGAAATTCGGTGATGATCTGCCGGAGGTAATCCCGGTCGAGGTGGGTGTAGATTTCCGTGGTGGTAATCGACTCATGTCCCAGCATTTCCTGCACCGCACGCAAACTCGCCCCGCCTTCGATCAGGTGGGTAGCGAATGAATGCCGGAACGTATGCGGACTGACGTTTTTGTGAATGCCCGCTTTTTCGGCCGTGTCCTTGATCATCAGGAAGATCATCACCCGTGAAAGCTGGCCGCCGCGCCGGTTCAGAAAAACAATGTCTTCGCTTCCTTTTTGTGGAGCAATGTCGCCCCGGACGTGGTCGAGGTAGATCTGCGTATATTTAATGGCCTCTTTCCCGATCGGTACCAGCCTCATTTTGTCGCCTTTTCCGATAATGCGCAGGAAACCGATGTCGAAATGGCAGTTGGTAAGCTGCAAATCCGTCAATTCAGAAACCCGCAACCCTGAGCTGTACAAAACCTCCATAATAGCCCGGTTGCGGGTGCCTTCGGGCGTGGAATGGTCTATCGCACTCAGCATCGTCTCGATTTCCTCATACGACAGGACGTCGGGCAGCTTGCGGGGCAGGCGGGGGGATTCGAGCAGTTCTGTCGGGTCTTCGGTAATCTCGTTTTCCAGCAACAGATATTTAAAAAACGCCTTAATACCCGACAACATCCGGGCCTGCGAATGCGCGGCCAGGCCCAGTTCGGCCACGTATTTCAGGAATGCCGACAGGTGCTCTTCCTTTACACGGGCAGGCGCAAGGTCGATTTTGCTGAGTTCCAAAAACTCTTCCAGTTTTTCCACATCCCTCACATACGCTTCCACGGAATTGCCGGACAGCGAGCGTTCGAGTCGGAGATAATTTTTGAAATGTTTGATGTAGCTTTGCCACATAGCGAAGGAAGAATTTATTAATGCTACAAAGCAAATGAAAAAGATATTGATCCTGAACGGCCCCAACCTGAATCTTTTGGGCAAAAGAGAACCCGGCGTATACGGTACCCAGTCATTTGAAGATTATTTCGAAACGCTGAAAGGGGCTTTCCCCGATGTGGAGCTGCATTATTTCCAATCCAACCACGAAGGCGCGCTGATCGATAAAATCCACGAGGTTGGCTTCTCTTTCGACGGGATCATCATCAATGCCGGCGGTTACACGCACA
>CBIHPQ010000534.1:0-4291 GCA_966211825.1 uncultured Dyadobacter sp. | reverse complement strand
CCCATTGCACCGTGCCCGCACCAAACACCAATGCACCGCCCGAATGCCTGTAAAGGCTCAGGTGGTGTACTTTTCCCGCCACGACCGTGCGCGAAAGGATGATCCGTCCCGCCGGGTATGAGCTGCGGTAGCTTTCCTGCTCGGGATTCCATTCGTAACCCAGCGTGTTTTCCGCAAGCGTGGCGGAAGTACCGTCAGTCAATGCTGCCACACTGGTATTGCGCCAGAAACGCAGGCTTTTGTAGTCGCTCGGGACTTGTATCGTACCGGTGGTGCCTTCCCAGCTGATCTGGCCGGTCAGTTCATTTTCGGGGTTGCAGCCATCGGCAGCCGGAAACTCGCATCCGCTGCGCCACAGGCCTGTCCATTCGTCGGTACTGGTATCGCATTTGCCATTACACTGGTTTTCGCCGTCAGCACCCTCCTTGTAGCAAACCAGCGTGCGGTAGGGCGTCCCGGCCGCATCCACGCTGTTTTCCCAGCGTGTTTTCCAGTAAACTTCATTGCCGCTGAAAAACGCCAGGTGCGTACCGCCGTTCCGGGCGCTTGTCACATGCTGCCGCATGCCTTTGGACCAGTATTCATCGTGCCCCACCGACATAAAAACGCTGTGGTTCGCGATGAGCGCGCCCCTTCTGTCGGTATCAACATTGGTGGTATAGGTTACGTCAAATCCGTTTTTTTCCAGGAAACGGATCATCGGGTACTCCGAATTGAACAGAAAATCCTCATAAGGTCCTCCTCCGCCACCGCCGCTTCGTGTGAGAAACGGCCGGTTGTAGCTGACCTTCGATGCCTTTCCCCCTGCGCCCGTGTACAAGCTCCTCCCGTTGCCGGCATCCCCATATACATTGTAGGCCTGCCAGGTTGCATCCGAGGTTTGAAACATCAGCGCAGCATTACTCGCATCATCGCGCACGATGAAGGTGATATGGCTCGCTCCCTGATCATTCCCGCGGTCAAGTTTGGCAATGTAGATGCCCGAAACGGCGTCGGCCGGGATTTCCCACGACGCCGACTGGGCCCAGTTACCGCAATCGACCAGACCTGTCGCTGGGTCCGTGATACAGGCGGGCTGGGTTTGCGGCAACACCGCTGAAATCACGGCCGTTCCTTTCAGGCGCGCGCCATCGCCACCGTAGTAGCCCAGGCGGTAGATCGTGACCGTGTAAGCAATTGCATCGGTCTTGATTTTAAAAACAGCGGTTTCACCCTTATTGTAGCTGATATCCGTAGCGAAGCCCTGGATCGTCGCATCCCCGGCACCTTCCACATCCCACACATCCGGCAGGCTGCCATCCAATTCGTTCTCGGTCACGATCTGGTTCTGGGCGGCTGTTTGTGTGCCGAGCAAACCGATAAGGAAGGCACAGGTGAGAATAAAAGAAATTGAGTTATGTAGTTTTCGTAGCATGAGGTATTGATTTTGAAGAAAACAAAAGGACATACTTCGCCCGCCCTCGCCATTTGGTGAAGTTTTTGCTGATCCCAGACTGACAACCAGGTCGGCTGGCAGCCGGAAATCGTAGCGTGGGCAGGTAATCTCACTGGCTACTATTGCCGGTCACAGGTCGGTACGTGAATGCCGACCAATGCCGCTGTTAGCCAAATGCACAGGAATAGATAGGTGGGAGTTTGTCTCTCATAGAAGGGTTAAATTTGGTTAGCAAGATGAAAGGGAATTGGATAACTAACTTTCAAAACTATTCCGATAGATCGTGCACTATCTCGCAGTCAGATTCCGAAAACTAGTGGCAGGAAATGCATGACAGTATTTAATTTCAGTTATATCAAAACCCCTTGTCAATGCATAAAAATATCATTGAACAATATGTTTATAATTTAATTTAAAACATAGGAAACCTGAATGTATTTTCCATTTAAATATCTGATTATAAAATAGTTACAACCAATCGTACAATAATCAACTGATGATTGCTAACTATTTAATAAAGGCTTTTAAAAAAGAATTAATAAAATTGATGACGGAAGAGCTATACGTACGGAGGACATATGACTGCTTATTCGACGGTCCGACGTTTCAGATTTTTATTTCTACAAAACCATTCGCAACTATTTTGATCTTGAACGCAGCGATGAGTCCGGAACAATTTTTGAAGGGCTGTCTGCAAACGAAATACGGGCATTAAAATCTTAAAGGAGCCCACGGCTCCGCCATTCGGCGGGTTGTTCTTTTATTTCGCAGATATAGAAGGAAACATCCTCGAAATTGCCTGCAACGACTACATACCGCTCGACGCCGATGGAAATTCCAAAGGCCACAAATCGATTGAAGATTTGTAGCCTTTGGAATAGAGCATGGCCGGAGACCCCTTCCTGGATAACCTGACGGACATTCTTACACATCTGGTCAACCACTCGACCTACCACCGCGGGCAAATCACCCAGCTCCTGCGCAGACCGGGTATGACGCCTCCCGGAACGGATTATATCCTTTTTGCAAGACAGCCAGCCTGAACGTGCTGACCAGGGAACCGGCGAGGGTTTTCGGACTCACCAGCCGATAATATTAGGGTTCGAACACCAGTCTTGCCATGAAGCTTAATCCGCTTTCCCGCGTGTTGGACGGGATGCCGGTAAGCAGCCCCAGTGCCAGGCGCTGGTTCAGCACCAGCTTCATTTGCGGCCTGAAAACCGGGTTGTGACCAGCCGACGAAAATTCGTCGTTTACTTCAATCCCCACGAAATTACCGGAAGGAAGTACGTAATGCATGCTCGCATTGACCTGATAGAATGTCCGCCGACTGGATTCTGCGGGCGTGAATTCCCATTCGGGCCCGGTGTAGAGCAATGTATGGATCCGCTGTCCCCACTTTTTGGCGACAATGAAAAACGGGCTCACCGAGCTGCCTTTCAGCATACCGCGGCCATGATCGATGGAATAGAAGGAGTGCGTACGAAACTCGTGCATATACCCCGCAGCCATCGACATCTGGTGTTTTTTGGAAACGAGAAATGTGTATTGTGTTGCCAGTTTCAGGCCTTCCAGCCTGTTGCGCGGGATGTTCCCTGTTTCCTGCCGGGATGTGACAGTGTAAAACTCGAACGGCACTTCCACTTCCAGCCCAAGCCGGTTCACAGGCGAGAACTCGTATTCCACAAATGCGTGGTTGGCTGTGTATTGTTTGTGGCCTTCGATGCCATACCCCACGTTCCATTCCTTCTCGCCTTTTCTGGCGCCCAGGTCGCGGATCAGGTCCATGTACAAGGGCTCGGCGTGACGGATTTTAAGCGGTTTTTTCGTTACCGTCGAATCGGTTTGTGCGAAAGCCGTTATCCCGGCCAGCAGTAAGAGCAGTGTGTTGATGATCTTTTTCATGCCTTTAACTTTTTTTTACAATGTTAAAGGCCAAAACCGGAAGGAATTGGGAAAGAAGCGCTGATCCTAAATATCGCTGTGCGTTTCGAACCTGATTTTCATGATATGCCGGCCGTCAAACACATAACTTACTTTAAATCCGTAGAAATCGGCAATTGCTTTGACAATGGCCAGTCCAAGTCCCGTATTGCCGGCACCTGTGGCTTGTTTGTGGAATCTTTGGAATATCCGTGCTCCATCCAGCGGCACATTTGCGCCGGAATTGGCTATCCGGAGTTCTTTTTCGCCTAATGTGATTTCGAGGCTCCCACGCGTGTGGTTGTGCACGATCGCATTTTTGATCAGGTTCGAGATCATGATCACGGCGAGGTCCTTTTGCATGGTCGCTTCCAGGCTGGCGTCTTCTGAAACGGTGATGGAAACGCCTTTGTAATCAGCGAAATCGGCGAATTCCTCTTTCAGCTCTTCCACCAGGCGGTTTATCGATACTACTTCCACGCCTTCGAACTGCCGGTTTTCAATTTTGGAAAGCAGCAAAAGGGATTTGTTCAGCCGCGAAAGCCGTTCCAGCGTCTGGATCACCTGCCCTACCGTTTCCAGGCCCGCCTCGTTGAGCCCGTTTTTTTCAGCCAGCAGCTCCAAACGGTTGATACTGATCGCAACCGGCGTTTGCAGCTCGTGGGACGCATTCTCGATGAACTGTTTCTGGCTGTTGTACGTATCCAGGGCATGCTGCACGAGCGTTGCCACCGATTCGTTGAGCACCCTGAACTCCTTCACATTCGTTGCAGCCGGATTGAGCGGCTGGTTCCTGCCTAACCTGAAATTTTTGAGCTGTCCGACCAGGTCATAGAACGGCTCCCAGATCTTTCTGAGCAGCAGGTTATTGACCAGCAGTATACTGACGATGAGTGCCACATAAAGCCATATCAATGCATAAAACAAATCCTC
>CBIHPQ010000533.1:0-4300 GCA_966211825.1 uncultured Dyadobacter sp. | reverse complement strand
ACCGGCGGTATATTCCAGCAGTCCGCTGGCTTATAGTTTCTCGGAGGCCAATCAGACGAAGTATGTTATTGTGATAGAGGCCGAAGCCGGAAAACTGGTTGGGTACAAGCCTGTTGAGCTTTTAAAAGGCAAGAAATTGCGCCGAAAGAGCTCTCATAGCATTGATGAAGCCATTGAATGGTTGAGCGGGCATCAGGAAGATCTGATCGAACTCACCATTATTTCAGATAATTACCTCGAAGCTTCCGACAAAAAGCGGTTGATGGAGGCGCATTCCGGCATTATCCAGATCATCCCGCAGATCAGGAAAAGCGAGGTCGCCGACACTTCATCGGAAATCGATCTGTCACTAAGTATGGAGAAGTTGTTTCAGGAATATTTCAAAACCAAAAACAAAGGCCAGGAACCGTCCGAAGGGCTTATGGAGGTTTTTCGGGAAGTGTTGGGAACAGAGGCAGAATAAAATCGGGAGGCCTTCGCAGACCTCCCGATTATACTCTTATTTCACTTTTACGACTTCGATACCGAATTTGTAAGGCGCTTCACTGACCATACTCACCGTGTAGAGCTTGCCCGCGCGATAAAAGACAAATCTCGGCGTACCGCGGAGTAGAATTTCATTGTCACGCGTCAATTGAGGATAATGCGCGATCTGTATCGATTTCCTGTTTTGCGTGGCCGCATAAATCGTCTTGCCATCATCGCTGAATGCAAAATCAGAGAACGTCAGACTGCCGCGCTGGATCATACCCTTGTATTCCATCGACTTTGCGGTTAAATATACAGCTCCTTCTGCACCCGTCACCGCATAATCCCCGCTTTTTGAAATCCTGAAAATATCGGGGTTCAGCGGATAATCGCCATGTGGCGTGTCATCCACGTGCAGAAGGATTTCGCCTTTGGCATTGAGCTCGAAATACTCCATATCGATAGGGCTTACGCTACGCGAGATCGAAATGATTTTTTGTTGGCCAGGCACATATCTCAGGCGATCGCCGTCATGGTCGCCATTACCGCTGATATTGATCCCTGTTGCCCTGGAATATGTTCTGACCGGCTTTTCCCACCACGGCGATGGCACGACCGATGCAGTGATATATCCGCTGCCGTTGGTCACTACACACGGCGTTGGCAGCCCGGTATTGATCGACTTTTTCAAAGTGAGCTTCTCTGCGTCATAAATGTATATCCAGCCGTCGCTACTTGGCACATACACTTCCAGCCCAAACCCGTTGTCGCCAATGTCGATATAACCGGGTGTGCCCTGCAAAGTGACGCTACCCGCCTCGGTGAATGTATCGGCATTGATCATCCGCAATTTCCCCGAGCCTTTATCCACAGCATAGAAGCGGTTCTGCGTGGGGTGCATGACAACATCTTCCGGGTTAAACAAAAACACCGCTCCTGCCGGATTATCGACCTTAATGGAGTTACTGTTCCTGGACGACTCGGTGGATGTAATTACCCGCACGTAGTAAAAGACCTGGGTTGCAAACGGCGCCAGCGAGTCCGTATAGGCCATTGTATTGACATTGTCAACCATTCCTACCAATGTTTCCTTAGAGGAATTCTCATCTTCGCTCCGGTAGATTTCGTAAGACCGGAAGTCATCGCCTGCATATTTTGTCCATGCCAATGCGATAACCGCATCTTTCTTCACCGCACTGGTCAGTGTTATCGGCTTGGGAGCCGTTGTGGAAAGCGCGAATGTGAATGAGGAAGAGTAGCCGTCTTTGTCGGTAGCGGTGATGATAATGGTATGCTGTCCTTTCGACAATGTTTTGTTGAAGGCAACGTTGCCCTTCGCGTCGGGGGACGAGGTCTGGAAAATACCGTCCAGGCTACTTTCCCATTTTACGGTGATATCCTTTGGATCGGTATCCTGATCGGTAATGTCGGCCGAAAAATTAATGGGATCATTGGGCGAATAGGCGGCGGGCAATGCAGGTAATATGAGCTTAATCTCAGGGGCGATTGTCGTGGTGACACCTTTTACGATACTGATAAAAAGCTTCGCCAACGAATCTCTCCTGATCTCGATCACGCTTTTACCGGATCCGAAACCCGACTGGCTTGCGAATACCTCATACGAACCGGGCGTAATCCCTTTGAGCAATACACTCCCGAACTCATCGGTCACGCCCTGTACGCTCTGCGGCTTTGTGAACACATTGACATTTTTCGCCGGCACCTGGTTATATCCTTCATAAGAATAAACTGTTACAAACAGATCGCCGGTAGTGATCTTGGGGTCGATTTCTTTTTTACAGCCGCCAAGGAGCATAATGCACGCGAGAACCGCGTACAGGAGAGGTAATTTTTTAAACATGGAGCACTGAGAGTCAGGGGTATAATTACGGTGACAAATTTACCTATTTCACTCAGATAGTTACAACTATTTCGCCAAGTTTGAACAACAAAAAAGACCGCCCTGTCTGGGGCAGTCTTTGGTAACAATTCAAGTCGAATGCTCGTATAAAATCAGCTGGCTCTTCTCAGCTTCGCTTCGATGGTTTGCTGGGTGTGTGGTACAATGCGCAGGCGTTCTTTTGGAATCAGTTTCCCGGTGTCGATGCAAACGCCGTAAGTACCGTTTTTAATACGGATCAGCGCATTTTCGAGCTGTACCGAATATTTTTGCAGACGAGCGGCCAACTGGCTCAAATTTTCACGTTCACTGGCATCGGCCCCATCCTCCACTAATTTGGCTGCACCCGAAGTTACGTCTGTGCCGCTATCGTTCTTTTTACTTAAACCTGTTTTGATATAATCGAGCTCACTTCTTGTCGCTTCCAGTTTCCCGCGGATCAGCTCCTCAAACTCCTTTAATTCTTCCTCTGAATATCTTGTTCGTTCTTCTTGCATAATCTGAATTGATTTGTTAGTCTACATCAAGGAGCGTTCAAAGCACAAAAGTACTAGTATTCTGCCTATTTCGGAATAGTATTTAATTAATAACCACTTTCAAATGAGAAACTTACTAACACTGACGACAGGGAATATAACCAACAAAGCCAAAACCTGGGACGGTAATGGCTTTGTTGTGGATCTCTGAGGATTATTTGTAAAGTACCGACTTCACGGCGTCTACCGTGCGCTTCACGTTTGGCAGGATCTCCTCGATCAGCGTTGGCGCGTAAGGCAGAGGTACATCGCGGCTCGTTACGCGGATCACCGGTGCATCCATATAGTCGAATGCGTGGCGCTGAATGTGATAGGCAATTTCCGAAGAAATGGAAGCCAGAGGCCAGGCTTCTTCTACCACCACGCAACGGTTTGTTTTCTTCACTGATTCGATCACAGCAGGATAGTCGATCGGACGAACTGTTCTCAAATCGATTACTTCGGCGTCGATACCTTCTTTTTCCAGTTGAAGTACCGCCGGCATTACAACGCGGGGGATCATTTTACCGAAAGAAACGATCGTAACGTCTTTGCCCTGGCGTTTAACATCTGCTTTGCCCAACGGAATGAGGTATTCTTCCTCGGGAACAGGCATTTTATCGCCGTACATCAGCTCCGATTCCATGAAGATCACCGGGTTGTTGTCGCGGATAGACGATTTCAAAAGCCCTTTCGCATCGTAAGGGTTCGAAGGAACGACCACTTTCAGACCCGGGGTGTTGGCAAACCAGTTTTCGAAGTTCTGCGAGTGCTGCGCTCCGAGCTGGCCGGCATTACCGGTGGGGCCGCGGAAAACGATCGGGCAACCGTACTGGCCGCCTGACATCGAAAGAATTTTCGCAGCACTGTTGATGATCTGGTCGATCGCCACCAACGAGAAGTTGAATGTCATGAACTCTACGATCGGACGCAGGCCGTTTCCAGCCGCACCTACCGCAATCCCAGCAAAGCCAAGCTCTGCAATAGGCGTATCGATCACGCGGTCGGGACCGAACTCATCGAGCATTCCCTGACTCGCCTTATAAGCACCGTTGTATTCAGCAACCTCCTCACCCATCAAAAATATACTCTTGTCAAGGCGCATCTCTTCCGACATAGCGTCGCGAATGGCATCTCTAAATGCTAATTCTTTCATTCGTAATTCTGATAATTATTAATTCTTAGAAGAAACCACGGCAAAATCATTTCATCTGAAACAGACCGACCTGCGCGGTTACATTAAAAGAGGTTTTATACACTTATTTCAAAATGATCTGGTAAAATTAGAGAACAACGGTCAATTCTCAAATTCTTTAACAGAACCATTCTGTTAAAAAACGCGGCAAATGTGCCCGGATCTCGTATTATACCGGGATCACGTCCACTTCTACCGAAAGCGTGTGTTTTCCGTAACTGA
>CBIHPQ010000532.1:0-4398 GCA_966211825.1 uncultured Dyadobacter sp. | reverse complement strand
AAGAACCGCCCAAAGCGATGGTAATCACCATGCGGTCGGCAACCCAGAAGAACGTTTGCCCCGTGCCTTTACGCGAACGTGCATAGAGCCAAAGTCCGGTAACGATCCCAACTATCGCGCCATGGCTGGCGAGGCCCGCGTACGGCGGCAGGATCACTTCCAGCGGGTTTTTAAAAAGCACTTCGGGTTCGTAGAACAGGAAATGGCCTACGCGTGCACCGATCACGGTCGAGAGCACCATATAAAGCGTAAGCGAGTCGATATCTTCCAGCGACTTTCCTTCTTTCTTGAAAATATAGATCATAATTTGCTGGCCGATCAGGAAACCGGCTGCGAAAAGAAGACCATACCAACGAACTGGGAAGGGGCCAAAGCCGGCGATTTCAGGAATAGTGAAGATTTCGGGACTTACATCCCACATTATATATGAAATCATGCGTTGTGATGTTAATGGTCAAATATACTATTTTGAGACAAGACGCGAAATGAAATTTTTACTCATAGCCCTGGTGCGGTTTTATCAGGGGGCGCTCTCGCCATACCTGCCTAATTCGTGCCGCTACACGCCTACCTGTTCACAATATATGATCGAGGCCGTGCAGAAGCATGGCCCGTGGAAAGGCGGCTGGCTGGGGTTGAAACGCTTTGCGCGCTGCCATCCCTGGGGAGGCCATGGCCACGACCCGGTACCGTGAGTTATCCGATGGCAACTTTCCGCAGAATGGAGTCGATAATGGTCATTGTGCGCACGCCGTCGGCTTCCGCTTCATAATTCAAAAGAATGCGGTGGTTCATAATATCTGGCGCGAGCTCCTTGATGTCCTCGGGCAGTACATAATCCCGTCCTTCGAGGTAGGCCAATGCCTTCGCAGCGCGGTTGAGGTAAATGGTTGCCCGCGGCGACGCCCCAAACTGAATGTAACGCGCCTCTTCGCGCAGACCGTAGTCGAGCGGGCGGCGGGTGGCGAAAACCAGTTCGATAATGTAGCGTTCCAGCGTGTCGGAGATATTGACCTTGTTGACATTGTCGCGGATCGCGAAAATGTCCTCCTTGTTGAGAATAGGCCGGATTTTGTATTCATAATTAATATCCGACATCCGCCGCATTACTTCCAGCTCCTTCATTTTGTCGAGGTAGTCGACATACACTTTCATCATAAACCGGTCGATCTGCGCTTCGGGCAGCGGGTAGGTGCCTTCCTGTTCTACCGGGTTTTGGGTTGCGAGTACCACAAAAGGGCGGTCCAGCAGAAAAGTCTCGTCACCGATCGTCACCTGCTTTTCCTGCATCGCTTCCAGCAATGCGGACTGTACTTTGGCCGGGGAGCGGTTTACCTCGTCAGCCAGGATCAGGTTAGAGAAAATAGGCCCTTTTTTAACTTCGTAATCGCCTATTTTAGGCTTGTAGATCATCGTCCCGATCAAATCCGCAGGGAGCAGGTCCGGGGTGAACTGGATGCGTTTGAATTCCAGGTGAAGAACCTTGGCCATTACATTGATGGTCAAAGTTTTGGCTAATCCCGGAACACCTTCCAGGAGAATGTGGCCGCCGGTGAACAGGCCGATCAGCAGACGGTTCAGCAGCTTATCCTGCCCTACGACTACCTTGCCCATCTCGTCCAGGACCTCCCTGATTTTTTCTATATACATGAAAATTGGGTCAAAATTGTAAATGGATCAGTCCCAGATGGCTCTAACGAACCGGTCCTTGCCATTGATATCACGAAGAATTTCCACGTTTTTGTAATTTCTTTCTTCAAAAACCTTTTTGGTTTCGGCCCCGAAATGCTCGTTGATCTCGACATAGCATTTACCACCATGCTTCAAATGGTGCACACCGAAATCCGCGATCGCCTTGTAGAAGAGCAAAGGATCGCTGTCTTCCACAAACAATGCCTCGTGCGGCTCAAAACGGAGCACATTAGGGCGCATGCTTTCCGCTTCGGAATAGGTTACATAAGGCGGGTTGCTCACCAGGCAATCGAACTGTACGATGTTGCCGGGCAACGGAAAGGTTACATTGAGCATATCCTGCTTCGCGAAAGTAACGTCGGCAATGAGCTGCCGGGCATTTTCCTTGGCGACAGCAAGCGCTTCGTCCGAAACGTCCCACGCATGCACGCTCACATGCGGGAGGAAGCGCGCGAGCACAATGGCGATACAGCCGCTGCCGGTCCCGATGTCGAGAATGGAAATATTTTTATCGGGCTCCGCATAGTCGCGGGTTACCATCTGAACCAGCTCTTCCGTTTCCGGTCGGGGGATGAGTACGGCCGAGGAAACGCGGAATTCCAGCCCGCAAAATTCGGTTGAACCGATGATATGCTGAACGGGTTCGTTGTTGTTCAGGCGTTTGATAATGTTGTCCCAGTCGGGTTGTGCCGTGTTTTCGGGAATCGGGCGGTCAACCAGCACGTCGATGTTGCGGATCCGCATATAATGCTCCAATAGCATGAATGCGATTGCCTGTGTCTCTTTTTCCGGATAAACTGTGATCTTTTTAACGATATATAGATAAAGCTGGCGTGCCGAAGTCATTTTCAGTGATTTTGATCCAATGTCGGAAAGTTAGCAAATTACGGGGACTCCCGAAAGTTGAGTTTAAAAGCGCATTTGTATTTTTGCCACATGGAGACGCAGAATCATTGGATGGAACGGGCCTTGCAGCTCGCTGAATACGGCCGGGGGAAGGTCAGCCCGAACCCGATGGTTGGCTGTGTGATCGTCCATGAAGGGCAGATTATCGGCGAAGGATGGCATCGTGCATACGGCGGCCCGCACGCGGAAGTGAGGGCGATTGAGGACGCCGATGCAAAAGGCCATTCGCATTTATTGCCACAAGCTACTGCCTATGTCACATTGGAACCGTGCTCCCACACGGGTAAAACGCCACCCTGCGCGGATCTGCTGGTGAGCCGGCAACTGAAAAAAGTAGTCATTTGTAATAACGATCCCAATCCGCTGGTATCGGGCCGGGGCATTCGCCGCCTGCGCGATGCCGGCATTGAAGTGGAATGCGATGTGCTGCAAGCGTGCGGGTTGGAGCTGAACAAGCGGTTTTTTACCGCTATGACCCGCAAAAGGCCTTACGTAATCCTCAAATGGGCCGAAACGGCCGACGGTTTTCTGGGGTACGAAACAGGCGGGCCCGTGCAGATCAGCGGAGCATTGTCCAACGTGCGCGTCCACCAGTGGCGAACGGAGGAAGACTCCATTATGGTGGGTTATAAAACCGCGATTATGGACAATCCGCGCCTGAATGTGCGCCATTGGGCAGGAACAAACCCGGTGAGGATCGTCACGGACAGGCACCGGCAATTACCTGGCGACCTTCATTTACTGGATAATTCTCAAAGTACGATCGTGGTCAACTACGATTACGGGACCGACGTCCCGGTGGATCCCGAGCGCTACGCCTCGCCTTCGCTGGCTTACCTGAAAATTGACAGGGATTACGATCAAATCCCGCAACTTCTGGAAGGCCTGCACGGACGTAAAATACATTCGATCCTCGTCGAAGGGGGGGCGGCGGTCATCAATGCATTTATGGCCAGTGGTTTGTGGGACGAGATCCGTCGGTGCCAGGGCAAGCTGGCGATCGGAAACGGTGTAGCGGCTCCTGTGCCCCGCGGCACATTCAAAGCTTCGGAGCAAATCGGCGACGATTTATGGACTTTTTACAGCCGGACCTAAATACTCCAGAGGTTTTCCTCGTTGGTCCAGATCTCCCAGGCCTTTTCTGCCTGTAATTCAAGCATTTTTAGCCCATTCAAAGTGGCGGCACCTTGTTCGCTGCCTTTTTTCAGAAACAATGTTTCGGCGGGATTGTACACGAGGTCGTACAAATAATGGTTCCGTGTTACCCATTGGTAGGGGATCACAGGGCATTCTTCGGTGTTGGGATAAGTTCCCAGGGGGGTAGTATTAATGATCAGCCGGTGGCTCTCCATTACTTCCTGCGTAAGACCCTCGTAAGACACGCAATCGTCGCTGTTTTGGCGCGAAACCTGCATATACTCCATCTGCAAATCCTTCAATGCGACCTGAACGGCCTTGGCGGCACCCCCGTTGCCCAAAATCAGGGCTTTGAAGTTCGCGCAGGATTCCCCGCGTTTGTCGAGCCACTCCACAAGCGACTGCTGGAAACCATAATAATCTGTATTAAAGCCTTTTGTGCTTCCGTCTGCGTAGATTTTGATCGTATTCACGGCCCCGATGCGCTCCGCTGAGGCATCATCCAGGTCATCCAGGTAAGCGATCACATCCTTTTTGTAAGGGATGGTCACATTCAGTCCGCGCAGATCGTGCTTCTTTTTCAGCAATTCCGGCAATTCTTCGAGGGATTTTATCTCAAAAAGCTCATAGCTGCTCTCTTTGATCTTCTCCCTTATGAATTTG
>CBIHPQ010000531.1:0-4411 GCA_966211825.1 uncultured Dyadobacter sp. | reverse complement strand
AACGTCAGGAGTCGTTCCTGACGTTTTTTTATTTATTGGTGATAGTGCCTGACCACCAATGACAACACATGACAACCAGTGACCACACATGACAACCAATGACCACCTTGACCACAAATGACGCTTCTTGAAACCAACCCCTCTTACCCATTATCCGCAAACTCCGGGTACAGCGTCATGCCGCCATCGATGTATAAGGTTTCACCATTCACATAGTCGGAATCGTCCGACGACAGCCAGGCTACTGCTTTTGCAACATCCTGTGCGGTTCCAATCCGTTTGTAGGGGATCAGTTGCAGCAGGCCCTGGTATTTTTCGGGATCCGACCACACTTCCTTGTTGATCGGCGTCTTGATAGCCCCGGGGCTTACCGAGTTCACGCGGATTTTGTGTGGCGCGAGTTCCTGCGAAATGGATTTCATGAACATCATAATCCCACCTTTCGAAGCGGCGTAGTTGACATGGCCCGCCCAGGGGATCACGTCATGCACGGAACTCATCAATACGATTTTGCCGATTGCTAACTCACTGTGATTTGGCCCGTTAAGTGCTTGTTGCTGAGCGACAAACTGCCTCGCTGCTTCACGGCAGGTGAGGAATTGCCCTGTCAGGTTGACGTCGATTACCTTCTGCCATTGCTCCAAAGTCATTTCGAGAAAGGATGCGTCTTTTTGTAAACCCGCATTGCTCACGAGAATATCGAGGCGTCCGAACTGGTTGACGGTTTCGGCAAACAATGCTTTTACTTCGTCCTCCTTGCTTACATCGGCTTTTACAAGAATGGCGTTTCCGCCATTGGCCCGGATCTCATCGACTACTTCCTGGCCGGCTGCTGCGTTGGAGCTGTAATTCACAACCACCTGCGCGCCATTATTACCGAAATGCAATGCACAAGCTTTACCGATTCCGGAGCTGGCCCCCGTGACGATGACGACCTGATCCTTGAATTTCAGTTCGATCATATCATTTCTGTTTCAACGGCTTTCAATTTTTTCCAAACGCGGCGGTTCACATTTTTGACCGCCCAATTTTTCGCAATCAGAATTGCTTTGGAAACCGCCTCACGAGGGGAAATGTTTGTAGACCTTAAAAGTTCCTGAGCGACGGCCACCGCTTTTTCGCGGGTAGTAGGAGATAAGTACATTAATTCTGGTAATGCGATTCTTGCGTCCATAGGAGTCGGAATTTTAGTAGTGGTTTGATTAGATTGATGAAGATTTGTTTCTGAATTAAAAAAATTAATGCCAGCAGTTCAGGAGCTGATTTTCTAATTTTATATACGCACTGAAACCCCAAAATGTAACACTGCGGGTAAAAAAAATCCCCATCTGTTTAAAGGACGGGGATTTTTTCAATTTATCGTCTTATTTGACTTCTTCGAAGTTAACGTCCGTCACGTCGTCGGTTGAACCAGCGTTGCCGGCATCAGCACCCTGATTTCCGGTTGGGCCGCCTGCTCCTGGCTGTCCGGCCCCGGGCTGGCCTTCACCACCTTGTGCGTACATTTCCTGAGCCGAAGCCTGCCATGCCGCATTCAATTTCTCCGATGCAACATCTATCGCTGCGAGATCCTGAGACTGGTGAGCGGTTTTCAGTTCTGCCAATGCACCTTCGATGCTAGACTTGTTACCATCTGAAAGTTTGTCACCATATTCTTTCAACTGCTTTTCAGTCGAGAAGATCAGGCTGTCAGCTCCGTTGATTTTTTCAATTTTCTCACGTTCCGCTTTATCAGCAGCTTCGTTAGCCTTCGCTTCTTCACGCATTCTTGTGATTTCTTCGTCGGTCAAACCGCTGGAAGCTTCGATGCGGATCTTCTGCTCTTTGCCTGTTCCTTTGTCTTTCGCAGAAACGTGTAGGATACCATTCGCATCCACGTCGAATGTTACTTCGATCTGAGGTACACCGCGTTGTGCCGGTGGAATGTCAGACAAGTGGAAACGTCCTAATGTACGGTTGTTCGAAGCTTGCGGACGTTCGCCTTGCAACACGTGGATTTCCACAGATGGCTGATTATCAGCAGCAGTTGAGAACGTTTCAGTTTTCTTCGAAGGAATGGTTGTGTTCGCTTCGATCAGTTTGGTGAACACGCCACCCAATGTTTCGATACCGAGTGACAAAGGAATCACGTCCAAAAGAAGTACGTCTTTCACTTCGCCGGTGAGTACACCACCCTGGATTGCAGCACCAACGGCCACAGCTTCGTCAGGGTTAACGTTTTTCGAAGGTTTTTTACCAAAGAACTTCTCAACTTCTTCCTGGACGCGAGGGATACGGGTCGAACCACCTACGAGGATCACCTCGTCGATATCGCTGTTCGTATAGTTCGCGTTTTTCATGGCTCTCTTGCAAGGCTCCATCATACGTTGGAACAATGAATCTGCCAATTGCTCGAATTTCGCGCGGGTCAAAGTACGTACCAAGTGTTTTGGAATACCATCAACCGGGAAGATATATGGCAGGTTGATTTCAGTCTGAGTCGAGCTCGACAATTCAACTTTTGCTTTTTCAGCAGCTTCTTTCAGACGCTGCAATGCCATCGGATCTTTTCTCAGGTCAACACCTTCATCCTTCTGGAATTCATCGGCGAGCCAGTTGATAATCACCTGGTCGAAGTCGTCACCACCCAGGTGGGTATCACCGTCGGTTGATTTTACTTCGAATACACCGTCGCCCAGTTCAAGGATCGATACGTCGAAAGTACCACCACCCAAGTCGAAGACAGCGATTTTCATATCCTTATGCTGTTTGTCAAGGCCGTAAGCCAGGGCAGCAGCAGTAGGTTCGTTGATGATACGTTTTACATCCAGACCGGCAATCTGACCAGCTTCTTTCGTAGCCTGGCGTTCTGCATCGTTAAAATACGCAGGAACGGTGATCACCGCTTCGGTAACTTCCTGACCCAGATAGTCTTCCGCAGTTTGTCTCATTTTTTGAAGAATGAATGCAGAAACTTCCTGTGGTGTGTACAGGCGGTCACCGATAGGAATTCGTGGGGTATTGTTAGGGCCTTTTTCTACGCTGTACGCAACCGTCTTCATTTCAGAGGTTGTGTCATCATATTTTTTACCCATGAATCTTTTAATGGAGCTAATAGTATGCTTGGGATTGGTAATCGCCTGACGTTTGGCCGGTGCTCCGATTTTGCGCTCACCATTATCCATGAATGCAACCACGGAAGGAGTAGTGCGGGCACCTTCGCTGTTGGCTATTACAACCGGCTCGTTACCCTCCATGACAGCCACGCAGGAGTTCGTTGTTCCTAAGTCTATGCCAATAATTTTTCCCATTTTTCTATTTTATAAGTTAAGTATGATTTGATTCTGGACTTGCAGACCACCTTTTTAAGCGGTCACTGGGAGTTTTACTAAAAACCCCGTACCAGAATCCATTCTGCAAAACAGGAATGACAAAGTGTCAGGCCAATTACTGGCCTGACGGTGGGGTGGAGAATCAACTGATCATTTGGCCCATGTAAGGATCGCTCTGGCTGACGGCGCCGGTTTCGACGTGTCCTGCGAAGCGGGAGAACGCATTTTCCGCACCTTCAATGGCTACCGTGAAATCGTACCAGTTGAAGCTTTTCGTAAGATTCAGCACAATATTTTTGCCCGATTTTACGCCCGCAGTTGCTTTTTCAAGAGTAATGCTTTGAGTAGCAGCGCCATAGGCATTATCGGTAACCTTCAACACAACTTTCTGGCCTGCGTTCAGATTGCTGATTTTCAGCTCGATGTGCCCGGTCGGCTTCTTGCTGCGATCTAGTTGATAGGCGCATTCTATTTTTACGGAAGCATTTGCTTTGTCGCCGCTGTACTCCCGCATGAAGCCATTTGGCCCGTAAACCTGTAAATGGTAACGCTGGTTTTCGAAATCGGCGAGATTCCAGGAGCCCGTCAATGCATCCCCGGCTTTCACCGCGTAATTCCATACTTTGACCTGCTCGTTTTTGTATTTTCCCGGGGCGTACACGATAAATGGTGAACCGGCAGATTTGTCGCGAAATATGCCATTTCTGGCTTCCAGCTTAATTTCAAATGCATTTTTGGCAGAATTAAATGCGCCGTCGGCATATAATTCATACGGGATGGCACAGGAAGGACGCGTACCTTTCTCCTGATTTGGCAAAACAGGAGAGGTAAGCGGGTTCTTGTTCACTTCTTCGATCTGGCCTTTTGATAATGCTTTATAACCGTTGGGAAGTTTTCTAAACTTGGCATTGAAAATACTTTCCATAAACTCTTCCCTCGCCAGGAACGTCGGCAATTTAATCTCCTGTCCGTCATAGGGTGTAAAAGTCGAAGTGAGGTCGCCGCAAATGGTTCGTCGCCATTCGCTGATATTCGTTTCCTTCACTTGCTTGCCGGATTTCAGGTTCACAAATTTTTCGAGGACTTGTAAAATGGAAGTA
>CBIHPQ010000530.1:0-4428 GCA_966211825.1 uncultured Dyadobacter sp. | reverse complement strand
CGGAAATGGCTCGGTATGCCGTGCCGACGGAGAGCCTGCAGTCCCGTCGGCAGCCATTCCGCACACCGTCGGATCAGATTATATTATATTTAATCTATGTATTTTATAGACTAAAAATAGTTTAAAAAAGACGGTCAGCTCCGCCAGATGTCCGTCGGGCAACAACGGCAGTGTGTACGGGTGCCTTTAGGCACAGCAAGCTTTGGATGAACAGATTTTGACATGATTTGTAAATTTATAGTTTCCGAAAACGATACGGCCGACCGGCGGGTGGCTTCACCTATAAATCCACATTTACTTTGCAGGCAGTAACTGTAAGACGCCACAAAGGTAATGGGGTGTGATCCGGTTTATCAAAATTTTAAAACCGCAAATCGGACACGATGCCACCAGATTGCCACCGCGCATTATATGTACTTCCGTAGCAGTTTGGTGGTATGAAATCCGAGTTTATTCTACTTACTCTACAAAAATTGTAGATAATTAAAATTCGCTGTTTTATATTTGCTCCATGATTAAACGGACGGTCACAAACCACCACTGACCGCCGGTGATCCGGGCCAATCCTGCAAAATGCCTCGGGTCGAAAAAAGGAGTACTTCCGGTTGCTGCCGATAAGGCGCGGCTGGCAAGGACTATACAAGTTTCATTTTTCAAAAACCTAAAAATTTCCAGTTGTATGAAAATCAACAACCAGATGAAAGCCGTGGCATTGGCAGGGGCCACATTGTTGGGCGGTGCAGCATTTGCGGGCGACGGTCCCGATGCCAAAGCGCCGAAACAGGGCGTATGGCGCGGCGAGTTCGTGATCAGCGAAACACACATCCCGTTTAATTTCGAGTATAATGCCAAAGACAAGGACCACCCGATCCTGACACTGCTGAACGGCTCACGCCGCGACGATTTCAAGGTGACCAAACTCGGCGGCGACTCTATTTTCGTGAAAATGAATACCTACGACGCCGCATTGGTGGCCAGGGTGGAGACCGACGGCAAGATCACCGGCGAATACCGCAGCCTGGTACCGGGCTTCCGCGGCAATGCGCTGCCGTTTTCGGCCGAATACGGCAAAAACTACCGCTTTGTAGAGCATGGCAAAGAGCAGCCTACAAAGCATAATCTTTCGGGTAAATGGGATTTGCAGGTTTTTAGTAAAGCCAAAATGCCTGATAATGTGGCGCTTCTGAAACAGGAAGGAAACAAACTGACCGGCGTGGTAATGTCGACAGTAGGGGATAGCCGCGAGCTGGAAGGCGTGGTAGAGGGCGATGAATTCGTACTGTCGCACTTCTCGGGCCCGAACCCGCGCGTATATAAAGGAAAGATCAACGAGGACGGCAGCATTACCGGCGTCATCAGCTCGGGTATTTACGATAATACCAAATTTGAAGGCAGCAAAAACGACAAGGCCGAACTGCCCGATCCCTACAAACTGACTTTCCTGAAAGAAGGCTATAAAAAGCTCGACTTCACATTGCCCGACCTCGATGGCAAGCAGGTATCGCTCAGCGACGATAAATACAAAGGTAAAGTGGTGATCGTGGAGATCATCGGCACCTGGTGCCCGAACTGTACCGACCAGACCTCGTTCCTCGCACCCTGGTACCGCGCCAACAAAGACCGCGGCGTAGAAGCGATCGCAATCGGGTTTGAGCAAAAAGACGACCTTGAATATGCCAAATACACATTGGGCACATTGAAAAAGAAATATGGTATCGAGTACGACATTCTTTTCGGCGGCATTGCCGATAAAAAGGTGGCTTCCGACAAGCTCCCGGCGCTCAACCGCATGATGGCGTTCCCGACCACGATCCTGATCGACCGCAAAGGCGAAGTACGCCAGATCCACACCGGCTACACGGGCGAGATCACCGGCCAGTACTACCAGGATTATGTGGCGAAATGGAACAAAGACCTCAACGAACTCATCGCGGAGCCGGTGCCGGCGGGTGTCAGTTCAGCCTCGGTTGGTACGACCAAGAGTTCAAAATGACGTTTGGCAAGCGGTGTGTTGTTACATCCCTACGGGATTTAAAAATCGCCGTGTAACCGTTTTCTACCAATGTTACGTGCCTGACGGCACTATTCAGAAAAAGGTCAAATCGCGTTAGCGATGTAATATCGGTAGCCGGGAATGGTCGGTCGTATCGACGGTAAATGCCGTCAGGCATGTAACAACAATACTGGCCTAAACCAGATCGTGAGTTCAACAAACTAGGTACGTGGTGATTTGAGACAACTGCATGGCCGGCAAAATGTTTGTGCTTTGCAGTTGTTTAACATTTTCATTTCAAAACATGATTACAATGATTTACAGGATTGTCATGCTCGTCCTGTGCTCGGCGGGCACCGTTTTTAGCCAGGACCTGAAAGACATTTCACGCTGGAATGTGCGCTTGTCGAAAAGCGACGCCAAGGCGGGTGACCAGGTAGAAGTGGTATTTTTGGCTGATATCAGTAAAAACTGGAAGCTCTATTCGTCTGATTTCAAAGGTGATATCGGCCCGCTTCCCACCGAATTTGCATTCAACCCAAACAATGCCTACCAGCTCGTGGGCGATATAAAGGCGGTAAAACCGCTCAAAGCAGTGGACCCGACCTGGGATAAGGCCTACACCTATTTCACAGACAAGGCCGAGTTCCGGCAGACGATCAAACTGGCGAAGGCAGGCGGCAAGGTTTCGGGGACGATCAAAGGACTTTTGTGTTCCAACGAGGACGGCCTCTGCGTGCCTTTCAAGGAGTCTTTTGAAGTGCATTGATTTTAATTCCTTAGTTCAAATGGGTATTACAAAATGGCTGGCGGCTGCACTTTGTGGCGGTTCGCTGGCATTGTTATCGCTGCAATCCAACGAGGCTTCGGTGGAGCTGAATACGAAGGAGGAGCTGGGAGAAAAGCTGTTTTCGGACCCGATCCTCTCCCGCGGGCGGGCGATCAGCTGCGCGTCCTGCCATATTCCGAAGTTTGCATTCGCGGATACTGCCGCTTTCAGCATTGGTGACAAGGGTACGAGGCTTACGCGCAACAGCCCGGCGCTGACCAACCTGTCGGGCCGTACGGATTTTTTCTGGGATGGCCGGGCCGCTTCGCTGGAAGAGCAGGTACTGGGGCCGCTGTCGGCACATGATGAAATGGATTTGCCCGTTGACCAGGCAGTTGAAAGGCTAAAAAAGGACGATTTTTACAGCGCCGCATTCCAAAAGATATTTAAGACAGAGATTAATAATAAAAACTTGCTGGGCGCGATCGCCGCTTTCGAACGCACGCTGGAAACGACCGATACGCCGTATGACCGCTACCTCGACGGCGACGAAAAGGCCATGTCCGAAGCTGCCGTTCGCGGCAGGATGCTATTTATAGGTAAGGCCAACTGCGCTACCTGCCATTCCGGCGAAGATTTCACGGCCGACCGTTTCAAAAGTATCGGCCTTTTTAATGGTAAAGAACTGAATGACCCCGGCAGATTCAAGATCACCAAAGACAGCTCGCACATCGGGCTTTTTAAAGTCCCCGGCCTGCGGAATGTGGCTGTAACTGCTCCCTACATGCATAATGCGATGTTCAAGACATTGCGGGACGTGGTGCAATACTACAACACGCCCGACAAGTTTGTGAGCAATCCCCTCAACCGCGACCTGTCCCTGGGGAGCGCTTTGAACCTTTCCGATCACGAGGTCGATGACATTGTGGCTTTTCTCGAAGCCCTTACCGACGACCGGTTCAAACAAAACTAACTTTCCCTTTACTTTCCGCTTCCGCTCACGGGTAGATTTCCGCCATTCCTACTTTATTTTGCTAAACAATTTGCATTTACTAAACAGTGTTTATTATATTCACATCGTAATTACAAAAACATGGCAATTAAGGAAAGGAAGGAGCGGGAAAAACAGGAGATGCGGAACCTGATTATCGAGTCGGCAACCCAGTTGTTTTTAAAGCAGGGTTACGATAAGACGTCGATCCGCAGCATTGCCGACGATATTGAATATAGTCCGGCTACTATCTATCTGTATTTCAAGGATAAAGACGAAATTTTCTACGTCATACACGAGAATGCGTTCGATATCCTGGATAAGCACCTGCGACAACACGATGTGATAGCCGATCCGTTTGAACGGCTTGGAGCGCTGGGCAGGACTTACATCAAGTTCGGCATTGAAAACCCCGATTACTACGATCTGATGTTCATCATGCGCGCGCCGATGCAGCAGATCAAGAATGAGGAAAAGTGGAAGGCCGGTGAATGCGCTTTCGGTTACCTGATCTCGACGCTCGAAGCTTGCCTGGCAGAGGACAGGATCCGGCAGGCCGATCTGCACGTGACGGCGGTCCAGGTGTGGTCGTTTGTGCACGGATTGGTTTCGCTCTATGTCAGGGAACGGATGTGTATCCTGATGATGCCCGATGATGCTACGCGGGAAATGCTG
>CBIHPQ010000529.1:0-4428 GCA_966211825.1 uncultured Dyadobacter sp. | reverse complement strand
CCTTTTCTTTCGTTTTTCGGTCTTTCACAAATTACACTCCCCACAACAGGCAGATGCCGCGTACTTCGACGATCAGCGGATATTTATCTTTCAGTTTTTCCAATTCCTCCCGCATGAATTCCGCATCGGCATTTACTTTTGCGAGGATATCGTCCTGTTCGATAACATCGAGCATCGCCAGCGCCGCAACACTGCCCAGCGGGCTTTTTTCATGGGTAAAATGGCCTAAGGAAACGCTCTGAGCCACATTGTAGCTGTCGCGGGCCACAATGGCGGCCATAGGCATGACGCCACCGCCCAACCCTTTGCCGAGGCAAACAATGTCCGGCTCGAAGCCATAATGCTCGAATGCGAACATCTTGCCCGTGCGCCCGAACGCGATCGGGATCTCGTCGAGGATCAGCAGCACTTTATGTTTGGTACAAATCTCCCTCACGCGCTTCCAGTAAGCTTGCGACGGGATTTGCACATCGGTATTGCGGATGGTTTCGATGACAAATGCACCGATATCACCTTCTTTCTCAATCACATATTCCAGATAATCGGCATAAGGCAAGTCGCCACTACCGGCTGCGGCGAATGGCCCGCGGTAGGTCATCGGCGGCGGAATGCGCTCTACGCCGGGCATCAGCGGCCCCATATCTTTCCGGAAATCGAGCTCTCCGCCTGCCGAAATCGCATCGAGCGAGGCGCCGTGAAACGAGTCCCAGAGCGACACAACCTTATGCTTGCCCGTGACAATGCGGGCCAGTTTGAGCGCCATACTGATCGCCGAGGTGCCTCCTGGGGCAAAAAGCACGCGTTTCAGGTCGCCCGGCATGAGGTTACCCAGTTTTTTAGCCAGTTCAATGGCCGGCACGTTGGTATACCTGCGCGGCGAAAATGGCAGGATATCCATCTGCGCTTTCAGCTTTTCGATTACATAAGGGTGCCGGTAGCCGAGCTGGTGTACATTATTGCCGTGAAAATCCATGTAGCGTTTACCCTGCACGTCCGTCAGGTAAATACCCTCGCAGGAGGCGAGCACATCGAGGCAGGGCGTGGAAAGCGATTGATGCAGGAAATACTCCGCATCCTCATGCAGGTACCCGGCGGTTTCCGGGTCGCTGATGACCGCATACCAGTCCTGACGCGCGGATGATAAGTTAATGTCGCCTTCCGTTCGGTTGTGTACAGCTGCCATGCGCAGGGGTTAGGATTATTTCACAAAGAGCTTGTCGGCCGGAATGAGCTGCTTCGCCACGCCCGGACCGCGGTAGAATGCGTCGAGCCAGAACCCTCCGCCATTATTGTAATATTGTATTTTAATTGGGTGTTTGCCGGCTTTCAGCTCGATAGCGCCTGTCTTTTCCTCCACACCGTGGTTGCGATCGTTGTTCACCACTTCCTTACCATCCACAAACAACTTACTGCCATCGTCGGATTGCGTTGCAAACTGGTATTTACCGTCCTGATCGATCTGTATAAAGCCTTCAAACTGCATTGCAAAGCTTTCATTACCCTTGCCCAGCATGGCTTCAATATCCTCTTTCACCATTCCAAACTCGGGCACGATCCACGACTTGCCCTTTTTGAGCTGGGCAAAGTCAGGTATTTTGTTCAAGTCGGCAGCCTTGTAGAAGGTAACCGTCACTCCATTCCCCTGCCCCGATTTAACCAACCTAAAATAAGCAGTGGAAAGCAAACTAGGGTTACTTTTCTCATCAAAAGTTCTGGCTTTCACCACGGTCGTTTTGGTAACATTGAATGCCTGCTTGTAAACCGGCGAATTAATGCCGGGATCGGAACCGTCGGTCGTATAATGCGTTATGCCTTTTTCAACTTTTGTATCAATGGTTACCGTTGCGGGTTTATCCGTGAAAAGCCCGCCCGCCTGCTGGTACTGCTTCCGTTCGGGATGGATCACCGGTGCGTCCACTGTTTTTTCGCCTAACCAAAGGTTTTCAGGTTCGTTCAATCCATTAAAGACCGGCTTCACGGGACGACCGATCCACGCATACGGCTGCTCGACACCCAGCGCGAAGGCAATCGTGGAGGCGAGGTCGTAGGTATAAACCTGCTGTTGAACCTGATAACCTTTTTTCACACCTGCACCATAAAAAACACCCGCTATCTCGGCTTCCTGCGGAGTGGCACCGCCATGCCCGTAACCGATGCCGCCATGATCGGCCCAGAGGATTACCAGTGTTTTTTCTGCAATTCCGGCTTCCTTAATGCCTGCAAGAACCTTTCCGATCAGCGAATCCGCTTTCGCAACCGACTGGTAATACTCTTTCGAACCATGCCCGTCATGGTGACCGGCGTGATCGACGTGGTCGAAATGCAAGAAGCCCAGTACCGGCTTTTTGTTTTTGATATATTGAATAAAATCGGCGGCAGTCGAATCTTCCGTCGAGAAATGTTTGTCGTAATTCACTGCATTCTTTTGGAATAACCTCCCAAAACCGCCCCAATGGTAAACCGTACCGATTTCGGCATCGGGCCTGGCTTTGTGTAAAATGCTGAAAATGGTCGGGAAGCGACCGTCGGCCTCCTGGGTGATGGGCGGGAGCGTGTGATCGTCCATTTCCCAGTCGTTGTTGATAATCCCGTGCTGCTCCGGGCCTGCGCCCATGATCATCGAAGCCCAGTTCTGGCTGCTTGCGGAGGTCAGTACCGTGCGCACATTCCATTTGACAGCGCCGTTCGCCACCATCTGATCAATATTCGGCGTTTCGGCTTTATTAATACCGTCGGGACTCAGGCCATCGACACCGATCACGATTACATGTTCGATACCCGCCGGTTTTTCATCGGATCCCGGACGAAATGCAGCGATCAGCAGCGACACTGCCAATGCACAGGAGACTTTTGCAAGCATATATTCAGTATTTAGGACCGGTAAGTTCCGCCAACCACTTCATCGCAAAGACCAAAAGAAAGGGTCATGCCATTTCCGCCCAAGCCATTGATGATCGTCACGCCGCTTTCCGGCCTGACCACGATCTCCGTCGCTCCGTTGGTCATTTTAGGGTAGATCCCGTGCCAGCTCTGAAACACCTTCGGCGATTTGAACTGCGCAAATGTGCCCAGATAGTCGAGGATCATGGTATTGATAAATTCACGGTCGAACGGGTCGAATGTCAGTGCATATTCATGTGAATCGCCCACTGTGATCTCGCCGAGGCCGTTTTGCGACGCCATCACGTGAATGCCCCATTTGAGGTATTCGGCATAGTCGCGTTCGTATCTTGCTTTGAGGCCCGGCAATGACGCCGCCGCCTTGAATCCGTGGTAATGTATGAAAGACAATCCTCCGCATAACGCCGGACCGATCCGCCAGTCGTCGGGCTGCGCTTCGAGGCGCATCATCTGCAACTTGCATTTGGTCAACGGCGCGGCTGAAAATTGTTCGGGATAAAGCGTTTCGAAATCCTGGCCGCTGCAAACAAAGATCTCATCGGCCGACCAGCTCTTCCCGCCGGAAAACACCACCGGATACTCCACTTTGGAAATGGCTGTATTCCAGATGAATGTCACACCCAATGCCGCTTCCAGGTAGCCCGGGATCGCCGCAATGGCCTCGCGCGGGTCCACGATCATTTCATCCGCCGAATACAACGATCCGAGCAGCCCGTCCGGGTTCACGGCAGGCGATTTCGCCAGCGTTTCTTCCGCATTCAGGAAACTGACAGGCCGGTACGGGCTTACTTCCACAAACTGCTGGATCACTTCCAGCTCGTCCTGGTGGTAGGCCATATGTAAGCTTCCCGCTTCCTGTGACCAGCATTTCGCACCGGCAAGCATTTCTTTCCAGATACTCTTGGCATGCAATGCCCTTTCATATAATGTTCCTTCCGGCTGACCGATCGGCCATACCATCCCGAAATTACGGATCGAGGCGCCGACTGCTTTAGACGACCGTTCGATAACCGTTACTTGATAACCTCTTGTGGCCAAAGCCCTTGCCGTTGCCAACCCTACTATACCAGCCCCGATGACAATCGCTGATCTGCTCATGCTGTTCAATCAGATATTAATGTGAGTGAATTAACCTTTTACAGCCATTTCATGACTGGCCGAGATGATGTTGAGCACCTCTGCAATATCGTCGATGACATGCGTAGGCTTGTATGGCAGCAACTCCTCGCGGGTAAATGCACCCGTGGTGATCCCGATCACATATTTACAACCCGCATTAATTCCCTCATTGATATCTACCTCTGTATCACCCACTTTGGCCACGCGAGCAGCCGAGCCGATACCAAGCGCAGCCATGATCTTGCGGATCATATCGGGGTAAGGGCGACCGTATGGCACCTCATCGCTGGCCACCAGGCAGTCTATTTTATCCTCCCAGCCCAACCGGCTTACAATTACGTCGGCAATGTCGCGCGAGAAGCCTGTGTTCAGGGCAGTTTTGATCCCTTCTTCACGGAGCGTCTGAAA
>CBIHPQ010000528.1:0-4454 GCA_966211825.1 uncultured Dyadobacter sp. | reverse complement strand
GAATGTGTCTTGACGGTGTTCAGCGATACGAACAGCCGTTCGGCGACTTCCTGGTTGCTCAATCCCTCGGCTACCAGCTGCAACACTTCCAGTTCGCGTTGGCTGATGCCCAGCCGCAACCGTTCGGGCTCGTTGACGGCAAATTCATCTCCCGCCGTCACATACACCTCCACGATCCTCGTCTCGACCTTGGGAGAAGTCAGTTTCCGGGCCAGCCAGATCCCCAGCCCGGTAAACAGCAGGGCGATGGCACCCACGTAGATTTCGATAATGTGGTCGATGATGAGGAACCGCAGTTCGAGCCATTTGAGCACAAAAAGCAACAAGGCAAGTGAAATACCATAGAGGATCACCTGCCTGTGTTTGTGGTAAAAAGCGATTACAGCATTCGGGACCATTCCTAACCGGTTCATTGACATACCAAAAATAGAAATTTTCGGCCATGCGCCATCGTCCCCCGGCTGTTTTCGAACCGGCTATTTATGATGCAGGATAATGTTCTTGACCTGCTCGCACATACGCTTGACCCGGTGGTAGGACGCCGGACTATTTTCGTCCTTATCGAGATAGATCATCAGCTCGCCCGGCGACGATTCCAGCGTAATTCTGGTCTGGTCGGGCAACACGGTCACTATTTTCGAATCTTTGCGCGGATCAATGCGAGCTGGGGCGATCTGGCGGTTGAGGAACCTGCTCACACGGGGCGACAGGTTATCGTCGAAAACGGCGGTAAATCGGTAATAATCGTCGTCATCCTTTACACTGACGTTCAAATCGCCGTTGTTGCACGAAGACAGGAATGCACTCATGGCGAGACAGAATACAAACAGGAATTTAATTTTCATGGCTAATAAATGTTTTACAAGGTACTATGCAATATACAGTACCAGATTTGAAAGATCAATAGTGAATGTGATGAGCGGTAGCTGTTTTCTGTTATATTGGGTTTAAACATGACCTGAACCACTTTGAAAACAGCATTACTTCACTCCGTTACCAGCCGTTTTGCGAACTTTCTCTACGCATTCCTCCTGATCATCCCCATCCTGGCCAGTCAGAAAGCACAGGCACAGCCCAGCACCAAAGAAGATTCCCTTTACATCCGCGAGCATTATACGAAGATCGAGCGGCAGGTCCCGATGCGCGATGGTGTGAAGCTTTTTACTTCCATATATTTACCCAAAGATCTTTCGAAGAGCAAGACATACCCGATCCTGCTCGACCGGACGCCTTACAGCGTGGCGCCTTATGGGGAAGACCTCTATAAAACCTCGCTCGGGCCGAGCATGCTCTTCGCGCGGGACGGATATATTATTGTGTACCAGGATGTCCGGGGCAAATACATGTCCGAAGGTGATTTCGAGGCTTACCGACCGTTTATTCCTGCTAAAAAAAGCAAGGTCGACATTGACGAAAGCTCGGATACCTACGATACGATCGAATGGCTTATCAAAAATATTGAAGGGAATAATGGCAAAGTGGGCAGCTGGGGCATTTCGGCGCCTGGATACTACACAACGATGACGGCCGTAGACGCGCACCCGGCATTGAAAATCGCTTCGCCGCAAGCACCGGTTACCGACTGGTTCATGGGCGACGACCGTCATCACAACGGCGCGTTCTTTCTCATGGGCACATTTGCATTTTTATCGTCCTACGGCGCTCCCCGACCCGTGCCCACCAGCAAAGGTACACCGCCGTTTTCCGCTTACGGTACGCCGGATTCGTATGAGTTTTACAAGAAAATGGGGCCTTTGAAAAACTTCAACGAACAGATTTTCAAGGGCCAGAACCGCATCTGGAACCAGATGATGGAGAATGAAACCTATAACGATTTCTGGAAGGCACGCACGCCGGTGCCGCATTTGAAGAACATTAAACCCGCGGTAATGGTCGTCGGTGGATGGTTCGACCAGGAGGATCTGTACGGGCCTCTGAAAACCTATGAGGCCGTTGCCAGCAAGAACCCGCAAACGCCGAACTGGCTCATAATGGGCCCCTGGATTCACGGCGGCTGGGCGCGCGGCACGGGAGAATCGCTTGGTAATATCCGTTTCGGGGCCAAAACAAGCTTATTTTATCAGAAGGAAATCGAGCTGCCCGTTTTCAACCATTACCTGAAAGACCAGCCGGACCCGAAACTGCCGAAAGCCTACATTTTCGAAACCGGCTCCAACGAATGGCGTAAATACGACCAGTGGCCGCCTAAAAATACGGTCGGGAAAAAGCTGTACCTGCATCCCGACGGCACATTATCCTTCTCGCCGACGATGACCACCATGCAGGCGGGCGCGAAACCTGCTTTTGATGAATACCTCAGCGATCCGGACAAACCAGTGCCGTACACCTCGGAAATCCGCATTATCCGCGGCAGCGATTTTATGTATGAAGATCAGCGTTTTGCCGCCACCCGCCCCGACGTGCTCGTGTATGAGTCGGAGGTTTTGAAAGAGGATGTGACAATTTCCGGCAATGTATTCGCGGATCTTTTTGTGTCGACCACGGGCACAGACGCCGATTTTGTTGTAAAACTCATCGACGTTTACCCCGGTGACGCTCCTAACGACAGCCCCATTAACCCGAACATGAAAATGGGCGGTTTCCAGTTGCTGGTCCGTGGTGAGGTAATGCGTTCCAAATTCCGTAAGAGCTTCTCCAAACCGGAACCAATGACGCCCGGCAAGGTAGAAAACGTAAAATTCGACATGCAGGACGCCGCGCACCGTTTCAAAAAAGGCCATAAGATCATGGTGCAGGTGCAAAGTTCGTGGTTCCCGCTCGTGGACCGCAATCCGCAGAAGTTTGTAAACATTTACAAGGCCAACGACGCCGATTTCCAGAAAGCAACGCACCGCGTTTACCTTTCGGGTGAGGCGTCCTCGTACGTTGGCGTGCGCGTAGTCGAGTAATGCGTGTCAGACGGCCTTTTTCAATGCGATCGTGAAGGTGCTCCCAGCGCCCAATTCGCTTTCGACTGTGAGCTTGCCGTCCTGGGCTTCCATAAATTCGCGGCTGATCGCCAGGCCGAGGCCGGTGCCTTCTTTGGTAGAGCCCGGCACGCGGAAATAGCGGTCGAATATTTTGCCTTTATATTCCTGCGAAATGCCCTGCCCATTATCCCTGACTGCGATTTTCACTGCATCCTCGTCTTCTGAAAGCGTGATCTGGATGCTGGAATGGTCATAGGAATAGCGGATAGCATTGGAAATCAGGTTAGTAAGGACCCAGGCGGTCTTCTCGGAATCGACCAACACGCCCGAATGCACGTCATTATCTACTATTTGAAGGCTGATATCGCGGCTTTCGGCCTGGGTCTCATTAGCGGCAACGGCATACCGGACGATCTCGCCAGGCGATGTTCCGGCTATATTGAGCTGGATTTTGCCGCTTTCGACCTGCGTAATGTTCAATAGCTCGCCGGTGATCTTCAGAAGCCGGTCGGCGTCCTCGCGGATGCTGTCGAGCAAGCCGCGCTGTTCATCGTTGGTGGCACCCACGCGCTCGTTCCGCAGCAGGTCCAGGGTTATTTTAATGGAAGAAATAGGCGTTTTCAGCTCATGCGAGACGTTGGCAATGAAATTGGTTTTGGCAAAATCCAGTTCTTTGTAAGGCGTCACATTCCGCAGAATGATCACATGGCCAATGGACCGCGGCTGCTGCTCCCCCGTCGGGACGATCGAGATATCGACATATTCTTTTTCAAAGTAGCTCTCCTTCTCATCGGCGTAAATCTTGATGGCGGCATTCTGCCCGGTACCCTTCGCCTGGGGGTCAAAAATGTCTTTGACCAACGAACGAACGAGGTCGTTGTGTAATGCCACCTCCGACGCATCGCGGCCCACCAGCTCGGTTGCCTGCAAACCGGTAACCTTCCTGGCCACCTCATTGGCAAAAATCACTTTCCGGTTTTCGTCGAGACCAATCACCGGGTCGTGCATATTGTCGATCAGCGTTTCTACCCGCTTCTTTTCGATCATCAGCCGGGCCAGGTTACTGCTGTTATATTCTTCCAGCTTTTCGGCCATGGTGTTAAATGATTGCGCAAGCTGGCCGTACTCGTCGCGGCTCCCGAAATGCACCCTTTCCGTATAGTTCTCGTTGGCGATCTGGCGGATACTCTCGGTAAGCTCGCGGATCGGGTTGGCGATATTGCCGGGCAGGTTTACAAACAATGTGAATGCAATTATAAAGCACAATGTACCCGTAATGCCGATCCAAACCATCGAACTCCTGGCCGTCTGGGCTGCGATATGGCTCTTGCGGTTGATCGCGTCGAGGTTGACGCTCATAATTTCGAGGGCATCATTGCGGATCAGCTCCACCGTTTCCTTGTCGCGTACATTGGCCCTCAGCTTTTCAAAATGACCGGCCAGCTGTGCCGTAAGCTCCTTTTCGCCCGTCTCGGTGATATTTTTCTGCTGTGCTTCGAGGTTCTTTTTAAATACATCCAAGGC
>CBIHPQ010000527.1:0-4455 GCA_966211825.1 uncultured Dyadobacter sp. | reverse complement strand
GTTGCCATAATGAAATGGTAATTCCTCGCTCACGAAACGGGTTTTGATCCCGCCATTTTGCATGTCGAAAACGGCGATGTGGAAATGTTCGGGATAGCCTTTGTCGGCGTACACATCGTAGCCCATGTCTTGCGCGGCCACCATCAAAAGCTGCTTGTGATATACCAACGGATAGCGAAAATAGACAAAATTGTGCGGCCGGAAATCGGTATAGTAACGCTTGCCATTAATCAGTAAAGAATAACACATATCAAAAGAATAGTCTTCGCCATTAACACTTTTCTGGACATAAACCTGATTGTAAAAAATGGTATCAACCACAGCCATAGACGGGCCGGTCAGCTTGCCCGCTACATTGGTTAAATCTTTCAAATTCTTTGACTTAAAAAGCAAAATACCGCCCGACTGCGGATATAGGAGCGATAAATTCGGATCAGGCTTTTGCATGAAAGTCTGAGGCGGAATTTCCGTTTTCACTTCCGCCAGTGCCTTCGCATTTATACTTGCGAGCGTGTAGGAGCCATTTTGGATATTTAAATTAAACGGCGCTACAACAAACTCCTGGGCCAGCGCCTCATGGGCACGACTAGCTATGAGCATTGATATAAAACAGAACACAAACCGCGCCCATCGCGGCGCTACTTTACAATATCCAGTCATTTGAGTAAGCTGTAACCGATCTACTTGCAAGCTAGCCAGTTCTTTCACTTCGCGATTAAAAAGCAATGAAAAATTATCGTAAAGCTTGATTGACGTCCGGCAAACCCTAAATTTGATCAACTAAAAATGAAACACATGATGAAAACTACGTTCACACTTTTACTCCTGTTCGCGGTCTCGCTTTGCTGGGCCCAACTTCCCAAACCTGACGATATTCCGACCTCCAATGGTCCGCTCAAAATCCAGCCGCTCAACCACGCCACGCTCGCATTGACCTGGAACGGCAAAACCATTTACGCAGACCCTTACCAGGGCGACAAGACCTTCAAAGGCATCGCCAAACCCGACCTAATCGTGATCACCGACATTCACGGCGACCATTTCGACCCAGCCTCGCTCGACGCCCTCGATCTGGCGAACACAATCATCGTCGCCCCACAAGCCGTAGTCGATAAAATGTCCGACGCATTGAAAGCCAAAACCACCGTCCTCGCCAATGGCCAAACCACGGAAAAGCTCGGTATCAGCATCACCGCCATCCCGATGTACAACCTCCCTGAAACCGCAGATTCGCGCCACACCAAAGGTCGCGGTAACGGCTATGTCCTCAAATTGGGCGGCAAATCGGTTTACCTCAGCGGCGACACATCGGGCATTCCGGAAATCAAAGCCTTGAAAAACATTGATGTGGCGTTTGTTTGCATGAATTTGCCTTATACGATGGATATCAACGAGGCTGCCACTACTGTTTTGGCATTCAAACCGAAGGTGGTTTATCCTTACCATTATCGCGGCCAGAATGGGTTCAGTGATACCGAGGCATTCAAAAAGCTTGTCAATGAGAAGGATAACAAGATTGATGTGCGGGTTAGGGATTGGTATACGGTGAAGTGACATTGGGTATGCGCTTCGACTGCGCTCAGCGTGACAATTAGTGGATGTCAGTCTGAGCGCAGTCGAAGACAGTCCGTACCGAACAACGTCAATCTGAGCGAACGGGGCCGCCCGGCGGTCGAAGACAGTCCATACCGAACAACGCCCCCTCCCTCCAATCTCCGGAGGGATTTTTTTTGCGTAAACGTTACCAATTTTTGGTACTTTTATTAAATCAGTAACTCAGCACGATTTTTCATGACGAAGAACACATCCATTTCCATCGGTCCTCATTTTGATACATTTATTCAAAATCAGATTGAAACCGGCCGTTATGCCTCCACGAGTGAGGTTGTAAGGGCTGGTCTTCGGTTGCTTGAAAGAGAAGAAGAAAAATTGAAGTTTTTGAGGCAGGCATTAGCAGAAGGCGAGCAAAGCGGCTGGGCGGAAGACTTCGACCCGGAGGAATTTAAAGCCAGAATGCGGACAAAAAGGAAATCGTAAATGGGATCATATCGCCTGGCTCGTCGAGCCGAATCTGACTTGGAAGATATTTGGGATTATACCGAAAACACTTGGTCGGTGGAGCAGGCGGAAAAGTATCTTGATGGATTATTCAGTTGCTTCCAAGCCATTGCGGACGGCAGAGCGAAGGCCAAACCAATCGACGCGGTTCGAAAGGGGTATTATAAAACCCTTTGTGTCAAGCATAATATCTTCTTCCGAAAGCCCTCCGAACAGATCATCGAAATTATCCGCATTCTTCATGTTAGCATGGATGTGGAGCTGCATCTTTGATCTTCGAAGGGATTTTTCTTTGCAGGTGCATTCGCTTATCGCCATAGCGATCGAAGGCCTCTTGCCTCTCACTTCAACGCAAACGCCCCCAGCATCTTCTCCGCAGTCGCCCGGTAACGGTCAAATTTGGACGCTTCACTGGTAAAGGTTGCCAGGTAGGCATCGTCGTTTTGGATAAAGCATATCGCCAATACCTTCAATCTGAATATCCCCTGCGAAAACTCGTAGGCCAGATGGTACTCTTCACGGCCATTGGCGTTCACCACTTTCGATTCCTCCATTTTACCATCGCTGAACATCACCTTGATCTGCTGCTCCGATATCTCCTTATATTTCTGAATATCAATCGGCTGCCCGGCCAGGTTCTGGACCATCACATTCAGATTTTCGCTGAATTTATCTTCGGGACCTTCCAGCGGCGAAAAGAAAAACACCTTCGAGTTCATGGTACCGGACGTGTCGACGCGCCATGCCGATGGATAGGAAATTTTGAAATCGTTTTTGGAAAACACTTTTAAATCGCCCTGAGGCAAGGACTGACCGCTCACCGAAAAAACGATCATGCAGAAAACAAGAGGCAGAAAAATCTTCATAAAGCGACACCGATTTTTCCGCATAATACCATTAAATATCCAGTTGCCGAAGTGCCGCGACCGTAATTTCCGCGTTATCGCTTCCGAACTGGCGCAGGTTCCGCCTCCTCTTCCGGGTTCAAGGTAATCTCCAATTTATTCCCAAAACACCGCACCGTCACTTCGTCGCCGCATTCAAAACCTGCTTCATGCAGCCATTTGCCGCAGAGCCTGATCTCGGGCATGACCGCGTACTTGTACCATGCGCGCGGAACGTATTTTCGATAGACGGTTAACTGCCGCTCGGCAGGGTTGGAAGATTTTTTTTCGTGTGTCATAGAATATTGTTTTACATCAATTACATAGCGAATAAAGTAACAAATATGATGTAAAACAATATTTTTTGCCAAAAATTGAGCGTTTTTACCAGGTTGATTAAATTCCGAAATAGCGTTAGATAGCATAAAATATGCATTCACCGCTAATTATGCGCCTTAACAGAATAAAGATATTACTACATGAAAAAGGAAAGACTAGTAAAGATCTAGCCAAGGATCTTGGAAAAGCGCAATCTACTGTTTCCCGCTGGTGCACCAATGATGCTCAGCCTTCTTTGGAGATGCTTTACGAGATTTCGGTGTATTTGAAGGTGGATATTAGGGAGTTGTTGGTGAGTACCCAAAGCTGAGCTGGACTGGACTCACTAGGGGCACTCATTCACAACATACTAACATCGAGCAATGAAATACAATGTCGTCTTGGACTAGCACATCTTAGACTTAGGCTCGAACCGCACCAGTCTATATTCCGTTCAGCGCTAAATACAGGGCCATGCGACTTCGAAAAATACAAGCTGAAACACATCCGACAATACATGGCCACAAAGCTTTAGAGAAGCTGATCACTTTCGTTTAACAAAAAATCGTCATACCTAATTCTAAATCGAACCATCGGTGCGTCATTAACAGTAATGGAGTTAAAAATTATTGACTTCAACATCCCAACAACAAGAGGAAAAGTTTCGCTCGAAATTTTGTTAACCTTTTCTCTGTGACTTCCGTCAAGCACGGTAAACAATGCACGTGTAAGGTCAACAAACGAGCGTTTTACGTCTAAACTTAAAAACCTAAACTTCAACATTCTAGAAAGCTCCGACCTCAAAGTCAAGTCCGACGTTAACACATGAGATCCCAAAGTAACATTTGGCAAAAAAAGTTGATCGTCTATATAAGTAGCGGGCCCATAGCTACTAACTCGTGTTGAATAACGTACCTTGCTTACCATAGTATCCATTTTGAGAAGCGTCAAAATCTCCCTAAGAAGATCTTGATCGATTCTAACATCCCTATTTTTGTATTTTGACTTGAACGGTATGTTTCGACAAAATTCGTAAATCAGTCTTGGTCCATCGTCATCACTGAGCTCATAATAGCAAAATTCGGTCTTATCATAAAAGGTTGGAATATCACGTATTCTCTCAACTGAAAATTCAAGCTCTTCTTCAAATTTGGTCAATTTAAGCGTAAAAAGTCGGTTGGATAAGAGCTCCCTA
>CBIHPQ010000526.1:0-4473 GCA_966211825.1 uncultured Dyadobacter sp. | reverse complement strand
AAAGAAGATCGCACGCTCGTCGTTGTCATCGAAAAAGTTATTTTCCTTATCGAAGAAAACGGATTTGCGATGGAAGTAGTCATCATTATCTATAAAATAGACCTGCAACTTCGCATTTGGAATCGAAGCTACTTTGATGATCAGCGGCTTTTCTTCATCTCCTACGGTAATATTGATTCCTGACAGTCGAACTACTTCATGAAGCCTGTTTTTGCGTTCGTTGATAAGACCGAAACGCGGAACGAGTATCCTGATTTCTGCTCCTCTTTCCTGCATTGCCTGAGGAAGCTTTCTTACGTAATCGGCAACATCAGTTGTTTGGAGGAAGGGATTGATTTCACTGGCTACATACAAAATTCGTAGTTTCTCCATAGATCTTTTAGCAGTTTGTGAAAAAAAGTTTTGCAAAATTATACAAAAAAAATGGCAATTTCAAAAGATATTCCAAACTAATTGTCATATTGCGCCCAGTTTGGGATTTCTCTATCCTAATGTTTCCGTAACCGCCCATAAACACTGCATTATATTGAAAAGCAGTGGTAGCGCACAGGTTACTCCCTCAGATTTCAGAATTTACATGGAAGTATTCACTTCGGTCAAAAGCCTCCGACAGTTCCTCGATCAACAAATTTTACAGCAAAAAACCGTCGGTCTGGTGCCCACCATGGGAGCCCTTCACGCAGGCCATATTTCGCTGATCGAAGCCGCCAGGAAGGATAATGAGGTTGTCGTTTGCAGTGTTTTTGTGAACCCGACACAGTTCAATAACGCCGAAGACCTGGCCAAGTACCCGAGGACATTCGACGAAGACCACGCAATGCTCGACAAAGCAGGCTGCTCGGCCCTTTTCGCACCTTCGGTAGACGAAATGTATCCAGAACAGGCCGTGCTCAAAATGGATTTCGGAGCGCTGGAAACCGTCATGGAAGGCGCATCGCGTCCGGGCCATTTTAACGGTGTCGGCATCGTCGTCTCCAAACTCTTTAATATCGTGAGGCCGCACCGCGCCTATTTCGGGCAAAAAGACCTGCAACAGGTGTCGGTAGTAAGCCAGCTCGTGCGCGATCTCGCATTCGGACTGGAACTGGTGGTATGCCCTACCGTTCGCGAAAAGGACGGACTGGCCATGTCGTCGCGAAATACCCGTTTAAATGCCGCTGATCGCGCGATCGCGCCCCATATTTACCGCATTCTTGCCGCGTCCGGCGAAGATCTCGGTGCAGGTAAAAAGGTAAGCGAAGTGATTGGTTGGGCAAAAAGGGAATTTGAGAAGATCAAAGAGTTTACCCTCGACTATTTCGAGGTAATAGATATCAAAACTCTGCTCCCCATTGAAAAAATAGGCCCGGCGGGCTCGAATGCCATCTGCGTAGCAACTTTCCTCGGCCCGGTGAGGCTGATCGACAATATCATTTTTTAGTTTACTCAACAAAACGAAGAAGGCCCCTTTCGGAGCCTTCTTTCTGTTTTTATGACAATTTCCAATCGCCGCGGTATTTGCGTTGTACGAACTGGTTTGCTTCGTCGAAATTGGTAATCTTCATGTTTTTACCATCCCACAACAGTTTCTTGCGGCCCGGGTAGTCGAATCCTTTGCCATCGGCCTTCGCAGTGCGGAGGTTGTAGCTGCGGATACCGAGGTTACCCATAATCACAGTCTCAGTCAACGGACCGGCATAATCGAACGAAGAAGTAAGCGCCTTGTGCTCTTTGCTGTTGAAACCAGCCTTGCAAGCGTCGGACCATGACACGTGGTGTCCGAATTCCGGCATTGGCGTGTACTTGTTACCGAAATCGCCCTGCTTATATTCCAGCTTGGTGCCGTCTTTCAGGTACACTTTCGGAGCGATACCGTAAGTTCCGCAGGTCATAACTCCTTTCTCACCAATGAGCAGCACACCGTTGCTGCTGTCCGGTTCGCCCAGCGGTTCGTTGGCAGGGATCAAATCCGGGTGGAATGGGCGCAAGCCGCCATCATGCCAGGTAAGCGTCACTTCCGATTTGTTCACTTTGTTAGCAGGGAATTTCAATTGTACCCGTGCCGATGGCGGACAGCCTTCCGGGATATATTCCGCAGTCCAGTCTTTGATGAACACTTGTCCTACCGAGCATTCCAGTTCAGTTGGATAACCCAGGCCAAGCGTACGGAACGCCGGGTCGATCAGGTGGCAACCCATGTCGCCCAATGCACCGGTACCGAAGTTCCACCAGCCGCGCCATTTGAACGGGTGCCATGCCGGGTTGTAATCCACCCAGTCGGCACAGCCTACCCACAGTTCCCAATCGATATCCGCTGGCACCTCATGCTTACCGGTCGGAACGGGAATGCCTTGCGGCCACACGGGACGGTTGGTCCACACGTGCGCTTCGTGGACGTTACCGATGAGGCCTTTGTTAAACCATTCTTTCATTTGGGTCTGCGCAGGGTTAGATGCTCCCTGGTTACCCATTTGAGTTACTACTTTGTATTTGCGCGCAGCTTCGGTGAGCATACGGGCCTCGTAAATATCGTGGGTAAGGGGTTTTTGTACATACACGTGCTTGCCGCGCTGCATAGCCGCCATCGCGATGATCGCGTGCATGTGGTCGGCAGTCGAAACGGTTACGGCATCGATGCTCTTGTCCATTTCATCGAACATCTTGCGGAAATCCTTGTATTTCTTCGCGTCAGGGTGCAGCTCGAAGTTTTTCTTCACCTGTGCCTGTCCCCAGTCCACGTCGCAAAGTGCTACCAGGTTTTCGGCGCCTTTGTTCCATGCATTGTTTGTGTCAGAAAAACCTTTTCCGCCCACACCGATACCGGCGATATTCAGCTTGTCGCTGGGGGCTTTATATCCTTTCCCCAGCACGTGGCGGGGTACAATGAAGAAACTTCCTATGGCCGCTGCGGACGACTTTTGAATAAAGTCCCGGCGGCTAACGTCTTTCGGTTTGTTTTCTGTACTCATCGGTTTTGGTAATAAAAAAATAAAGTAGATTAATATAGATGAAAGGAATAAGTTTCTATTGAAGATCAAATACTATTAAATCCCGCTTAAATATAATAATGTTCTTACGAAACATCATGTATAGAGTCATTTCAAATATTACTTGAAATACGATGAATGGCTGCATTTCAGGCCATTTACGTGAATAAATCTCCCGCATGTGCGCGCGGGAACCACCCGCCCGGCCGCTACGTTTTGATGGCTGGGTATTATTCCTGTAACTTTGCGGGGGTAATGCATTTCATTTAGACCAATACCACCGGGTAATGCAAATCACAGTAATGAAATCGAAGATTCACCGGGTTAAGGTGACTCAGGCGGAATTGAACTACGTTGGCAGCATCACGATCGACGAGGATCTGATCGACGCCGCGGGGCTTATAGAGAATGAACAGGTCCACATTGTGAACAATAATAATGGTGAACGTTTTGTCACATATGTTATCAAAGGCGAGCGGGGCTCGGGTATGATCTGCCTGAATGGCGCTGCGGCCCGTAGGGTGCAGATCGGCGATATCATCATCATCATCGCCTACGGCAGCATGACCCAGGAAGAGGCAAAGACTTTCAAGCCAATGGTGGTTTTTCCTGACCATAACAATCACCTGGTAGGCTAACCTCCGCATTGTACCTGCACTATACATCAATATTAGCAAAGCATGAAAAATATACTGCGTTACACCATCTCGCTTGTTCTGGCAGGCGGTCTGCTCTGGTTTGTATTTAAAGATATCAACCTGAGCGAAATGCTCGACCGTTTTGCCAAATCCGACTGGCGGTGGATCGCCGTATCCTGCTTTTGCCTCCTGTGCGCGCACATTACGCGGGCATGGCGCTGGGGAATGCTCATCGAGCCGCTCGACCACAAGCCCGGCATTGTGAACAGCACGATGTCGGTCCTTACCGGTTATTTTGCCAACTACATTGTGCCGCGGATGGGCGAGGTTACCCGTTGCGGAACACTGTACCGGCTGGAACGCATTCCCGTAAGCCTCAGCTTCGGCACGGTGGTGGCCGAAAGGATATTTGATGTGCTCATCCTCCTGATCATGATCGGGCTCAATTTCATCCTCGAATTCGACAGGCTAAGCACTTTTTTCACTGATTTTTTCCAAAGCAAAATAGGCGGAGGCCAAAGTAGCGGCTCCGGTAGCGGGATGCTGCTGAGCATTCTCGTTGTAGCGCTGCTGGCGGTTGCCGTCGTAAGTATCGTCATCTTCAGGAATGCAGCATTGAGGAACAAATTGCAGCAGAATGCGCTCATTTCGAAGATCGTCGGCTTTGCCCAGGGAATGCTGGAAGGGCTGCTGAGCGTTCGCAAGCTGCGCACCCCGGGACTTTTTATTTTCAGTACCATCCTCATCTGGGTGCTCTATTATTTCGTTTCCTACGTGCTGTTCTTCTGCATTCCGGAAACATCCGACCTCGGCCCGCTGGCCGGGTTGTCAGTGCTCGTCGTGGGCGCGATCGGTATGACTGCCCCGCC
>CBIHPQ010000525.1:0-4487 GCA_966211825.1 uncultured Dyadobacter sp. | reverse complement strand
CGGGTCGAGGTTGCGGTCGTCGAGGTGGAATGATGGCGCATAACGCTCGCGTTTCCACTGGTTGCGGCTCCATAGCTTGAAGAAACGCTCTGTCCAGCCCAACAACTGTTCGACGGTGTAAATGCCTTTGTAACGGACATAAAGGTTCCTGTATGACTCCACAGGCGACTTTTTGTCCCTGATAGCGAGCGCTTCCAGATCATTCAAAAATTCATAAGGCATCAAATCGGCCTCGTCCGTCTGGGTTTGTGCCAGCGGCCTGAGCTCTGCCGTAGGTTGCAGGCTGTTCACTTTTTTCAACCCTTCGATGCGAATATGCTTGCCCTTTACCTCGCAGCCCGCCGTTTCGAGCCAGCGGAGCCATTGACGCAGGTAATGCTTGTCGATACCCGCGAGCGGACTGATGCTGCCGGCCGTGTCGCCATCCATCGTCGCATATCCCACGGCCGCTTCCGAGCGATTGGAGGTCGCGAGCAGCAGGTGGTTCGCCAGGTTGGTCAGCAGCCACACACCCGGGGCGCGTACCCGTGCCTGGATATTCTGCAAGGCGATATCGTCCTGTTCCCAGGTCAGTTTCCGGCCGATCTGGCCCTCAATCAGTCCTTTATAAGTTTCGACAAGGCCATTGATATTCACATTATAAAAAGTAGAACCGATCGATTCCGCCAGGGACTGTGCGGATTCCAGCGTATCGGAAGAACTGTTTTCCGTTCCCTGGTAAATATTGTGGATCAAAACTTTGGCAAGATCCTCCTCTGTTTTGGCAGACTGAATGTCTTTAATGTAGGACAATTTCTGCTTGAAACGGTCCATACCGATACTTTCATCGGCCAGCCGGATCATTAACCCGCACAAAGCGGTGCATGCACATGAATCCGCGCCGCCGGAAAGCGATATGGTAAACCCATTTGAACGGCTTTTCCGCAGGTAGTCAAACAATGCAAGACATTCCGCACGCGCGAACTCCTCTTCCTTCAATGCACCTCCTTTTTCAAAAGGCTCGATATCCGGAACCTGCGGTGCCACCGGCTCAATATCCGGGAAATCATACCGCGCACTCACGCGCCACGTCCGCTCTTTCGAGGGCGTCGCGATTTTGCTCTGTACCTGGCTTAAACGGGTATATTCCGTATCGATAACGGCTGTTGTGATCACGTAATCATCATAGCTGAAACGGGGGCTCGATGCCAGCAGATCGCCATTGGAGGCAATCATTGCATCGCCGTCGTAAACAGCCCTTCCGGCCTCATTACCAAGGAGATTTGTATAAATATAACTACATGAAAACGACCTGGAAGCGTCCACAACCAGCTTTTCACGCACCATAAACTTGTTGAATGCAAAATGGCTCGCACTAGGGTTCAGGATAATATCCACACCACGCTCGTAATGCCTGCGCGCGGGACGGTTGGCGACCCAGCCGTCCTCGCAAATTTCAAATGCAATCTTCACACCATGCGAACCGCCCAGGATCGGGCCTGAGGCGATGTCGAAAATCACATCGCCGATCGGGTAAAACATTTGGTTAACCTCAATGCTTTCCACCACGCCCGGCTGCCAGGGCCGGAACCACCGCGCCTCATAGTGAATGCCATTATTCGCCAGGTTCTGTTTGCAATAAAAGCCGGCAATCTGTTTGTTGGAAATCAGGCAGGCTGTATTGTACAAACTGCCATTATGCCGCAGCGGCAAGCCCACCGCCACGATCATTCCGGCAGTTTCCTCCACGATTTCGAGCAGGCAGCGCTGTGCCTGTTCAACCATGTCGGGCGCGAAAAAATAGTCGTCGCAGCCGTAGCCGGAAATACACAGTTCGGGAAGGCACAACAGGCTTACGTCCTGTTTCCGGGCTTCCTTAATCGCGTCGACGATATTTCGGGTATTGGCCTCCCAGGCCGTGGGTGTCTGGTTTACAACTCCGGAAGCAACTTTGATCAATGGCATGGACAGTAGTATGTTTTTTCGGTCCGATAATTTCTTTGAGATAAATCAAGACAGGCAACTTAATAAAAAAATGCCTTTTTCGAACCGCTAAGGTTTTTTCCTATTTTTGTCAACAACTTATTTAAAGAACAGATTCCTCTTGCAATTCCCCTCATTCATCGCCAAACGGATACGCCATAACGAAGCAGGATCATTTTCTGCGACAGTTTCGCGGATCGGCGTGGCCAGCATCGCAATCGGCATTGCAGTAGGAATCATCGCGTTCGCGGTATTGCTCGGTTTCAAGCAAACCATCCAGCAAAAAATATTCCTTTTTGGCGCGCATATCAATATAAATTCCTTTTCACAAGGCAATACTTACGAAGAAGGACCGCTGCCTTTGAAAAATCCGGTGTCGGAAATACTGCCCGGGATTCCGGAAGTAAAGCGTTGGCAGGCCGTGGCGCACAAATCGGGAATCCTGAAAACGCCGGACGAAATCAAGGGAGTGATTCTCAAAGGTGTAGGAAAAGATTATGACTGGGAAACGTTCAGGCACAACCTCGTAGCAGGCAAGCTGATCGAACGCAACGATTCGTCCTCTATCAAATACGGCTATTCATCGCAAATCCTCATCAGCCAGAAGATTGCCTCGCAAATGCGGCTGAAAACCGGTGACGATGTGATCATGTACTCGCTCCAGAACCCTCCCCGGCCACGAAAACTGGTGGTCGCCGGCATTTACGAAACTGAAATGGAGGAATTTGATAATAACCTGATTCTCGGGGATATCGGGCTCGTTCAGAGGCTGAATGGCTGGGGCGCGGATTCCGTCGGCACGTATGAAATTTACCTCAAGGATTTCCGCGATCTCGACCTCGTTACCCACAAGCTCCGCAGGGAACTTCCGCCGGGCCTTTATTTGCAAAAAGTAACCAGCATTTTCCCCCAGATATTCGATTGGCTGATATTACTGGACCGTAACACGGCCGTTTTCCTGACGCTCATCCTGTTTGTGGCGTGCTTCAATATGATTTCGATATTACTGGTCATGATCATGGAAAGAACGCCGCTGATCGGACTGCTCAAAACGCTGGGAAGCCCCAACCGGCAGATCCGGATGATCTTTTTCCAGGTCGGGCTCGATATGGTACGCAAAGGGATTGTCATCGGAAATATCGCCGGATTGTTGCTGTGCTGGCTGCAATACCAGTTCAAACTCATCCCCCTCGACCCGGCCAATTACTACATGTACACCGTCCCGATTGTGTTCGACTGGGCAATTTTCGCGATGGTCAATGTCGTAACCGTTATCATCACGGCCGCAATCCTGCTCATTCCAACGCTCATTATCACGCGGATTCAGCCGATTAAGGCATTGCTGTTCAAGAAATAGCAGGTCTGGTTACCAATTTACCTTATTCAGCAATCCTGCGGCTTTCAGCAATGTATCGTCATTCTTGGCAAAGCAAAACCTAAGCGTTTTAAAATCCGTCGCTCCTGCGTAAAATGCCGAGACGGGAATAGAAGCTACACCGTTTTCTTTGGTCAGGCGCTCGGCGAGGGCGAGGTCGTTTTCATCGGAAAGGTTGGCATAGGATACATTCTGAAAAAAGCTGCCTTCGGATGGTTTAAGCACAAAACCAATATCCTTGATAGCATCGTTGAACAAATCCCGCTTGCGCCCGTAGAATGCAGATAGCGACTGGTAATGCTCCGGCTCGCTCAGATATTCCGCTACGGCAAATTGAAACGGTGTCACGACACTGAAAACCAGGAACTGGTGGATTTTCCGAAACTCCGCGGTTAAATGGGCGGGGGCGAGGCAAAAACCGAGTTTCCAGCCCGTCGTGTGAAACGTCTTCCCGAACGAACCGCAAACAAAGCTGCGTTCCGCCAGCGAAGGGATAGACGCTACCGAAATATGATCCCGGCCATCAAAAACAATGTATTCATACACCTCGTCGCTGATCACGGTCAGATCATGTTCTTCCGCGAGCGCGGCAAGCGCCCGCAGGTCCGCGCCTGCCCAGACCTTCCCAGTCGGATTGTGTGGCGTATTGACGATGATCGCGCGCGTTTTTCCGGTAATGCGCGCCTTCACCGCTTCCCAGTCGATGGATTCGTATTGAGGGTCGAGCGTAATATAAACCGGGATACCGCCATTGAGCTCAATAGCCGGCACATAGCTATCATATGCAGGTTCAAAAACGATCACTTCGTCGCCCGGATGCACCACCGTGCTGATCGCCACGAACAATGCTTCCGTAGCACCGCTCGGGATGGTAATTTCGGTCACAGGATGGTACTCCAATCCGGACGCTTCAAATGTCTTCTTAGCGATCGCCTCCCGCAACGGCAATGCGCCGGGCATCGGTGCGTACTGGTTTTTACCCGACCGCACGTATTTATCAACCAGCCCCTGCAAATCCGGCGAACAGTCAAACTCGGGGAAGCCCTGCGCGAGGTTCAGCGCCTTATGCTCTTCGGCCAGGGCCGACATTTTTGTAAAAATCGTAGTCCCGACGTTGGGAAGTTTTGATTGAAACCTGTTTTTCAACAAC
>CBIHPQ010000524.1:0-4488 GCA_966211825.1 uncultured Dyadobacter sp. | reverse complement strand
TTCAGCCACACCCAGCTTTTCCAGGTATTCTGCCGATGTTTTACCAAAGCAAAAAAATGCGTTGGCGCGGCTCACAATCATTTTCTTGATCCACTCTTTCCACGCCGACCGGTTGTGGTCGGCCGAGGACGATTCCGACGATATTACCACTTTCACGCCCTTCCAGCGGGCATAGAACATCAGCAGCACCTGTGCCCAGTCGAAATAGCCGGTGATATTAAGCACGTCGGGTTGGTAGGCATCAAAAATCCTGAAAAGTGCCTCGCGCCGCTCCCCAAAGCTGACCTGATCCAGGCTGCGTTTGAAGAGAACTTTGTAAGGATAATCATAAATGATCGAATCGTCATTTTGCATTACTTTCCGGCTGGCCTCGTACAACGCGATCTGCGCCACGAGCAGTTCGTCCGTCGGATCAGTCCGCTTGATAGCCAGATCGATCTCGCTGAAAAGCTTTGATTTGTAATGCGCCCATAATTGGTTGTGAACAATCAGTACGCGCATCATTTCCGAAGATTAAGATATTCCTGAAACAAAGGATACAGGTTATCGGCCAGAAATACCTGCCCGCGACTGTTGAAATGGACAACATCCATTTTGCGGTAGTTTTTCTTCGAAACCCCAAACTGAAATTCGTCTATCAGCCTGATATTTTTGTCTTTGGCAAATCCGATGATTTCCTGCCCCTGGTCATTGAAATGCCCCAGGTCGATCTCGGAAATTTCCGGGTGCAGGTATATGAACATCGGAATGTTGTTCTTCTGCGCAATCTCATAAAGCTGCTCGTAACCCGGGTTAAACGTCAGGCCGGGCTTGCGTATGCCGGCGTCGTTGAGTTTCTGGGCTTCCACCGTGTCTTCCACCGCCTTCGCGTCCGAGGCTACATGTGCGCTGTCGGTCACGTCGGGTTTGATGATGGCTATATTTTCATCTTTCTTCTCTGGCTCAGGTGACAGGAAAATCGTGTCCATATAATAGAAGAAGATCCAACGGTAGCGGTCCCAAAGCTCGTAAAGCGCCACTTTATACTGCTTGTTAGGCCATCCGGGATCGATACCCACCGGGCTTTGGTGCGACATGATGTCGTGGGCGTCGTGACTGCTCGTTACGAGGCACATGAGTTTGGCATTGAAAGTACCGTATTTTTTGAGGTAAGCGGCGATATTATCAGGTCCCCAGGATCCTGCAGAAATGTTCAGCACACGGACCCTTTTGTTGAAATCCTTTAAAAACCGTTTTTCAAGCAAGGTAGAAGCAATGCTGTCCTGATCGGTAAGGCTGCCGCCGTTGACGACCGAGTCGCCGATCAGCAATATCACCAGGCTGTCGGTAGGCAGCACTTCCTCATTCCGCATGGAGAGGCTGTTGGTACGCAGGATCTGGCCGAACCTTTTTACGTCCTGGTTGGGTGCGTATATGTATTCAAAATCAGGATCGGATACGTAGAGCGGTGAGTTACAAAAGCCATATTTTACCCTTAATACAACCTCGGTAATCCCCGTAAGAATGACAATAGCAATTAAAAAACCGTAAACAAATTTTAACATCAAGTGAACGTCTTCTGCGTCGAATGTGACTGCAAATTTAGGATTACTTTTTCCAATTACTGCTTTTTCGCTTTTCGTTAACTAAATATGTCGGCATTTGTCCGGGGATAATCATTTGCTGACGTTGCTCCCCGATGTTCAGGTCCGTCCCCAATTGCGTGCATCATCCAAGGTTCGCCCGGCCATGCTCACAGGTTCGTTTTCCCCGATCAACCAATTGGCACAGGTCTTTTCAGGCCAGCGGTTGAAGTTTACCATCAACTATAACCTAAAAAGAAAACGTCATGGTATTTATAGAATCAAAAACGGGAATAGGCGCCGAGCCGGTCAAACTTTTTGTGCACGAGGTCGGGCAGGGGAAGCCCGTCATATTCATTTCCGGATGGCCGTTGAGCCATGAAATGTGGGAATACCAGTTCAATGTTTTGCCCAAACACGGGATTCGCTGCATCGGTTACGACCGCCGCGGGTTCGGGAAGTCGGACAAGCCGTGGAATGGCTACGATTACGATACGCTCGCTGCCGACCTCAAATCGGTGATCGACGAGCTGGACCTCAACGATGTGACGCTGGTCGGGTTTTCGATGGGAGGCGGTGAAGTGGTACGTTATCTGAGCAAATATGGCAGCAGCAGAGTTTCCAAGGCCGTTCTCATTAGCTCGGTGGTTCCCTATATGCTGAAAACCGACGACAATCCGGAGGGGTTACCGCAGGAAATGTTTGATGGATTTGTCAAAGATGTCGAGGACGACCGGCCGAAGTTCCTGGCAGGTTTTGCCAAAGATTTTTACGGTAACTCATTGCTCAACAATGCAGTAAGCGATGAGCTGCTGCATTGGCACAGTATGCTGGCATTGCAAGCTTCGGGCCGCGCTACCACACAATGTATCCGCAGTTTCAGTTCTACCGACTTCCGTAATGAAGTGTCGCTGCTCGACGTGCCGGTGCTGATCATTCATGGTGAATCCGACAAGACGGTGCCGATCGAGGCCAGCAGCGACCGTACCTCCGCCATGCTGCCCGGTGCCGAATACATTATTTATGAAAGCGCCCCGCACGGCCTGTTCATCACGCACAAGGAGCGCCTGAACGAGAACCTGATCCAGTTCATCAACCAGGAGGTGGTGACGATCAGCAATCCATACACCGACATTGCGTCGTAGCGATTTTGACATCGCAATTCTATGCAGGCAGGGGCTGCGCCGGGGGCGTGGTCCCTGTTTTTTAGGCAATCATCTCTATCAGTTCGATGCGGTTACCGAATGGGTCGCGGAATGAGAAGCGGTTGCGGTCGGGGATTTTGCTTTCGTTTTTGACGGTGATGCCGTGGTTTGCGAGCAGCGCACGGGCCTCTTCCAGGTCTTGTACTTCAAATGCGGGATGCCGCTGCGAAAGCTTATGTACTTCCTCCGCACGGATATGTAATTGAATATCACCCACTTGAAACCAGATCGCGCCATTGGGCAACGGGTAGCCGAGGTCTGTAAGCTCTTCGAGGCCCAGAACGCCGCCGTAAAATTCCCGCGCCTGCTGCTCCGCCCCGGGCGGGATACAGAGCATGATGTGGTCAAGTCTTTTGAATTTAATTTTCATGATAAGGAGTGAATTTGGGCTTTTGAGAAGAATGTTTTTGGTTGTTGAGAATCTGTCATTTCGTTATCGGAGAGGCCCTTTACTAACCTCCTTCCCTTCCTTCCAAACGGATTCGATCTTCCTTGTGTTCCGGATGTCGTCGAAAGGATTGGCGGAGAGGATGAGGAAGTCGGCTTTTTTGCCTTTTTCGAGCGTACCTTTTTCGCTGTCTATTTTCAATGCGGTGGCGGCGTTGCGGGTGCTTATCGTAACGGCCTGGGAGGGCGTGAGGCCTGCTTTCACCATCAGTTCCATTTCCAAATGCTCGGTGAAACCTTGCGTGCGGATGGGAAATGCACCGGAGTCGGTGCCGAGGGCTACCTTTATCCCCGCGTCGTGGATTTTCTTCAGATTAGCCGAGGCCGTTTTGAATGCCGACATGTTCCGCTGGTAATCGGGCGAGCTTTTAATTTTCTCTCCGTAGGCTTTGTCGGTGATCATTTCGAAAACACCTGGTTCGAGCGAGGCTTTAAAAAATGCGTCGTTGATCCAGTCGGGGTTGCCGGCGTAGACGAACTGGTATTCATCCAGCGAAAGCGTAGGAATGTAGGTCACATTTTTCTGCTTCATTTTAGTCAGCAGGTCCTGGTCCACTTCCTTGTCGCGGATGCTGTGTGCGATGATGTCGAGGCCGGCTTCGGTAAGCTTGCGGGCATCTTCGACGTAAAAGAGGTGGGCGGCCACGCGGATATTGCGTTTGTGCGCCTCACGAATAATTGCCTGGTATATTTCCGCTTTCATTTTCTGCGCGTTGCCGCCATGGTCGTCCACCCATATCTTGACGACCGTCGGTTTTACCGCCGCCAGTTTTTCCATCATCGCGGGTACTTCTTCGGGTGTATTGGGGCGTAAAAGCAGGTTCATCCACGAGCCGGGGTTTGGGTCGGGGGTGTTAAAGCCGTAACCTGCCGAGTAAAGTCTCGCGCCGGGCAACAGCCCCGCCTGGGTGGAGTCGGTAAAGCCATTGAAGATGAGCGGCCGGTCGGTACCCAGTGCCAGCACTGCGCTCACGCCATAGTCCTCGTATTTTTTCAGATGCCTGAGCAGGTTATCGCGCGTGTAGTTGTCGGCCGAGGAGGTTGTTCCTTTCAGCGTTCCCACATGGGCATGCGCACAGATGAGCGAAGGCATGACGGTCTTGCCGGTCAGGTCAATTTCCCGGGCTCCATTAGCCTTAATCCCCTTTTCAATAGAAGTAATCTGCCCGCCAGTGACCAGAATATCGGTATTTGCCCTGGCAGGGGAGCCCGTACCGTCAATCACCGTAGCGTTTTTCAGAAGTATGGAACCGGTATTCTGAGCCAATGCCCCG
>CBIHPQ010000523.1:0-4508 GCA_966211825.1 uncultured Dyadobacter sp. | reverse complement strand
CAGCTCCCACACCGTTACCATCCAATGCAGCGTAGGCGCCTAAGAGCAAGCTATGCACACCTGATTTGGTGCTTAACAGGGCATCGCACAACGACCCCAGCGCGGGTTTATCGAGAAAACTCTCCTGGCAGGAATAGGATATCAGTCCGAAAATCGCAACCAGCGCTATCTTTGAAAATCTCAATGTCTTCATCTCTTTCTGTTTTATATACAGTGAATTAGAATGTCAGATTCAAACCAACCAGGAACTGGCGGGTGTTTGGATAAACCCCTTCATCCAGACCAAATGCCGTAGAACCGGCCACCTGGCTTTGTCCAACTTCCGGATCAGGCCCCGAGTATTTGGTGATCGTGAACAGGTTGGCGGTTTGCACATACACGCGCAGGCGTTCGATCTTCAGTGCCTGGGTAATGTTTTTGGGCAACGTATAGCCGATCTGTGCGTTTTTGGCGCGCAGGTAGGAGCCGTTTTCTACGTAGTAAGAGTTAGGCACGTTGGTTGTACTGAAAGAACCAGTATTCTCCTGGATGGGAGCGGTCGCATTCATATGCGTGGGTGTCCACGAATCGTTCAATGCGGTATTGCTTTTCGCGCCCTGGAAATTGGTGTAGAAGTCATGCCACCATTTCAGGTTGTTCCAGATCTGGTTGCCCTGAACCCCGTACAGGAAAATACCGAAATCGAAGTTTTTATAGGTAGCACCGATATTCAAACCATAGCTGAACTTAGGGCTTGGATTACCGAGGAATGTCCGGTCATCGGCCGTAACCACACCATCACCATTCACATCCTGATAGCGGAAACGGCCTACTTTCACCTCATTCTGATACACCGCAGCGGCATTACCTGTGCGTTCAGCCGCCTGGGCATTGGCTTGGTCGATCTCCGCCTGAGTATTCCAGAAACCCGTGATATTATACCCGAAAAACTGTCCGATCGAATGGTTAACTGCATTACGAACAATGGTGCTGCCGTTGAAACGACGGCCTTCCTGATCGAAGTAGTCCACGCCGTCGGTGATCTTCACGATCTTGTTGTTATAGGTCGTAAGCGTAACGGTAGCATTTAGTTTCAGGTCTTTGGCGATTGTTTTTTCACCATAAATTGAAAGGTCTATACCATTATTTTTCATTTGACCGATATTCACCGCAGGCGCTGTGCCTTGTCCGACAGTTCCCGCAAGCTCAGGAGAGAAAAGCAAATCCTTGATGTTTTTCTGGTAGTAATCGATCGTGAAATCGATTGCCCCGTTGAACAGTTGCGCATCGATACCGATGTTGGAGTTCACGTTACCTTCCCATTTGGCGTTCGGATTACCGACGCGGGTGCGCTGGAAGCCAAGTACTGTGCTGTTACCGGTTCCTTTGATGTCGTAAAAAGCGAAGCTTCTGTTCTGACCGTACGTAGTAAATGCATTCGCAGGGTCCACATTGAACTGGTTGCCCATGATGCCCCATCCACCGCGGATTTTCAGGTCGGTAAGCCAGGTAGCGGTTCTCATGAATCCTTCCTCTTTCAGCCTCCATCCCGCGCTCACGGCCGGGAACCAGCCATATTGCGAAGTAAACCGCGAGGAACCGTCACGACGCAACGTTCCGCTGATCAGGTATTTATCTTTAAAATTGTAATCGAGACGACCGATGTAGGAGAACAATGCATCCGCCGAGCGGTTGGAGAAGTTGGTAGGCGTTCCTGAACCGGTCGAAAGGCTCGTATAGTTCGGGTCAAAAGAGAAATAGCTTTGCGTAGAACCGCCTACTTCCCGATAACTGCTATTATATGCCTCGGTACCCAAAAGCACTTTTACATTGTGCTTGTCATTGAACGAATGTTCATAATTTACCGTGTTGGTCCAGGTCCAGTTGAAACCTGAGTTAACGCGCTCGGAATAGGAGTTCGTGGTCACGTTTTCGGAGTTCTCCCATTCAGGATAGGCAAATGTATTCTCGGCATAGGTGAATAAGCCGCCACCGAAACTCGTCCGGAAGTTGAAATCTTTCAGAAAATCCACTTCCGCGAACATGTTACCAAACACGGAGTTTGTCAAGCCTTTGTTGTTGCGTGCACGATCGCGGATCGCCACAGGGTTTTTGGCATTACCCAAACCACTACCAAAAGAACCCGCATAATTACCCTGCACATCGTACACCGGAATGATAGGCTGCATACGATAAGCCATACCAATACCGCCGCCTTCTTCCAGGATACCGGTCCGTGGGTTGTTAACGAGCGTCAATGCAATATTTTCCCCTACACGAATGTTCTTGGTCACATTGTACTGGCTGTTGGCGCGCACCGTGTAACGTTTGAGATACGTGTTCATCAGGTTACCCTGCTGATTGAAGTGGTTGAACGAAAACATATAGTTCCCTTGCGCCCCGCCGCCGCTCACCGAGAGGTTATGGCTTTGTATCGGCGCATTTTTGAATACTTCGTGAAACCAGTCGGTACCCTGCTTGTTGGCCTTTACGATCCGGTAAAACGAATCCATATCCGCCTTGTCGGTGTAGTTGGGGTTGACATAGTATTTGGAAAAATCCACATCTCCCTCTTTCATGCCGGTCGGAACGATGTAGTCGGGCAACACCGGGGTTTCACCCGCGCCATACTGGGCGTCGTTGATCGCCGCACCGGAGTTTTTAAGCGCAAGGAATTTCAGGTCGGCCATGCCTTGTGGAGAAAGGATGTCGTATACATTGCCTTTCGGGACGGTCTGCGTGCCATAAAACATATCATAGCTCACTTTCACCTTGCCCGAACCACGTTTGGTGGTAATGATCACCACCCCGTTAGAAGCACGCGAACCGTAAATAGAGGCGGAACCTGCATCTTTCAGCACTTGCATCGTCGCCACATCGTTCGGGTTCAGGTTATTGATGTCCTGCGTAGGAACCCCGTCGACTACGAACAATGGCGTGTTGTTGCCGAACGAGTTGATACCGCGGATACGGATTTGCGGTGCCTGGCCGGGCTGGCCGGAGGTAAGGACAGTCACACCTGACGCGCGTCCCTGCAGCTGGTTGCTGAGGTTGGAGTTGGCCTGCTCGGTCAGTTCGGAAACTTTCACGATGGATACGGCACCCGTCAGGTCCTTGCGGCTTGCCGTTCCATAACCCACAACCACCACTTCATTAAGCAGCTTCTCATCCTGGGTAAGCGTTACATTCATCGTATTCTGGCCGGCTGCTACATCCACATCTTTGGGGGTAAACCCTACAAAACTGAATGTGAGCGTCACATTGCCGTCCGGCGCGTCGATCTTGTACGCCCCTTCCGCGTCAGTGCCGGTCCCGCGCGAGGTTCCTTTTACCACCACCGAAACGCCCGGTAGTGTGGAGCCGCTTGCGTCGGTCACCACGCCGGAAATGCTCCGGTCGACGGTGGCAGACTTGTAGCTTTGCGGGTTAAGCTTTTCGATAGGCAATTTCACCCTTTTCAGGATGATCTGCTTGCCCGAAACTTCGAAATCAAGGTCCAGGGGCGTCAGGATAGTTTTCAATGCAGAGCCGAGCTGCTCTTGCTTTACATTCACGCTCACTTTCCGCTCTGCCTTGATCAGGCTGGAACTGTAAAGAAATTTCACTTTAACCTGGTCTTCGATCGCTGATAACACTTTACGGACATCCTGATTCTGCATCTGGATCGTAACACGGTTATTCAGGACCTCCTGCGCTTCGGTAACACCAGCCACGGCCACGGTCGTCAGGAGTGCAGCAATGACGAGTTGCATACAACTGAATCTCATAAGGATCTGCCAACAAGCATAGTTAGGATACATTTTTTTCATAACTTTACTAAGTTTTGTAACATGGAAAAATGGGCAAAACGAGTCCTCCATCCGCTGGTAACGGATGTATTCCTACTGGGGGCGAACTCGGGGTTGGTGATGGTGCAAACATCATCAACCTTTCTTTTTGGGGGAGTTTTGTTAAATCATAGAGGCAGTTCAGGTTTAGGGTTGGTAGTTAGGTTTGCATGCATTTGGTAAATCCTTTGAAAATCAGTTACATCCTCGACCGGACACAATCATTTTTCCGTCCACTACTTCAAAACTGGCCTCGATGCCTTTACAGATAAGGTCCATTTTCTCGTACAGGCTTTCCGTCGTGAACGAGGCCGTCAGCAGACAGTCGCCGAACAAACGGTGGTCATATACGATGTCGATTCCATAGGTTTCTTCAATGTTGCCGAGCAGCTCCGACACCGGCATATCCTGGAATTTCAGCAGCGGAGCTGGTAACACCGCCGATGCGAGGATTTCCGGTGATTCCACAAGCCCTTTACGGATCTGCGTCTGCTCCCGCGAGAAAAGTACTTTCTGGTTCGGGGTAATGACCGTCCCTGCCAGTTCAGGCCCGGCGATCCCTTCGCACACCTCCGTGTCGGTACGCGGGAAAACGGAAACCTTGCCCGTTTTGACGCTCACTTCCACCTGCTTCGCATCCTCGAACGCTTTTACCATAAAACTGGTACCTAGTACTTTGGTAACCAGCTCATTGGAATACAC
>CBIHPQ010000522.1:0-4529 GCA_966211825.1 uncultured Dyadobacter sp. | reverse complement strand
CCAGTTGCGGCACGGCGATCAGCAGCAGCGTGAGCATCATCGCAATGCCCCGGATCGCCAGAAAACCACGGGTTTCGTTATCGTCATACACCATGTCGAATGCCCGCATGAGCGACATAATGCCGTTAGTGGAGGCGATCATTGCAAAAATAAAACCCAGCGAAAGAAACCCTGACCGCGGGCGGCTGACAATGTCCATGATCGTCTGGTCGGCAGCCTCGAAGGTACCGCGCGGCATATTGTTGCGCAGCAGTTCAAGAATCTGCTGATCGAGATGTTCGATCGGAATGTAGGGAATGAGGGTAAAAAGAAAGATGATGCCCGGAAAAGCAGCCAATGTCAGGCTGTAAGCCACCGCCGAAGCCCGCTGATCAATTTCGTGCCGCTCGTTGCTATCGACCAGGTGCAGGATGATGTCGTACAGCGACACCGTTCCCCGGAACAGCATTGTTTGCTGCAACCAGATGATAATGCGCTTGATATGGCGGTTTCTCAACAGTTTTTCAAGCATAACCGGCCGCGTGTTATCCCTTTGATTCAAAATAGGGTTTCAGTTTTTCCAAAAGCTTATCGGGTGCGGGGCATAATTTGCCGTTATCCTTCCGCTGGAAAACCAGTGTGGTGTCACCGGTATTCAGCAAAACGCGTTCCTGGTTACGGATTTCGTAAACAAAACGGATGCGAACACCGGGCATTTCCTCAATTTTGACAAGAATGTTCAGCTCGTCATCATAGCGAGCAGGCTTCAGATATTTGAAATGACTTTCATAAACCGGCATCATGACGCCCTCATCTTCCATTGCCTTATAATGAAAATCCAGGCTACGCAATGCTTCCACCCTGCCGATCTCGTAATACCGCGCGTAGTTTCCGTAATACACATAACCCATCTGGTCGGTGTCGGCATACCGCACCCTTATCCCCTTAACTTCGTGAGCAAACATCCTTACTTCATGATTTTCAACCGGTTCAACTCTGCCTGATAGAGACGCGCATTGTTGAGGTGGTCGGTATAATTGGTGGCAAAAGCATGGTAACTTGATAGGTCCGCTTTGGCACACATATAAATATAATCGTGCTTTTCGTAATCAAGCACGGCATTCAAAGAGTTGAAATCCGCCACACGTATCGGACCCGGAGGCAGGCCGGTGTTAATGTAGGTATTGTAAGGCGATTTGATGAGCAGCTGCTGGTTCAGAATGCGCTTAATGGCAAAATCCTGCAATGCAAATTTGATCGTCGGGTCGGCCTGCAAAGGCATGTTCGCATGAAGGCGGTTAATGTACAGACCCGCCACGCGCGGGCGCTCATCCACTTTTTTCGCCTGCTCTTCCTCTACAATGGAAGCGAGGATCGAAACCTGCACGGGCGTCAGACCAATTTCCTTGGCTTTTGCGATCTTTTCGTCGGTCCAGAACTTTTTGTACTCATTGTGCATGCGGTCGAGGAACTTCTCGGTGCCGGTCGTCCAGTAAATGTCATAAGTATTGGGCAGAAACATCGATACGATCGTCAGCGTATCGAGTCCATATTTGTTACAAACGGCCGGATCGTTCAATGCCTTGCGGAAGTTGTTTTCTCCAAATTCGAACCGGCTGCCAATGCGCTTGATCAGATCTTCTTTGAGGCGGATATTGTTGAATGTCAGTTTCACCGCATCCTGGTTACCCGATGTAAGTTTTTTCAGCACTTCGTAATTATTGCTTTTAGGCTTGATCACATACCGCCCTGGCGTCACTTTTTCAGTGTATTTCAAAAATTTAGCCAAAAACTGGAACGATATATGGTCATTGATCACATCGTGCTTGTTCAATGTGTCCAACACCGTTTTGTAAGTAGCGCCCTCGGGCACCAGCAAAACGAAGCTCGATTCCTTATCGGCCTGCAAATTCGGCGTCTTGAAAATCTGCCAGAAATAGAATGAAAATGTGGTTGCGAGGATCGCGATCGTGACAAACAATCCTACTTTAAAGTTACGCGACATGTTTTAGAGGCTGTCAGCTTTCGGCGTTCGGCAGTCGGCTGTGTTTCTGTTTTCTTTTTATAAATTAATTTCAAATGGTATGCCGAAACGCTTCGCCAGCTCATCGAGTGACAAAACTACCGGTTCGAGCAACTTAATACCGTTCACACTGCGCTCTGCTTCCATTTCCCGCTCGGGGTCACCGGGGATGAGTACTTTCTCGCCATCCACGGCACGTGCATTGCGGAATGCCCCGATCCATTTGTCCATATCCTGCTTGAACTCGTCGGCCGGACGAAACCCATCGACGCGCATGGCACCGAGGAAGTGACCGGTACCGAGCCCCACGCTTTGCTGCACGCCCATAAAACCGGCGGTCGCAAACGGCGGCACCCAGGGGCCGAAGTTAGCACCGGAAAGTCCGCCCGAGAATATATCCACAATGGCACCCAGGCCATACCCTTTATGGCTGCCATGCTCGCGGTCGGAGCCCAGCGGTAATAATCCTCCCCCACTTTTCACGGCATTGGAATCCGTCGTGGGGTTACCCTCGGCGTCCTGCGCCCATCCCAGTGGTGCAGGAAGGCCTTTTCTTTGTAATATTTCAAATTTCCCGTAAGCCACCGCGGTCGATGCAAAGTCTGCCACAAAGGCAGGCTCGTTCAATGCGGGTACTGCTACGGCAATGGGATTGGTGCCTAACAACTTATCGAGCGAAAAAGTCGGCGTTACCAGCGGTGCAGCATTGGTCATCGTCCAGCCGATCATATCCTTTTGCAAGGCCAGCATGGCATGGTACCCCGCAATGCCGAAATGGTTTGAATTCCGGACCGAAACCCAGCCCGACCCTACTTTTTCCGCCTTTTCCATGGCAATTTCCATTGCTTTGGGAGCAACTACCAATCCTAATCCGCGATCGCCGTCGACTACTGCCGTACTGGGTGTTTCGTAGGCAATGGTAACATTAGGCTTCGGGTTCAGCCGGCCGTGGTCGTAAAGCCTCACATAACCAGCCAACCGCGCTATACCGTGCGAATCCACGCCCCGTAAATCCGCGCTTACCAACACTTCGGAAGCCAGCCGTGCTTCCTCCTGAGAACAACCTATTGCCAGAAAAACTTCTTCCGTAAAATGTTTTAAATAGCCGGCCTGATACATATACGTCAAATGAATGAACTTCTTGTTAATTTTACCGGTACCGCCAATCAGCAGCGCGTTGCGTGCCGCAACTTGTCGTCCGCAACTAGCCGTCTGCGCCCGGCGTGCAAATATGGAAATTAAAAACTCATTCCTCAAACGCATCATCAGCTACTTCATACGTGGACTTGTGCTGGTGGCGCCCTTGTATGCGACCCTTCTTATTATCTGGACTGGCGTCGAATACCTCGATAATATCCTTCCCATCGAGATCCCGATTTCAAATCAGCAGATGGTATATCTCCCGGGTTTGGGTGTACTGATCATCATTTTCGGCATTATCCTGCTCGGCTTCCTCTTCTCGACCATCGTCCCGCAGTCGTTTTTCAAGTTCACCGAAAGTATCATGCGCCGCCTCCCGCTGGTGAGTTTGATCTATTATTCAATCAAAGACCTCATTCTTGCATTTGTTGGGGACAAAAAGAAGTTCAACCAGCCGGTGCTGGTGACGATGTATAAAGAAACAAACATCAAAAAGATCGGTTTTATCACACAAACCGACCTCAGCCACCTCAAAATCGCCGACCATGTGGCGGTGTACATGCCACTCTCCTATTCGCTTTCAGGTGAGCTTTTCATTGTTCCGGCAGAACACGTGAGTCCCGTCGATGCAAAGGCGACCGACGTCATGAAGATGCTTGTGTCCGGTGGTGTCTCCGTGAAGGTTTCGAAGGAGGAAACGGCTGAGGAGGACTAGTTTAACCCGTTTTTAATTGGCAACAATGCAACAGTTGTGCCCGTTTAAGAGAATGATTCCCTATATTTGATCCATTCTTTTAGTACTATGAGACAACTACTTTTCATTGTCGTTTTGCTGTTCCTGGGGAATATCAAAGCATGGTCGCAAGACCATTATGACCCCAAAAAAACCCTTTCCAGCGAAGAACTCTTTCTGAAACAGGGCAGCAGCAGCCGGGTAATCGCCACACCGGGACAAAAATATCTGGTACTCGACGCTTCACCATTTATCGGCGGTTTTCACAGATACCGCTTCTTTCCGGGCGATAATATCAAGTTCCGGATGAAAAACGAAACCATCCGCTTCAACGAAACGATCGCTTCTGTAAGTGATTCGTCGTTTACGATCGGGGTCGTCAATGATGCTGTCGACCGGGTGGATTATCAGACTATTCTGCTTAAAGACGTCCGTTTAATGAAGGTTTCCAGACGGATTCCATTCATTTCGCAGGCTGCGCCATTGCTTCCGCTGGCCGGGCTGATCTTTATCGGGGCCGATTTTTTTAACAAAGGCGTCGATAACAAGCGTTACACGACCGATACCGGTACATTGGTCATCGGCGGCTCGCTGATGGCGGCGGGTTTTATCTGCTACAAATTCACGTTCGCTTCCTTGAAAATCAATTCAAGG
>CBIHPQ010000521.1:0-4551 GCA_966211825.1 uncultured Dyadobacter sp. | reverse complement strand
TGCCGCCAATCATTTCCTGCCCGACATTGGGACGCTGCATACTTATGTCAAACCCGACGGCAATGGCGTCCGCGTTGACGATGGCTTCGAACAGGGCATGACGATCCCGATCTATTACGACCCGATGATCGCCAAACTCATTACTTATGGGGAAGATCGCGCAACCGCCATACGGAAAATGACGAGGGCGATTGACGAATATCAGATCAGCGGCGTACAGACAACCCTTCCATTCTGCCGGTTTGTGATGCAGCATGAGGCATTTGCGAATGGCAGCTTCGATACCAATTTTGTGAGCCGGTATTTTCAGCCGGATGTGTTAAGTGCAAATACGGACCCTGAGGCAACAGGTCTTGCCGCATTGATCTCCGCGCTTCTGGACGATCCCTCCACAGAAAGCAAACCCATTCAGAATGAGGGAGTGAGTGAAAAACCATCCAAATGGAAAGCAAGACGATTCGCCCCACATTAAAAGCACGGGATTTCTTGAAATTTTTTAAAAAATTTCGTACTTTTGCGGTCTTATTTTAGATAAGGGCTGATTATACAAAATTTTGGGCAATTTGAGATGCCTGCAAGTATTCCCGACATCAAATTTTCTTTGAAAGATGAATGCTTATCTAGTTTATAATTGCTATAATTCAGCTGCAATAAGTGCCGGAATCCGTTAGAAATCGGGATTTTACCGTTTCTTCCTGACATTATCTACGACCAAAGAAATTCACAGAATATCCAGCTATGAAGCTATCCGAATTTAAGTTTGATCTTCCCCAAAGTTTAATCGCACTTCACCCTTCCGACCGCGGCGAGTCCCGCCTGATGGTCGTTCACCGGAAAACAGGAGAAATTGAACATAAAACATTCGCCGACGTGATCAATTATTTTGATGACGGTGATGTAATGGCTATTAACGACACAAAGGTATTTCCTGCGCGCCTGTATGGCCAGAAGGAAAAGACCGGCGCCAAGATCGAAGTATTCCTCCTGCGCGAGCTCAACCGCGAAATGCGGCTTTGGGATGTGCTGGTTGATCCTGCACGTAAGATCCGCGTGGGTAACAAGCTGTATTTCGGCGACAGCGACCTGGTTGCCGAGGTAATCGACAACACCACTTCCCGCGGTCGTACGATCCGGTTCCTGTACGACGGTGACAACGATGCATTTATGAAGCTGGTCGATGAGTTGGGTGAAACGCCGCTTCCTCCGGAGATCATTTCACGCCGCAAGGTTGAAAACGCCGACCGCGAACGTTTCCAGACTATTTTTGCAGAGCATGTAGGTGCCGTAGCCGCTCCTACCGCGGGTATGCACTTTACAAAAGCGATTATGAAACGTCTTGAAATCAAAGGCGTTAGCTTTGCTCCAATTACCCTGCACGTGGGTCTCGGCACGTTCCGGACTGTGGATGTGGAGGATTTGACAAAACATAAAACCGATTCGGAGAACTACCGCATTACGCAAAGCACTGCCGAAGCGGTGAACAGGGCGATCGACGGGAAAAAACGCATTTGCGCGGTTGGTACAACTTCTTTGAGGGCTATCGAATCGTCGGTATCTGCCAGCGGCCACCTGAAACCGGTAGAAGGCTGGACCGACAAGTTCGTGTTCCCTCCCTACGATTTCAAGATTGCCAATGCATTACTATCGAATTTCCAGCTACCTGAATCGATCCTTTTGATGGCTGCTTGTGCCTTCGGAGGTTTTGATCTGGTTATGAAAGCTTACGACATCGCCATTAAGGAGAAATACAAATTCTTCACGTACGGCGACGCGATGCTGATCATTTAATATACAACCCACCAACTCCATGGTCATTTATGATCAGCGACCTTCGTCCTGAGCCGTAAATGACCATTTTTGTTAGCACTCAATCCAAATGCAAGAACACGTCATCATTGTGGCCGGAGGAAGCGGGAGCCGTATGAAAAGCGATATCCCAAAACAATTTCTGTCTGTGAATGGCCTGCCTGTGCTGATGCATACAATCCGGGCGTTCGCAGGATATTCCCCCGATCTGCACATCATTGTGGTGCTGCCGGCGGAACAGATCAGCTTTTGGAAAGAATTGTGCGAAAAGCATGATTTTATTGTCGCTCACCAGCTGGTTACCGGGGGCGAAACGCGTTTTAACTCCGTCAAAAACGGATTGAACAGCATTGAAGATCACACAGAATGCCTGATCGCCGTTCACGACGGGGTACGACCGGTTATTTCGCGGGAGATCATTGCCGACAGTTTTACAAATGCCGCATTGCACGGTGCTGCCGTCGTGAGTGTGCCGCTGAAAGATTCTATCCGGATCGTAGGCCAGAACGAAGGGAATAAGGCTATGGACCGCACGCTGTTCAGGCTCATCCAGACGCCCCAGACCTTCAGGTCGTCCTGGATGCGGGCAGCATTCGCCGCCGACTACCACGAATCGTTCACGGACTGCGCAAGCGTGCTCGAAGCGTGGGGCTATAATATTCAGCTGATCGACGGAGCTTACGAGAATATCAAGATCACGACGCCTGAAGATCTCCGCTGGGCGGAGATTTATCTTAAAGCCACTTCCTGAACCATTCGAATGCCTCTTTCTGCATATCGGCATCGAATTTGTGGGGGCCGTCGTAGAAACTGGCTTTGTATTTTTCCGGGGCACCCGCTTTTTTGAATACCTCCGTCAGAATGGCGTCCGCATTCTTCATTTCGGGAAGCGTATACAGCTCGTCCTGGTTATTATTCAAAACTAAGGTCGGTAAGGGTGCCCTGAGCCCAAGAATTTCTGGAAAATCAAGGTATTTAGAAAGTAATGGTGCATAGGTCATCCAGGTATGGTTGAATGATTTATTCAAAATCAAATCGTTCCAGGTAGTCATGAATCCTACACAAACGGCGCATTTAATGCGGTGATCGAGCCCGGCGAGGTAAACCGTTCGCAAGCCGCCGCCCGAAAGCCCCCCGCAGCCAAGCCGGTTCGGATCCACGTCTTTCCGTTCAGCCAGAATATCCAGTGCAACCTGATCTTCCGTCAGAAAAACGCCAGGCCAGGTCGTACCCGCACAAAACAGGGATTTGGACATCACATGCTCATGCTCCGACGACCACGCATTGTAAGTCCTGATATTCTCCGGTTTTTCGGGGTCGGCATCTGACTTTCCTTCTGTGCTCACCGCGCCCCAGTTCAGGCCTTTTGTATCCTCGTAATAGACCCGCCTGCTGCCAAAAGCATAAGTATCGTGCACGAGTACCACATGACCTTGCTTCGCGATCTCATTCGCCCATGCCTTGCCGCCGTAATCCGTTTCCTGATGCTCCTTTAATATCGGATGCAGGTCGTCGGAAGTTTTGACGATTTTCCTTAACCCGAAATACTTCATTCCCGCATGGTCGTGAAGTCCCAGAATGCCGGGTAATGGCTTGGTAACACCCACTGGTTTCAGCAGAACCGCCTCCGTAGGCCTGCCATAGGGCAATTGCCACGACAGTTCTTCTATTTCCAGGCCGTCGTAGATATATTTTTTCTTGACTGTCACCTTTGGCAATCCCGGTTTTGGCGGGGCAGAAACTAGCTCGGTCGCTTTTCCCATCGCCTCTTTACGCCAGGCTTCAACATTTGTCCACTTTTTACCACGAAAAGAAAGCGGAGGCACCGCCGGAAGCAATGAGGCTGCCCAGGGTCCGTAAGCACCGATCAGACTTTTTTCTGATACCATAGAAAGCGCATGGTTGTTGTTTGTATTAAAATTCGGTGCTGCCAGGTCCGCCGAAGCGCCCCCGAGCATGGAGAATGCGACTGAGCCGGCGGTTGTTTTGATGAAAGACCTTCTGGAAATATCGTCCGGAAAGCGGCTCGTGTCGTCAGTTTTCATAAGATTATACTTTAACAAAAATTTTGTGACGATACAAAAAGTAAAGGAACAGCCAGACAAGCACAAAACCGCCCAGCGCATTGTAAACCTCGTGCCAGTTTTCCGGTGCATGTTTATAAATGCCCTCAAAAAGCAACCGCGACGACTCATTGAAATCCACAAACCGAACGGCCAGGTAGATGACAAGCGAGTTCAAGCCAATGACGCGGAAGAAGAACGCCCATTTCTGGTAACCCTTCACGTCGATGATCCAGTAGAAGAGCGCCAGCATCACAAACGCCATTCCCGAAGTGAGCATGATGAAAGAGCTCGACCAAAGGTGTTTATTAATCGGAAAAACAAAATTCCAGAGTAACCCGGTCACAATCCCGGCCAGACCGAAAATGAACAGTTTCCGAAGCTTCGGCGCCGCATTACTTTCTCCCAAAAGCATATCACCCGCCACTGTACCAAAAATGGTAAGGCATATTGCCGGAAACTGGGTAAGCAGTGCCAATTCGTCGTAAGTGTCCTGCTTCAATTTGCCGGGCATAAAATTGCGGTCGAACCAGCCTACGAGGTTGCCTTCAAAAGAAAGATCACCTGCGCCAAAGCCGGGCACCGGTACCAATATCAAGGTCAGATAGTAGAGTATGAGAAGGCCCGCCGCGATGTATAAACGTTGGAACGTACTATATTTCATATACAAAACAGCCGAAAT
>CBIHPQ010000520.1:0-4561 GCA_966211825.1 uncultured Dyadobacter sp. | reverse complement strand
TCGCGTGGTGCAGTTACTGTTGGGCCATTCCGACATTTCCACGACCCAGATCTAGACCCATGTCGCGCGCGAGCGGCTGAAGCACCTCCACGCCCGGCACCACCAATGGTGATCCCACCGATTATAACCTCGGTGACGGTAACAACTTCAACCCGCAGGTTACCATTGATTTTTACAACCAGAATACCAAAAAGACGCTGCTGACAGGTAATGCTTACGCGGAATTGCAAGTTCTGAAAGGCCTCACTTTCCGGTCGAGCCTCGGTGGGCGTTACGGACAGGACGAAACCCGTTCCTATGTGCCGCAATACATTGCCACATTCAAGCAACGCAACACGACCAGCTTCCTCGAATTCGTCCGTCCGCAGACGCGTTACTGGATTTTTGAGAATACATTGACCTACACCAAAGATTTCGGACAACACAGCATTACTGCATTATTGGGCCAATCTGCCCAGCGCGACCAATCTTATAAGCTCACTGCCAATGCATTGAACGTTCCTTACAGCAGCGAAGGCGACCTTTACCTGGCATTGGGCAGCGCCGACGGGCGGAACGTGAAAGATGAAGGCGACCTGGGAACTTATGCTTCTTATTTCGGCCGTGTCAACTACTCATTCGGTGATCGCTATTTGCTGAATGCGTCACTCCGCGCCGATGGTTCTTCCAAATTCTTCGAAGGCGGCAATGCTTGGGGCTATTTCCCGTCTGTGGGAGCGGGCTGGGTGATCAGCAACGAGAACTTCATGAAAGGTCAGACGTTTTTCGATAATCTAAAAATCCGTGGTAGCTGGGGTAAAATCGGTAATGCATCCGTGCCCTCGAACCTTTCTACGCTTACGGTAGCAACCGGCGGCGGCCTCGCGGCGATCTTCGGTGGTCAGTTGAACACCGGTGCGAGCATCAACACCATTATCCCTCCTACCACATACTGGGAGCGTGGTGTGGGAACGGATGCGGGTATCGAAGCTTCTTTCCTGAAATCCCGCCTGACCGTGGAATTGGATTACTATATTAAGAAAACCGAGCGTGCGATCTTCGATATTCCTGTGCTGACTTCCATTGGAACAAGCTCGGGCCGGATCGTGGGTAACCAGGCCGATTTCCAGAACAAAGGTTTTGAATTTGCATTGAACTGGCGGGATGAGATCGGCGAAGGCCTTTCTTACAGCATCGGATTTAACGGTGCCGTGAACGATAACAAAGTTCTTGCCGTAACCTCGGGGGCTAACCCAATCTACGATGGTGGCGTAGGGCTTACCAGCGGTGCACTCGCTACGCGTACCCGCGTAGGCGACCCGATCGGCTCTTTCTATGGCTATGTGGTCGACGGAATTTTCCAGAATGAGGAAGAAATTAAAAACTCGGCACAAACCACTGCCAAGCCAGGCGATTTCAGATACCGCGACATCAGCGGAAGCAACGGCGTTCCGGACGGCAACATTACCGGCCTCGACCGCCAGGTGATCGGGAATCCCAACCCTAAATTCACTTATGGTATCAACACAAGCTGGAATTACAAGAATATCGACCTGATGCTCGACTTCCAGGGAGTTGCCAAAGTGGATATTTACAATGCCAATCTTGGCTGGCGCTACGGTAATGAGAACTTTACTAAAGATTTCTACGACAACAGATGGCATGGGGAAGGTACTTCGAACACCTATCCTTCGGCTAACATCGGTGGCGGCCAGAACTATCTGCCCAACTCGTTCTTCGTGCAGAGCGGCAGTTATTTCCGGGTAAGGAATGCGCAAATCGGCTACACTTTCCCGCAGGCATTCAACGAAAAGCTGAAAATCCGCAAACTGCGTTTGTATGCGAATGCACAGAATCCTTTGAACTTCTTTAAATACAAAGGCCTGTCACCGGAAGTAAGAGCGAACGAAAATAAACCGACCCAAGCCGGAATCGACGCCAACGTGTACCCGCTTTCCGCGACTTACAACTTTGGTATCAATGTCACTTTCTAAGATCACAAGCGATATGAAAAATATAGATTTTAAAACCAATTTGAAGCAGAAAGGGCTGTACCTGGGGCTGGCAGCACTGCTGTTCATCCCCTCATCATGCAGCGACGGCTTTCTTGATGTGGACCCGCAGGGAAAGCAGCCCGGCGCGGTGTTTTGGGTAAATGAAGCCGATGCTACCAAGGCCGTAAATGCCATGTATGCCAACCTTCGTGGCTGGAACAATACTGCCTTCGCGGCCATAGCGCTGGAAAGCGTGGGCTCGGACGATGCCGAAAAAGGGAGTACAGCTTCGGATGCTACGTTCTTCAACCAATATGATGAGTTCACCGTGGGCTCTACGGAAGGACAGCTGGGCGGTTTCTGGGAAGGGCAATATCAAAATATCAACTACGCCAACCAGGTGCTCGACAATATCCCGGCTATCAGCATGGACGACAACCTGAGAACGAGATACCTTGCAGAGGCGAAATTTGTGCGTGCATACTCCTATTTCAGGCTGGTAAGGGCGTTTGGCGATGTTCCGCTCCGGTTGAGCGTTCCCAAAGATGCTACGGAATACAACATTCCGCGCACCCCGAAAGCTGACGTTTATGCGGCTATTGAAAAAGACCTTACCGAAGCGGCTGCCGTTTTGCCGCAAAACTACGGTGCGACCGACCTGGGCCGGGCTACCAAAGGTGCCGCATTGGCTTTGCATGCCAAAGTTTCCATGTACCAGGCCAAATGGCAACAGGTTTTCGACCTGACGACCCAGGTGATCAGTTCGGGACAATACTCCCTCGTTAAAGACTATGAAGCACTGTTCCGCATCGCCAACGAAAACTCGACCGAATCGGTTTTCGAAATCCAGAACGAGCTGATTCCTTCGAACAAAGATGCATCCAACTCGCAGTATTCGCAGGTCCAGGGTGTAAGAGGTGTCAACGGCGGTGGCTGGGGCTTCAATGTTCCCACCGAAGCACTTTCCAAAGCATTTGAAGCGGGCGATCCGCGCAGAGATGCTACCATTATATTCCGGGGAGAAACAACACCTTCCGGAGATGCGATCGCTGCGACAGGCGACAACCCGATGTACAACCAGAAGTCGTACGTGCCATTCAAGCTTTTCGTAACCGGTTTCAATGAGGGTGCGCAGCAGAATGTACGCGTGATCCGTTATGCCGATGTGTTGTTGATGAATGCAGAAGCGGCAAACGAGATTGGCAACAGCACGCAGGCACTGGCATCGCTCGAACTCGTCCGTGCACGTGCAAGGGGCGCCAGCAAGACCATTCTGCCCAAAATAACCACCACCGACAAAACCGCATTGCGCACCGCGATCTGGAACGAGCGTCATTATGAGCTCGCGATGGAATTTGACCGTTACTTCGACGTGATCCGTCAGGGCCGCGGCACCCAGGTGTTCGGACCAAAGGGATGGAAAGCCGGCAAAAACGAAGTGTGGCCCGTCCCGCAAAACGAAATCGACATCAGCGCAGGCGTATTGACCCAAAATCCAGGTTATTAATCCCAAACCACGATCTATCGATGAAAACTTTAAAAAATAAACTGACCGTGGCATTGTGCGGTGTGACCATGCTCGGGGTAACGTCCTGCTATGAAAAGTTCGATCCCGAAAGTTACGCGCCGAGCGTGACGATCGGGGGATTCACGAGCTCCGAAGAAATCGCGAAGGCTAACCTCGTGGCGCACTTTCCTTTCGACGGGAATTATACCGACGTTGTTTCCAATACAGCCGGGACCAATACCGGCACCACATTCGCCAATGGGTTGAAAGGCCAGGCGATGAAAGGTGCGAAAGACGGTTATGTGCTTTTCGATCCTACGGCGGCTATTCTGGGCTTAAAGAGCTTTACACTAACCTATTGGGTCAACAGCCAGTCGACCAAAGTACAGGGTGGTATCATCGGCCTGGTGGGTTTATCCCAAAAGGACGGTTTCTGGGGTAATATTGAGACATTCTTTGAAAACGGAGGTACCGAAACCGACGGGATCTTCAAAGCCCACATTCAAAACGACAAGACGGATACGTGGGTTAGCAAAGAAGGGATCGTGAACCTTTATAACTCGTGGAACCACATTGCATTGACATATGATGCTACTTCATCAACATTTTCGGTGTATGTGAACGGCTCCAAAACGGCTACTACCACGGTGGCCAAGTTTGGGGAGCTGAAATGGAAGAGCCCGGGCAAAATGGTGTTCGGCACCGTGCAGTTCCAGACAAAACCCAGCCTTACCACCGAAGCTGCGGCACAGGCTTGGGCCAGCTATCTGACAGGTATGCTCGATGAAGTGAGGATTTACAATGTCGCCTTGAAAGATGCCGAAGTGGATGCACTCGTCAAACTGGAATCAAGAGGGAAATAATGCCATTTAAACACCTTCTTCTTCTTTGTTCAATCATCTGGCTCGGGGCTTCCTGCAAATCGGAAAAGGAAGCCCCCGGGCCGTCGACTCCCGGAATACCGTCTTCGTTTGGGTTTAGCAGCCTGAAAGTAAATGGTGCGTATTCCGGGTTCAAATACAATGATGTAAACCTTAAACCTCAGATCAGGTTTACATTTTCCGCCCCGCTCAACAATGCG
>CBIHPQ010000519.1:0-4565 GCA_966211825.1 uncultured Dyadobacter sp. | reverse complement strand
AGGAATTCATCCGCGTGATCGACCTGGTATTGTATGTGTTCAAATCACTGGGGTTTGATGATTACAGCGCGCAGATCTCGCTCCGCGACCCGACTAACAAGGAAAAATACATTGGTAAGGACGAAGATTGGGAAAAGGCGGAAAGCGCGATCATCGAAGCGGCAGCAGAACGCGGCCTGAGCACAGTGACCGAGTTGGGCGAAGCGGCATTCTACGGTCCAAAGCTCGACTTTATGGTGCGCGACGCTTTGGGACGCAAATGGCAACTCGGTACCATCCAGGTGGATTACCAGCTTCCACAGCGTTTCCAATTGGAATATACCGGCTCCGACAACCAGAAGCACCGCCCGGTTATGATCCACCGTGCGCCATTCGGTTCGATGGAACGCTTCACGGCGATTTTGATCGAAAACACTGCGGGCCAGTTCCCGTTGTGGCTGTCGCCCGACCAGATTGCCATTCTGCCGATCTCTGAGAAATTCGCTGACTATGCGGAAGACGTGTTCTTCCAGTTGCAGGATCACGACATCCGTGGGTTCGTAGATCACCGCGACGAGAAGATCGGACGCAAGATCCGCGATGCGGAAGTGACCAAAGTACCATTCATGCTCATCGTTGGCGAGAAGGAAGCGGCCGAAGGAAAGCTTTCCGTTCGGCGTAAAGGAGAGGGTGACCTGGGTAGCATGACCATTGAAGAGTTTACCGCCTTTTTCAAAAAGGAAGCCGCCATTGCTTGATGTTTTTCTAAGATTTTAGTATTATTCCAGCAATAAGGCACTATTTTTGTGGACGTAGTGTTAATTTTTTCGATTTCCACCAAAAACAAAAAAACACCAATACAAATTATATGGCATTAAGACCCCCTAGTGGACGGATGAGGATTCCCGAAGAACCTTACAAAATTAACGAACGAATTACAGCAAAAGAAGTACGATTGGTCGGCGAAAACATTGAACCGGGCATCGTGGATATTAATACAGCCCGCGCGCTGGCAAAGGCACAATCACTTGACCTAGTGGAGATTGCGCCAACAGCAGTTCCTCCCGTATGCAAGGTGGTTGACTATTCGAAGTTCAAGTACGAGCAGAAAAAGAAGCAGAAGGAAATTAAGGCAAAGGCGCAGAAAGTGGTGATCAAAGAGATCCGCTTCGGCCCTAACACCGATGATCACGACTTTGATTTTAAATTAAAGCACGCGATCAACTTCCTGAAAGAGGGCTCAAAAGTAAAAGCATATGTGCATTTCGTGGGACGTACGATCGTCTTTAAAGAGCGCGGTGTAAATCTTTTGAACAAATTCTCCGAGGCATTGTCCGAATATGGTAAGCTTGAAATGGAGCCGAAGCTCGAAGGAAAGCGTATGACGATCATCCTCGCCCCTACTGCCGCTAAAAAGTAATGAATCCGCTGGCTTACAGCGTACATGGATAGAAAATCGTGTTTTCGGCTTTATGTCGGGAACGCGATTTTTATTTAACAGAGATTATGGCTAATTTTGCGCGCTGTTTTATATTTTATCAACTATTAGTTTTTTTGAATCATGCCTAAAATGAAAACCAACTCTGGTGCTAAAAAGCGTTTTACGCTGACTGGTACTGGAAAAATCAAACGTAAGCACGCTTTCCACAGCCACATCCTGACCAAAAAATCAAACAAGCGCAAGCGTGGTTTGGTGAAGACAGGTCTGATCGATGTGTCTAACGAGAAGCAAGTATTGGCAATGCTTCGGAAATAATCCGTAAAAAAGCCGATCAGAAATTAACCTCTGGTTTTTTGTTCAACCCGATAGAAGGCATTAAAGTCTCAGCAGAGCGCCGATTATCAAAAACAGTTAAATTATGCCACGTTCAGTAAATCACGTTGCGTCACGTGCAAGACGTAAAAAAGTTTTAAAACTCGCGAAAGGCTATTTCGGCCGTCGCAAAAATGTATGGACCGTTGCCAAGAACGCCGTAGAACGCGGTTTGGCTTACGCATACGAAGGCCGTAAACAGAAGAAACGTAATTTCCGCGCATTGTGGATCCAGCGTATCAACGCAGGAACCCGTCAGCACGGATTGTCATATTCTGCTTTCATCGGCAAACTTAATGCAAAAGGCATCGAGCTGAACCGGAAAGTACTCGCGGATCTCGCGATGAACCATCCGGACGCATTCAAAGCGATCGTTGATCAGGTAAAATAAAACAGCATCCCGCCTCCCGGCGGGATTTTTTTTTGCATAAAATTTGGATATTGCAGGCGACAATCAACTATCGTACCTCAAAACCAAATAGACATGCTCGAACAACTCTTCGACCTAGTACAACAAAATTCCCAACAGGCTGTCGTTCAAAACCCCGCAGTGCCCAATGAGCACAATGAGGAAGTGATGAACACATTGGCCGGCTCCATTACCGGTGGTTTGCAAGAGCAAGTACAAAGCGGCAACATCAGCGGACTGATGGGCCTGTTCGGCGGCGAAAGCGGTACTTCAGGAGCGTCCCTGCTGAACAATCCGATCGTAGCCTCCATTGCCAGCAATGCTATCGGCGCCATTGTTCAGAAATTCGGTCTGAACAGCCAGGTAGCGGGTAGCATCGTTAACTCGGTGTTGCCGGGCGTGCTAGGCGCGGTAATCGGCCAGTTAAACGGGCAAGGCAACAGCGGCTCTGGCAATGGCTTCGACCTCGGTTCGCTTATTCAAATGGGCGGAGGCCTGTTTGGCGGCGGTAACGACCAGCAGGGCAAACCTGCTTCCGGTGGAATAGACCTCGGTGGCATGCTGGGCGGCCTGTTCGGCGGGAAGTAAATCGCAAAGAATAATAGCAGCATAAAGCAAGGGCTTTGAAACGATAGTACATTTGCAAAAAATGATGTACTATCGTAAAGCCCTTTTTCTTTTTTCATAACTCACCTTACCATGGAATCCAGAAGAGAATTTATCCGGAAAGCCACCATGCTCACAGGAGCGGCCGGATTGTTCAATGCCCTGCCCGCCTCGATCCAGAAAGCATTGGCCATTGACCCGCCGAAGGGTACTACCTGGCAAGATGCCGAACACGTGGTCATACTGATGCAGGAAAACCGATCGTTTGACCACGCATATGGGACCTTGCGCGGCGTACGGGGTTTCAACGATCCACGGGCGATCACCCTTCCGAACAAGAACCTCGTATGGTTGCAAACCAATGCATTCGGGGAAACCTACGCGCCTTTCCGCCTGAACATCAAAGAGTCAAAAGCTACCTGGATGGGTTCGCTTCCGCATTCGTGGCCCAACCAGGTGGATGCGCGTAATGAAGGCAAATATGACAAATGGCTGATCGCCAAGCAGCCGGGCAATAAGGATTATGCTAAAATGCCTTTGACACAAGGCTTTTATAACCGCGAGGACATTCCATTCTATTATGCAATGGCCGATGCCTTCACCGTTTGCGACCAGAATTTCTGCTCCTCGCTGACGGGTACCACGCCCAACCGGCTCTATCTCTGGACAGGCACCGTGCGCGAAAACCCCGATCCGAAGCATTATGCCAACATCCGCAACGAAAACGTGACTGACGACCGTGAAGCCTCATGGACGACCTTCCCGGAACGGCTGGAAGACAACGGGATTTCCTGGCGGATCTATCAGAACGAGCTGAGTATCAATACCGGTTTCAACGGAGAAGAAGAGGCCTGGCTCGCCAATTTCACGGATAACCCCATTGAATGGTTTACCCAGTATAATATTCGCTACCATACCGGCTACCAACGCTACCTGAAAGAGCGCCAGCAAATGTTGCCGGGTGAGATCGCAGCGACACAAACTAAACTAAAAGCAGTTTCAGGCAAAGAGGCGGCCGATCTTGAAAAAGTACTGAAAGAGAAACGCGCATTGCTGAAACTTGCGAACGAGGAACTAATCCGTTGGAGCCCTGAAAAGTTTGAAAAACTTTCACAACGTGAAAAAAGCATTCATCACAAGGCCTTCACGGTCAATAAAAACGACCCGGATTACCGAAACGTCACCACGATAAAGTACCAGGACGGCGATATAGAACACGAAGCGAAAGCACCGATGGGCGACGTGCTGTACCAGTTCCGCTCCGATGTGAAGACCGGCGCATTACCAACGGTATCCTGGCTCGTAGCGCCCGAGAATTTCTCCGATCACCCGGGGGCGCCCTGGTACGGGGCCTGGTATGTTTCGGAAGTACTTGATGTTCTTACCACCAACCCGGAAGTCTGGAAAAAAACGATATTCATTCTTTGCTATGATGAAAACGACGGCTATTTCGACCACGTGCCGCCGTACGTCGTTCCCAATCCTTATAAAGAAGACACCGGCGCGGTTTCCGCAGGCATTGATTGCAAAACCGAGTTTGTGACTTTGGAGCAGGATATGACGAAGAAAAAGAAGGAGGAATGCCGGGAGAGCCCGATCGGATTGGGTTACCGGGTTCCGCTCATCGTCGCTTCGCCCTGGAACCGGGGCGGAAATGTGTGCTCGGAGGTTTTTGACCATACTTCCATTTTACAATTCCTCGATAAATTTGTGAACCTGAAATCCGGCAAGCAAGTGAAGGAAACGAATATCAGCGAA
>CBIHPQ010000518.1:0-4589 GCA_966211825.1 uncultured Dyadobacter sp. | reverse complement strand
TACAACGATCAGGACGACGACATCGAAACGCTCGCCCCGCAGCAGCAGGACCTGCGCATATGGCTCGACCGCAAAGGTGGAGGCAAAGTCATTACCGTTATCAAAGGATTTATTGGCACTAATACCGACCTGGAAGCCCTGGGCAAGCAACTGAAAGGACTTTGCGGCAGCGGCGGAACGGTAAAAGACGGCGAGGTCCAGATTCAGGGCGACCATCGCGACAAGGTCATTACCTGGCTAACGGGCAAAAGCTATAAAGCCAAAAAAGCCGGAGGGTAGCTCCGGCTGGTATTATAAAGTTTTGGTTGTATCGATTTCCGTTGGTGCGGGCACTGTGGAAGGCGGCGGTGTTACGGCTTTGCTCGGACCGAGCACTTCTACATCCGTGACGAAAAACTCGGTATCGCCATTCCAGGGCAATTTGAAGAACTTCTCCTCGTAGGTCAATGAAACCCGGTGGCCGTTCTTGATCGCTTCTTCAAGTTTTGAAATAGCATCCTTGTTCTTACCGCTTACCGAAAACACCCATTGCGACGAATTCATCGTGCCGTCGCCTTCGAAAAGTCCTCCCATTCTGAGTTCGCCCTCGTAGGTTTTGAACAAATAGCCGCGGTTACTGAGCCGGGTTACATATCCTCCTCTTTTTCCTTCACTGTAATATCCGAAAGTGATATAATATAGAATCCCGAATATGATGGCCAGAAATACGGCAAAAATGACCCATTTACGCATAACAGTCGATCAGTGTTGTTGATAGAAGCGAACTTCGCAAAACGGTTTGATTTTTCCTAGTTATTATTTCGAGCGGATCGCGATCACCGGGTCCATGCGGGCAGCCAGCATTGCAGGCACAATGCCCGAAAGCACGCCGATAATGCTCGACACACCCAACCCTAAAAGCACATTGCGCGGCAACAGCAGGATTTCCAGCGAACCGAGTTTCAGGAATGAAAGCAGATATACCAAAAATATCCCTACAAGCCCGCCCACCAGGCTCAGCATCACCGCTTCGAACAGGAACTGGAAAAGAATAGAATAGTTTTTAGCGCCCAGCGATTTCTGAATGCCGATCAGGTTTGTCCGTTCTTTTACGGATACGAACATGATATTGGCAATGCCAAAACCGCCCACGAGTATCGAAAAGCTGCCTATTACCCAGCCTGCGACGGTTAGCACCGCAAATAGTCCGGAAATCGCCTGGGCTGCGGCTTCGGGCCGGTTCAATGAGAAGTTGTTGCCATCTCTTGGTTTAATACCCCTTTTGGTGCGCATTAGTCCCACGATCTCGGCTTCCACTTCCCGCATCCCGACATCCTCCGGATAGCCCTTCACGACAATATCGGCACTTCGCCGCCCCGACTGGAACAGCTTGGAAAACGATGCGAAGGGGATAATGCAGTTTTTATCAGGGCTACCTCCAAAATCTACGAGGCTCTCCCCTTTCTTCACCTGCACGCCCACGATCGTGAACTTGTTACCGGAGAGCTTAAATTCCTTGCCTACCGCGTCCTGGCCGGGAAACAACGCCGCAGCAATATCGGCGCCGACGATGGCGACATTTCTTGCATTGTTTGTTTCAAGCGGAATGAAATAGCGGCCATTCTGAATGGGAATGTCGGAGATAAGGTTGTATTCAAAAGAAACACCCTGAATTTGGGCGTTGATGCTGTTGGAGCCGTTTTTGAGCGTAGTACTGCCCCTGAAATCCATTACAGCGACGGCACTGGCGCTTTCGAGGTTTTCGTAGAGGTATTTATATTCGGCGAAGGTCGGTTCCGGCCATTGGAAGTATTTCCACCATTGATATTCGCCACCGAAGCCCCAGGGCCATTTTTGTACGTAAATCACTTTGTCGCCGATGAAGCTGAGGCTGTCGCGGATGCTTTTTTCCAGCGAGTCCACGATCGTGAAAACAGCGACAATCGCGAAGATGCCCACCGTTACGCCCAGAAGCGACAAAATAGTGCGGGTAATGTTGGATCTGAGGGCTCCCCACGCAAAACGAAAACTCTCCCAGACCTGTCGTAAAAACTTCATCATGACGTTACGGACAATTTGAATTCAAAAGTTAGCTCATCGCCCCAATGCATCGAAATAAATTGGTATAAAAGGTAAGAAAAAGGGTTCGATTTAATAAATTACAACATTAACCTGACACTCCTATATGAAATTACGCTTTACACTAATGCTGCTGGCCGGCTCATTATCCGGCATTTCCTACGCCCAGAAACCTGTTCAGGAATCCACCGGCTTTTACCAGTTCCTTTCCGACGACCCAAACCAAAAACCATTTTTCAGCGACCGCAAAGGCGTCATCGCTCAAAACGGCATGGTAGCGTCAGCCCATCCCGTCGCATCGCAGGTTGGGGTTGATATTCTCAAAGCAGGCGGCAATGCGGTGGATGCCGCGGTGGCCGTGCAATTTGCTCTGGCGGTTGTACATCCGTCGGCAGGCAATATCGGCGGGGGCGGTTTTCTGGTTTTGAGGGATAAAGACGGCAAAAGTTACAGCATCGATTTCCGCGAAAAAGCTCCGGCCAAAGGACATGCGGATATGTACCTCGATAAAGACGGCAACATCGTTCCCAGATCCAGCACGCTGGGCAGGCTGGCCTCGGGCGTTCCCGGATCTGTGGACGGCATGGTGCAGGCACATGAGAAATATGGCAAATTGAGCTGGAAACAGGTTTTACAACCTTCCATCGACATCGCCAAAAACGGTGTGGTATTGACCGAACGTGAGGCGCGGAGCCTCAATTCCATCAAAGACGATTTGCAGGCCGTCAATCCGGGCGCTTCCTATTTTCTGAACCCGGCCGGGAAAGAGTGGGCGGCAGGCGATCTGCTCGTTCAGAAAGACCTGGCGAAGGTTTTGAAACGCATTCAGAAAAAAGGACGCGATGGGTTCTATGCGGGCAAAGTGGCGAAACGGCTTGTGAAGGATATCAACCGCAATGGCGAAGGCATTATCAACAAAAAAGACCTCGCCGATTACCATTCGCAATGGCGCGAAACCATTACAGAAGGCTACAAAGGCTATAAAGTGATCACCATGGCGCCCCCATCCAGCGGCGGCGTGGCATTGCTGCAACTCATGCGCCTCACCGAGCAGCATCCATTGCGCAAATGGGGCTGGCACAGCGATTCGACCATTCAGGTGATGATCGAAGCCGAACGCCGCGTGTACGCCGACCGCGCCAAATTCCTCGGAGATCCCGATTTCGTGAAAGTGCCGGTGAATGACCTTATCAGCAAAGATTATCTGCAAAAACGTTGGAGCGATTTCTCGTGGGACAAGGCTACCGACAGCAAAAATATCCAGGGTGGCACGCTACCGGGCTACGAAAGCCTCGAAACAACGCATTTTTCGGTCGTAGATAAGGAAGGAAATGCCGTTTCCGTAACAACTACATTGAATGGCGGCTACGGCAGCCGCGTCGTCATTAAAGGCGGAGGCTTTTTTATGAATAATGAAATGGATGATTTCAGTATCAAAGCCGGAGCGCCGAATATGTACGGGCTCATTGGAAATAAAGCCAATGCGATTGCTCCCGGCAAAAGAATGCTTTCCTCCATGACACCCACCATCATTGAAAAAGACGGCAAATTGCTGATGGTGGTAGGGACGCCGGGCGGTTCTACCATTATAACCTCGGTTTATCAAACCATTTTGAATGTCCTCGAACACGGCATGACGATGCAACAGGCCGTCAATGCATTGAAATTCCACCATCAATGGCTGCCCGACAAGACCACTTTTGAAACCGATGCATTTTCGGCAGAAGCCATTAAAAAGTTGCAGGACAAAGGCTACATGCTCGAACAGCAACGCAACTCCATCGGCCGGATGGATTGTATCCTCGTACTACCCGACGGCACCCTGGAAGGCGGCTCCGACCCTCGTGGGGACGACACCAGCGTAGGATACTAATCCCTTGCCGGGCCGGTCACGAGCGTGTGAGTTCGGCGATCAACCCGGCGTGTTGTGGATAAAGCTCCGTTAATACGGCGCGTTCGGCCATTTCAAAATCCGTGAAGTCAAACCCGGGCGCCACAGTGCAGCCTACGAGCGCATAAGTGCTCCCGCTTGCGGGGCGTGAACCGAACCACGCGCCGGCAGGTACCACGGCCTGAAATGTTTCTCCGCTGTCAGGATCATTACCCAGCCTGATCACGCTCAATGCACCACTTTCGGGATTGATCACGAACACTTCCAATGCCTCCCCGGCATAGAAATGCCACATTTCATCGGCCTGAATGCGGTGGAATGCGGAAAAGTTATGCGATTCGAGCAGGAAATAAATGCCGGTTGAAAACGCCCGGTCGCCTCCGAAACGGGTGGGCAATGCCTCGTGCGGGATGGTTTCAGCCGCACGGTAGGTTTCGTCGTAGTAGCCTCCTTCGGGATGCGGCAGGAGGTTATACTTTTCTATCCAGTAAGATGCAGGTTTCATGGAACGTCGGTTGAGTTTCAACCGCAAAGTAACCCGAAGGACGAAATATCCATCAATGGCTCATTCTTTTTTGCCGTCAGCAAACTTTTGATTAGTTTTGATCATTATTAGTCATAAATAATCATTTTTAATCAA
>CBIHPQ010000517.1:0-4592 GCA_966211825.1 uncultured Dyadobacter sp. | reverse complement strand
TACGGCCCTTGATTCTAAATTGACCCGGAACGGGTTCGCAGGGGTTAACACGCTGTGCGGCGAGTTGATTCTCAACATTCAAAAAGAACGTCCGCATTTGCTGGCGAAAGTATATTGATAAAAGCTGAATGTGAATTTCAAATGCCTTCCGGACTACCTGCCGGGAGGCATTTTTGTTGAGCCGGACTAATGCACATCTCCCAAACCGGCTTCCGGCTCTCCATTTAAGGCAGGTTACTTTTGGCTTAAAAACCAAAAGCCATGCAAACTACAACCATCCGCAACGACTGGACATTCGAAGAAATCGAAGCCATTTACAACCGCCCTTTGCTCACGCTCATTTATGAAGCGGCAACTATCCACAGGCAGTGGCACGACGCGGAAAGCATTCAGGTATGCACATTATTATCCATTAAAACCGGCGGCTGCCCCGAAGACTGTGCCTACTGCGGGCAGGCAGCACGTTACCAAACCGGCATTAATGTAAAAGCATTGATGAAAAAGGACGACGTGGTAGCCATCGCCCGCCGCGCCCGCGAGGGTGGTTCGAGCCGTTTCTGCATGGCTGCCGCCTGGCGGGAAGTAAAAGACAACCGCGATTTCGACCGCGTGCTCGAGATGGTGACGGAAGTAGCCGGGTTGGGCCTCGAAGTATGCTGCACGCTCGGTATGCTCACCGAAACCCAGGCTGAAAAACTCAAAGCTGCCGGCCTATATGCTTACAATCACAACCTGGATTCATCCGCCGAATACTACGAGCAAATCATCACCACCCGCACGTATGATGACCGCCTGCATACGGTCGACCACGTGCGTAACGCGGGGATATCCGTATGCTGCGGAGGCATTATCGGTCTCGGCGAAACCCGCGAAAACCGCATTCAGATGCTCCACACATTATCCACCATGCCCGAGCACCCCGAATCCGTACCCGTGAACGCCCTCGCCCGCGTGCAGGGAACGCCGCTGGGTGATATGAAAAAGGTGGATACCTGGGAAATGGTCCGGATGATCGCTACCGCCCGCATTCTAATGCCGAAAGCGATGATCCGCCTCAGCGCCGGGCGTATGGAAATGGGTGAATATGAGCAGGCCTTCTGCTTTATGGCGGGTGCTAATTCAATTTTTACGAATGAGAACGGGGAGTTGCTCGTAACGCCGAATCCGGGGATGGGACAGGATCGGGAAATGATGGAGGTTTTGGGGTTGAAGGCGTTGGTTAAAGAGGGGGTGAATGCTTAGTGATGTTGGTGTTGCTGGCATCCAGTTTTGCAATCAATGTGGTCACGCGTAGTTGATTGACGATGTGTTCGCGCATTTCGGGTGTGACGCGCGTGAGGTTTTCGGCAAACAGGTAGGTCTCAATTAAGGTATTGAGAGATTCTATCATTTCGCTGCCGCTGTCTTTTTGGAAGAATTCTTTAATTAGGTCTTGCTGGGTGGCCGCTGCGTCGTTTGAAGTTCTGCTGGTAGCTGATTGGATTTGAAGTGTGTCCATAGTTTCGAGAATTGATTAAAACTTGTGCATTTTTCCAACAAATTCGCTTCAAAAAAATTATTTCGGAGAATACTTAATCAAAGTTTGCACTTCTATTTCTCCGTACTCAGAAAGGATTTCTTTCATTCTTGCCTGTGAAATGCCCCTGTTATAAGTGAAGTCTCTCCAAGCGTAAGTCAATTTTCCTTTCTTTACTTCGGCTGGAAGTGATGGATAAATATTTGTCAGCCACCACTGGAAAGCCTCCTCCATGGAAGCAAATGTCTTCATTGAGGCAAATATAGCGATTTGTGTAGGTTTCCAACAAATTCCTACTTCAATTTAAAAATCACGGTAACTTTCTCAGAGAGGTCCCCAAAGTCTGAGAGTATGTCTCTCATGCGTTTTCGTGAAATGCCTTTTTTGAAAGTATAATCGCGCCACGCATTTCGGTACCTGCCTACTTTTCCGCTTGGCGGTATTGTTGGATAAATGGCTTTTATCCACCATTCGAATGCTTGTTCTAGCGAAGTAAAAGTCTTCACAGCTGTTGGATATATTTCGAGATGACCTCAGAAGAGATGTTGAGTTTCTCTTTGATGACATTCAATAGCTCAGTTTCCGCCTTCTTATCTTCCCACATAATCATTTCAAGCTCCTCCTGCGAAATTCCAAGCGTTTGGGCGAGATCTTTACCTTCACGCTTCATATTATACATTTGTCGCTCCAAAATACCTTCGAGCGTGGAAGGTTCGGGTATCTCATAAATGCTTTGTTCATAAGCCATCAAAGCTTCGCCCATAGCCCGGATATGCTGTCGTTCTTCTCGTGTGGTATTTGCTGAATTTATTCTCATCAATGCATCTACCTTTTTGAGCACAGCGGCATGTTCCTCGTCATTTGTGACCTTGTAGGTTATTTTCGCTCTTTTCATAAACATGTTTAACAAAAAATACCTGATAAAATTAAGAGCATCTTAATCCTACCAGGCATCTATTTATCAACGCACCGGAACAACTTATCCGGCGGGAATCATTTAACTAACGGTCGCTCTTGTGCGCACGGTCGGACGTGTCGCAGCAGCACTTTTTCTGACCTTTTTTTTCTTCTTAAATTTCCTTCCAACCCAAATAATCACCCCTGTAACCGGCAGCGTAGCGGTAATGAGCGCCACAATCAAAGCCAAAATCTTCGTAGGCAACCCCCAAATGCTGCCGGTATGAACCGGAAATACGAGTCGCCGCACTTTCATACCCGCAGTTTCATCATCATAAAGCCGCTTGCTGAGCAAATGCCCGTCGTTCTGGTCGAAGTAGAGGAAATCGACGACATTACTGATCGAAGCGCTTTCATTGACTTTGGAAACAGTAATCGACAAACTATCGGATTCAGGAAGGCTGAATTGAATACGGCCGGGGTGGGGGAGAATGCGGTTTGTTTCAGCAGTGATTTTGGCTAATGTGCCCGATGACGCGGTGGTGGCAATACCGATGTTCGCAGGCGCCTCGCGTTTCTGCTGGGGCTTGCCGTCGAAAGTGAGGAAAATCATGCTATTCACCCATTTGTAACTCCAGACAAGGCCCGTCAATGCGATGAGGAATGTAAATGGCAGCACGTAAAAGCCGAAAACGGCGTGCAAATCCCAATTGAGGCGTTTGAATTTGGCGTCCCATTTGATGGTTAGGCGTTGTTTGGCTTGCTTGCGGTTGGGCCACCAGAGGATGAGGCCGGTGATCATAATGACGATGAATATTACACAAGCCACACCGGTAATCGCCTTGCCTGTGTCTTCCAGGCATAAATAGCGGTGCAATTGCAGTACGATGTGAAAAAACGATTCGTTTTCGCGGCGCGTGTCGGTGATTTCAGCGGTATATGGGTTTACAGCAACTGAGAGGACATCCTTTTCTTTCTTGCCTTTCACCAAACCGAATAGGACCGTCCGGTCGGCATGGGGCTCCATGGCAATGCGGGTAATGCGTTGGTTCGGATAGCGGTTCGCAACGGCTGCGCGAAGCTTATCCAGCGGGAGCGGTGATTGATCTTTTGGAGCCTCCACGACATGGAATTTCCGATAAATCACCGGTTCGAGTTCTTCTTCGAAAACCAGAATGCTTCCGGTGAGCGCCACGATAAAAACTACAAGGCCGGAGGAAACCCCCAGCCATAAATGTAGTTGCGATGCAATTTTCTTGAATGTCTTTTTCACAGATTTTATGAAATAGCACGCATTTTAGAAAGTGTAAGATATGGTCGCCATAAAGTTGCGCGGCGCGCCCGGGAACAAGCGCAAGTAATCGTAGCCGCCTACCCAATAGGTTTTGTTAGTCAGGTTGTTGAGGTTCACCTGGAACTGGAACTTGTCGATTTTATAATAAACAGCCCCATTCAGTAACTCGTAGCCGGGTAATGTCTGATTATTGTTAAGCGACAGGTTACGTTCCGTCACAAAGTTTCCGCCGAGGCCCACGCCCAAACCGTTCAGGAAGCTGTTCACGAAAGTGTATTTCGTCCAGATGCTTCCCTGGTTTTTCGGTGCATTGGGTTTTTGCATATTCACGAGTACCTGGTCGGTCGCTCTGGCGCCTGCGTCGGTGATCTTCGCGTCGTTGTAGCTGTAAGCCATGATCACGTTCCAGTTTGGAAGGATGTTCCCGGTAACGTCGAATTCAACGCCTTTCGCGGTTTCTTTGCCAACCTGGATCATCAGATCGGGTCTGTCGGCTGCATTGGCGGAATACAAAGTGTTGGTCTGCGTGATATTGTAAACCGAAACGTTCGCGGTCAGGCGGCCATCGAGCCATTCTGTTTTTAAACCAGCTTCCGAAAGGCTGCTGCGGATCGGGTCAAACGGCCCGCCAGACAATGGGTTGCTTTGTATAACCGGGTCCTGAGGGTTGTAGCCCTGGGTATAAGTACCATACACATTGATATTGTTTGTCAATGAATACACGGCCCCGATGCGCGGCAGCAATGCATGCTGCGTCACATTCGACTCGTTGTTGGTCGTATAGCCTTTCTTGTCGATATAAGTATCGTAGCGCAAACCAAGTAAAATCTGCAACTTTTTGATTTTCAGTTGCTCCTGCAAATACAAACCATGCAATTTGTAAAG
>CBIHPQ010000516.1:0-4611 GCA_966211825.1 uncultured Dyadobacter sp. | reverse complement strand
CAATATGTTTTGGCAAAAGAAGGCGAGGGGCTGGTTGTTTTTCAGGAAGGTAATGCGGCTTTGGAGGCTGATCTGACACATTTTAAGGGTAATTATCAATTGCAGCGCATCGAAGCACGCAATGGGGCCCTATTAGGTAAGTCTGAGAAAATAAAGGGGGGAAAAGTAGTTTCGCTGTCGTCGAAAGGGGCAGGTTCGGTGATTTATTGGTTTTCAAAAAAGTAAATGAGGTATTTAAAAATCAGTTTTGGAGTGCTATGCATCGCCCTTGCCGGCCTGACGGGCTGCGCGCGCAAGGTAGCGGGGCCGGCCGTTTTGAAAGCGGAGGATTACCGGCGTCATGTGGCGTATTTCAACCGGATGGAGGACGAAAATAAGGTGAATGCGATCCCGAATGCGCAGTCGTGGGAGTGGATGAAGGCTAATATTCCCCTGTTTGATTGTCCGCAGGATAATTTCCGGGAAATCTACTACTACCGCTGGTGGACCTACCGCAAGCACATTCATAACACGCCGCAGGGCTTTGTGATCACCGAATTTCTCGTAGACAGGAATTATGCAGATAAATACAATATGATCAGTTGCGCCCTCGGCCATCACATTTACGAAGGCCGTTGGCTGCACGATCAGCGCTACCTGAACGACAATGTGCACGTTTGGTATCGGGGTAACGAGGGTGGCCGCATGAAAAAACTGCTCAATTTCAGCAGCTGGACGGCCGACGCGCTCTATAACCGCTACAAAGTGACGCAGGACAAGGCGTTCCTGCTCGATATGCTGCCCGACCTGGATTCGGAATACAAAGCCTGGGAGAAAGACCGCCGTACCGAAAGCGGGCTTTTCTGGCAAACCGACGTGAAAGACGGCATGGAAGAATCGCTGAGCGGAGGCCGCCGCGAGCAGAATGCGCGCCCGACGATCAACAGTTATATGTACGGCAATGCCAAAGCACTCTCCGCCATCGCCGCGTTGAAAGGTGACCAGGCAGTAGCCGGGCTGTACGAGAGCAAGGCTGATACATTGAAGCGGCTGATCGATAGTAAGTTATGGAATGCCGATAGTGCCTTTTTTGAAACAGTAAAGAAGCGCGGCAAAGGGCCTTTTGCCGGTGTACGCGAGGCGATCGGGTTTGTACCCTGGTATTTCAATTTACCTGATGAAAAATATGATGCTGCCTGGAAACAGGTTTCGGACCAAACCGGCTTTAATGCGCCGTTCGGGCTTACTACGGCCGAGCGGAGGCACCCGGAGTTTCGTACGCACGGCTGCTGCCAATGCGAGTGGGACGGGGCGGTATGGCCTTTTGCAACCGCGCAGACATTGACCGGCCTCGCTAACCGCCTCAATGCGCCGAAGCCGGAAGTGGTGGCGGATACGACCTATTTTGGATTGCTGGAAAAATATGTGGAATCGCAGTATTACCGTGGCAAGCCCTATATCGGGGAATATCTGGATGAAAAAACGGGCTATTGGTTGAAAGGCGACCAGGAGCGGAGCCGGTACTATAACCATTCGACATTCAACGACCTGATCATCACCGGCCTCGTGGGCCTGCGCCCGCGTGCGGACGAGGTAATCGAAGTGAACCCGCTCATTCCGGAAGGCAAATGGGACTGGTTTTGCCTCGACGACGTGCATTACCACGGCAAGCGGCTTACCATTCTCTGGGACCGCGACGGCAGCCATTATCAAAAAGGGAAAGGCCTGATGGTGTTCGTAAATGGCAAAAAGGCGGGCTCTTCCGATAAAATTTCCAAGATTTTAATTAACCCATAACCCTGCATTGCAGTTTCAACTTCACTTTCCGATGCAAAAAACCATGCGAAAAATATTACTTAAATGCCTGTTCAGCGGAGCCGTTGTCTTATTGGCGTTGTCGGCAAATGCCCAGAAAGACGGCATTACCGTCGATGAATTCATTTTTGAAACGGCGCCCTTTCCGGAAAGTCACGCCTCCACCATCGCGGAAACGCCCGGCGGGATCGTGGCGGCCTGGTTTGGCGGAACGAAAGAACGGAACCCGGATGTAGGAATTTGGGTAAGCCGGATTGAAAACGGTAAATGGACGGCGCCCGTGGAGGTAGCCAACGGCATTGTTAACGAAAAGCTGCGCTATGCCTGCTGGAACCCGGTTTTGTACCAGGTACCTAAGGGCGAACTGATGCTTTTTTACAAAGTAGGACCGAATGTGGCCGGCTGGAAGGGCTTCCTGATCACTTCCAAGGACAATGGCAAGAGCTGGTCGAAGCCGAAGGAATTGCAGGAAGGATTTTTGGGGCCTGTTAAAAACAAACCTGTGCTGCTGGCAAATGGCGAGCTCTGGTGCCCGTCGAGTACCGAGGGCGAGAACGGCTGGCGGCTGCATTTCGAGGTAACATCCGATTTTGGCAAAACCTGGCGGAAAGTAGGGCCGCTGAACGACGGCAAAACCATCAAGGCGATCCAGCCCAGCCTGCTTACTTATGCTAATGGTGATATGCAGATCCTTTGCCGGAGCCAGAGCCGCTCGATCGTCGAATCCTGGTCGAAGGACGGCGGCAAAACTTGGTCTGAGGTCGCGCCTTCTTCTTTGCCTAACAATAATTCCGGAACCGATGCGGTGACTTTGAAGGATGGCCGGCAGTTGCTGGTGTATAACCACGTAAAACCGCCGGTTGGTCAGCCGAAAGGTCCGCGGACGCCGCTGAATGTGGCTGTTTCAAAAGACGGCAAGAACTGGGAGGCGGTACTGGTGCTTGAAGATTCGCCGATCAGCCAATATTCGTATCCGTCGGTGATTCAGACGGCCGATGGCATGGTGCACATTGTGTACACCTGGCGCAGGCAGCGTATCAAGCATGTGAAAATCGACCCGTCGAAGCTGAAAGGCAAGGCGATCGTGGAGGAACAGTGGCCTATTTGAATTTGAAATCATGAACAGAAGAAATTTCCTGACTACCTGCGCTGCCGGAATGGTGGTGCTGCCCGGCTCGTCGTGGGCTTCGGAAATGCTCAGCATATCGAAAAAATCGCGGTACAAGATTGCCGTGATCGATCTGATGATCTTGAAAAGGCAAAAATTGAGCGCGTTACCACTGGCTGGCGAAATAGGCGCCGACGGACTGGAAGTGGATATGGGAGGCCTCGGCGACCGGCCGACATTCGACAACAAACTGGCCGATCCGGCCGTGCGGCAGCAGTATCTGGCGAAAGCGAAGGAACTGAACCTCGAAATATGCTCGCTGGCGATGACTGGCTTTTATGCGCAGTCGTTCGCGAAACGCGACGGCGCGGAGAAAATGGTGGGCGATTGCATCGAGACGATGAAACAGATGCATATCAAAACCGCATTCCTGCCGCTGGGCATCCAGGGCGACCTGGTTAAAAACCCGGAACTGCGGCCCGCGATCGTGGAAAGACTTAAAACGGTAGGTAAAATGGCCGAAAAAGCGGGTGTGGTAGTCGGTATTGAAACGGCGCTGGACGCAAAAGGGGAAGTGGAATTGCTGAAAGAGATCGGTTCGAAAGCCATTCAGATCTATTTCAATTTTTCCAACCCGCTCAAAGAAGGCAGGGACCTTTGCGACGAGTTGCGCATTTTGGGCAAAAACCGCATTTGCCAGATCCATTGTACGGACGAGGACGGTGTTTGGCTTGAAAACAACACCCGGCTGGATATGAAGAAAGTAAAGGCGACGCTCGACAAAATGGGCTGGAAAGGCTGGCTCGTGATCGAGCGCTCGCGCGATGCCGCCAAGCCGCGGGACGTCAAAGGTAATTTCAGCGCGAATACCGCTTTTATGAAAACCGTTTTCCAATCCTGATCCTTTCAGCCTCACGCTTTCATGCTTCCATTTTTCCGCCGGCCTGTTCTGATTTTATTGATAGTCTGCTATGGGCTAACGGCTTTGGCGCAGGGTTTTTCGCCGGAACAGTACAATTTGAAATGGACTAGCCAGAGCCGGAATTCGGGCGAATCGATGCCTTGCGGAGGCGGTGATGTGGGACTTAATGTGTGGGTGGAAAATGGCGATTTGTTGTTCTACATTTCCCGCAGCGGTGTTTTCGACGAAAATAATGTCTTCCCCAAGCTCGGGCGCGTGCGTGTGAGGCTTTCACCGAATCCGTTTGAGGCGGGCGGAAGCTTTCAGCAGGAGTTGAACTTGAATGAGGGCTATGTTGAAATAATTGGTAAAAAAGGCAAGCTGAGCGCTACTGTAAAGGTTTGGGTAGATGTTTTCAGGCCGGTAATCCACGTTGATATTGATGGTAACAGCGCGGTTTCGACGCAAGCCTGGTATGAAAGCTGGCGGACTGCGCCGGGTGAGCTGAAAGGCAATGCAAGGAGCGCGAGTTCCTACAAATGGGCCAAACCGAAGGTGCCCGTTTATCCCGATAGCCTGCGGCATGAGAACAACGGCGTGCTGTTTTACCACCGCAACCGCGACTCGACGGTATTTGATGTGATCGTCGATCAGCAGCAACTCGGGCCGGTGAAGTCCAAACTTTGGAACCCACTCAAAAACCTGACGTACGGCGGCTGGATGACGGGAACCAATATGCTGGTCGACAAGGCAATAGCCAATGGTACCTACGCAGATACGCCTTTCCGGGGGTTTGGATTGCGAAGTA
>CBIHPQ010000515.1:0-4612 GCA_966211825.1 uncultured Dyadobacter sp. | reverse complement strand
TTTTGTAAAAATCGTAGTCCCGACGTTGGGAAGTTTTGATTGAAACCTGTTTTTAAACAACATAACTCTTATTCGAATTATACAAATACAGTGTCAGCGGCAAAACCAAAGATAATGCATGGTTGCCAGGCTGACACGGTATAATGCATGCCAAAGTATGTATTTTCCGCTAACGGCCGTCGTAAACAGCCTTCAATACTGCTTTCACATCGAAAGTATTGTCAAAATTCTCGTCGACAAATGCATAGCCTATCCGGCGGTCGCGCCCGAGGACGAAGAGCGACGGCGTGAAAACCTCGTCCGAAATGCCTGCAATGCGGTCCCAGATCGGCGACGTTTCCGAAAACACGCCGTAGGAACGTGCCACATTATAATTTTTATCGTGATAGATCGGCACCTCGGCATCCAGTTTCCTGGCAATGCGGCCGATTTCCTTGTAAGATTCATTGGTTAATATCAGCAACTGCCCGCCCAGCGCTTCCACCTGCGGCGCGAGCGCTTTAATGGCTTCCAGATGCTTCGGCGCGTAACTTCCCCAGCAATTGCAATAAAAACTCAGGATCAGTGGTTTGAAACGGACCAGATCGAGGATCGACCGCGATTCACTGTCCGACGAGGCGCTCGTGAGCGACGTCACCGGGAACCCCTCCTCGTACCTGAGGTAGAACAGCGGGGCCAGTTCACCATCCTTTGGCGGCTCGATCTGCTCTTCGGCCGCTCTTTGTTTGAGCTGTAATGTGGATACGTTGCCCAGTTCGTCTTCAATTTCGTAGTACATAATGCCAGGGGTCTTCTGATTTCGAAGCTCGAATTTATCATTAATCTATATATCCTACAAATTTAATAGACTTATTTTACCACTATATTTTTTTAGTATAAAACTTCAATAGGCGCTTATAATATCGATCCAAGAGCCATTGAACCCCATGCATCACCTGAAACAAGCCTTTTCGACGCTACTTTTCATTTTATTCCCTGCACTGCTTTTCGGGCAGATTATCACCTGGAAAGAGATCTATCCGGGCGTATGGAAAGGTACCGCAGGCAAGCCCGACGCTTACGACCTGTTGAAAGCAGCGGAAACAAACCCCTCGCCCACGTTGGCGAAACTATCCCGGCAAGCGTTTCCACTCGATAAATCGGCCATTTCGTTCCAGCTGAACAACGGCAAGTCCTACCTGCGCCTGCCGCTGCAACGAAACGAGCAGCTCTATGGCTTTGGGCTTAATTTCCAGACCATCCACCAGCGCGGCCGCATCATGCAGCTCCACGCCGACCACTACGGCAAGTCTGACAATGGCCGCACGCATGCCCCGGTTCCGTTTTATGTATCGTCGCTGGGGTATGGTGTGTTCGTCAATTCCGCGAAATACATCGATGTTTACGCAGGCTCGGGTGTGCGCAGGGATAGCAAAAATCCGCCGAAGATCATGGACCGCAATACCGACAAAAACTGGGAAGCGCATCCCTATTCCGACGCCGTAGAAATGCTGATACCGGCCGAGGGCATTGAAATCTATGTTTTTGCAGGTCCCAAACCTGTCAATGCCATCGAGCGGTTCAACCTGCTGAGTGGCGGGGGCTGCCTGCCGCCGCGCTGGGGGCTGGGCTTTACGCAGCGCGTTCACCGGCTCTACACGGCCGATCAGGTGAAGCAGGAAGCGAAAGCATTTGAAGACAAAGGCTTTCCACTCGACTTCATCGGCCTCGAACCGGGTTGGCAGACGAAATCCTATCCCTGCACATTCGAATGGGACCGCTCGCGCTTCCCCGATCCCGCGGGTTTTGTGAAGGATATGGACCAAATGGGCGTCAAAATTAACCTTTGGACCAATCCCTATGTTTCGCCGGACGCCTCCATTTACAAACCCATATTGCCCTATACCGGCACCCACACCGTGTGGAACGGCATCGTACCCGACCTTTCCATGCCTCAGGCGCGCAAGATCCTGTTCGATCAGTTTGAAAAAGAACACGTAAAAATCGGCGTCAGCGGCTATAAGATCGACGAGGTCGATGGCTTCGACTCCTACCTCTGGCCCGACGTCGCCACATTTCCCTCAGGCCGCTCATCGGAACAGATTCGCCAGACTTACGGGCTACTCGTCCAAAAGCACAGTTTCGAGATGTTCCGTCGCAACAACATGCGCACGTACGGGCTCGTACGTGCATCCAACGCGGGTGGCGCGTCATTTCCCTATGTGATTTATAATGATAATTACAGTCACGAGGACTTCATCACCGCGCTCATCAACAGTGGCTACGCAGGCGTGCTCTGGACACCGGAGGTCCGTGCCTCCAAAACGGCCGAAGAATGGCTGCGTCGCTTCCAGACGGTCTGCTTCTCTCCCATGGCGATGATCAATGCGTGGTCGAGCAGCATGCAACCCTGGACATTCCCCGAGGTAGCGCCGCAAATCAAGGCATTGGCTGAGCTGCGGATGCGGATGATGCCTTACTGGTATTCAGAATTTGCTAAATACCACCATCATGGCACACCGCCTTTCAGAGGGATGAACCTGGAAGAAGGTTTTGGAATAAACATGAAAAAGGAAAAGACGGCGACCAACCTGGAAGAAAACCCTTATGAAGAAGCCGTAACCCGCGAGGTCAAGGATCAATATATGGCGGGCGAATACCTGCTCGTGGCGCCGCTATTCACCGGGCAGACCTCGCGAAAGGTGATCCTGCCCAAAGGCAAATGGTACGATTTCTACACGGGCAAGCTCGCGGGCGACGGCGAGGTGATTACCATTAACCCGGGAATGGACCAGATCCCGGTTTTCGTGAAAGACGGGGGCATTATTCCGATGATGCCCGCGCTGCTGCACGCCCCGCGCGCCGGACAGAAAACGAATCTCGAAATCAGGCATTATGGCCAGAAGAACGGCGACTATAACCTTTACGACGATGACGGCGAGACCTTTGCCTACGAAAAAGGCGCATTCTCCTGGCGAGCCATTAAAATAGAACGGCAGACCGATGGAAAGCTGAAAGGCAGCATTTCACAGCCTGAGAGCGGCAAGCCCAACACGATCGGTCATGTAACCTGGCGGTTTATGACTGAATAGTTCTCAGGCGTCGAGGTCCCGGAATGCAGAGTTGAAATGCCCTTTTTCCAAAGGATTTTTGGCTAACGCGTCGGCCAGGAACTCCGGGTAAATGCGAATGGCGTGCAGGTCGTTCACGTCGTGCCAGTGAAAAAGCAACTCGTCCTGCCCTTCCGAACCGAGGAAATCCTCCTGATCGGGTGCATTTTCGAAATGCATGTCAAAATAGAAGCCGATCTCGTGGTATTTGTCGCCGTTGTAGTGGAAGAAATTCTCGGAAACCCAGCGCATTTCACCGGCCCGGACATCCATACCCGTTTCCTCCTGCATTTCACGCTGCAAAGTGTCTTTCGAAAACTCGAACAGCTCGCAACGCCCGCCGGGGAGGGTCCAATAGTTGTCGGAAGGGGTTTTATGCAGAAGTACCTTGCCATTCAGTACCGCCACACCGGCGACCCTGTAATTGAACAATGCTCCATCAATGCGCAGGCTGATCATCCGTAATGCGGTTTTTCGGCTAAACTACGGTTTTTCCAACAGACGACGCCCGGATTGTCAATGCAGTTTTGAGTGAGCGCGTCTCGAACTGGTCGGTTTTTTGCGGATGTTCGATCAACCGGATCAGCAATTCCACCGCCTGCTGCCCCATTTCCATGGCGGGTTGCATCACGGTCGTCAGTGGCGGGTTCAGCAAATTGGCCACGCTGATATTCGTAAAGCCGACGATCGCGATCTCCTCAGGCACGCGGATGCCCTTTCTTTGAAATACCGACATACAACCGGTCGTAAGGCGGTCGCTTGCCGTAAAAATGGCGTCGGGCGGTTCGGGGAGGCTCAGCATTTCCTCGATCGCGGCCTCGTTCTCAGCTTCTATTTTGCCCCCGTAAAGGCAGTATTTTACATAGGATTCATCGAATGGAATGCCATAATCTTCCAACGCCTTTTTATAACCCGCCAGCCTTTCGGTCGTGATCGACAGGTAAATGGGGCTCGTAAGGTGTGCAATGCGCTTGCGGCCCGAGAGGATCAGGTGCTCGGTGGCTTCGTAACTTCCCGTAAAATTGTCGGCAACCACCTTATGCGTTTCGATATCGTTAGGTACCCGGTCGAGAAACACGATCGGAAGCCCTTTTTCCATCAATTCCTGAAAATGCACGAGATTGGTCGTGAGGCTTGCCAACGAAACCAGCAGCCCATCCACTCTTCTGGAAACCAGGTAATTGGTATTCGCTACCTCCCGCTCATAGGAATCATGACTTTGGAAAATCACCACATGATAACCCAGGTTATATGCAATAGACTCAATGCCGTTGATCAGCTGCGAAAAGAAATGGTTCGCGATTTCGGGGATGATGACGCCAATTGACTTGCTTTTGCTATCCTTCAAGCTCAGCGCAATGGGATTTGGTCGGTAATTCATCCGTTCCGCATACTCCATGACCAGCTTTTTGGTCTCAGGGTTAATCTCGTAGCTATTTCTCAATGCACGTGAGACCGTCGAAGTGGACAGGTTCAGTGCCTTTGCAATATCCTTAATGGTGATGGTTTCCAATGGAAAAATT
>CBIHPQ010000514.1:0-4627 GCA_966211825.1 uncultured Dyadobacter sp. | reverse complement strand
TGACGTACAATAATCCCCATTGAGGCACCACTTGATTACAGGGACGAAGTACGAGAAAAAGCGCCAGATAGCCTAACACATACTACTATTATGAAGATCCTCCAGGTAGCGGGCGCAAGGCCCAACTTCGTGAAAATTGCGCCCCTGCACCGCGCTTTCGTGCAGTATCCCGACATGCATTCACAAATCGTCCATACCGGACAGCATTACGACTTTCTGATGTCCGGCATCTTTTTCGAACAGCTGGGAATTCCGCCGCCGGACCATTTTCTGGGCATTGGCGAAGGAACGCCCACCACTCAAACGGCCGCAATAATGGGTGTGTTTGAAAAGGTTTTGCGCATAGAGCAGCCGGACCTGGTGCTCGTTGTGGGCGACGTAACCTCCACACTCGCCTGCGCGCTCACAGCCGCGCAGATGCGCGTGCCGCTCGTACACGTAGAGGCAGGCCTGCGCAGCCGCGACCGCTCGATGCCCGAGGAGGTCAACCGGATATTAACCGACGCGATCTCTGACCAGCTTTTTGTAACGGAACAAGCTGCCGTCGACAATTTGCTTCGCGAAAACATCGATCCGCACCGCATTCATTTCGTGGGTAATGTGATGATCGATTCGCTGATGCGTTTCAGGGAACAAATCGATGATTTGGAGTTATTGAAGCATTTGCAGGTTCAGCCGGGGCGCTATTTACTTATCACCATGCACAGGCCTTCGAATGTGGATAATGAATGCGGTTTGCGGAAAATCGCCGGGATGCTGGAAATGCTGGGGACGCATTGGACGATGCTTTTCGTCATGCACCCGCGTACAGCCCGCAACATCACCCGTCTCGGGTTCAATTTGGATAAACTAGCCAATGTAAAAACGCTTCCTCCGCAAGGTTACATTCAGTTTTTAACCTTGATGCGCCACGCTGCCGTCGTTATCACCGATTCCGGCGGTGTTCAGGAAGAAACCACATTTCTGGGCGTTCCCTGCATTACATTAAGAAACAACACCGAGCGGCCGGTCACTGTTGAATGCGGTACCAATTACCTGCTGCCTGATTTCGATGCACAAAAGGTTTGGGATACCATCGAAATAGTTACTGAAAATCTAAAAAGCACGGTTATCCCGCCGCTTTGGGATGGAAATACGGCACAACGCATCGTGAATATTTTAAGAGAAAAATACATTAATTCGTAGGTTTGTGGGATAGATGACTCACGCTTCGGATTTACAATGCTTAAAAGGATAAAAAGTGCCGCCTGGGGCCTGCTGAACCAGACAGGTCTCGGTGGTAGCGTTCAGTTGTACCTCGATGGCGCGCTGAAACAATACGGATGGTTCAAAAGCTTCCATGCCAAACAATCAATCGATATCAATGGAGATCCGCTTCCGTGGTATACTTATCCTTTTATTTTGTTCTTAAAACCCCGGTTAAAGTCTGATTTTCAGGTTTTTGAATACGGCTCCGGCAACTCTACACGCTGGTACGCGGCACGCGTGGAGCACATCACGGCCGTTGAGCACGATCATGAGTGGATCGCGCAGATCAAACCGAAGCTTCCTGTCAATGCCGAAGTGCTGGAACGACCGCTGGGAGACGGCTATGTAAAGTCTGTTCAATCAAAAGGTGCCAGGTATCACATTATCGTCGTTGACGGCCGTAACAGGGTTAAATGTGCCAAATACGCGGCCGATTTTCTTACACCTGACGGCGTCCTGATCCTCGACAACTCCGAACGTGACTGGTACACCGGCGCCAAGGAATACCTTGCCGCAAAGGGCTTCCGCAGGCTCGACTTCATCGGCATGGCGCCGATCGTGGGCATCGAAACCTGCACCAGCGTATTCTATCGCGATGGGAATTGCCTCGGTATTTGAGTCAGAACGAGGCCTTGTAAATGATCTTCTCACATTCCTGCCCGCCTATATGGGCCTTAAACCTGCCCAGCGACGGCTTCGGATTGCCCAGGTGATCGATGGAAATGCCCAGGTCCAGTATGGTCATTTTTTGGGTTTGGCAATAATCAAATGCAGCTTCAAAAAGCATAACGGACGGGCTAAGCGCACGATATTCGGGTGCGTATCCCGACATAAAGTGGTATAAAACAGCATCGCTCACCCGCACCATAACCGCCACTGCGACCGGTTCGCCCTCGAACCGGTTTGTAAATGTTACATAATGCTCAGGTGCAACGCTTGCAAGCTGAGCGAGCCGATCGGGCGGAACCGGCAGCTTGTATCCCCGTACCTGGTAGCATTGACGCAAAAATGCTTCGGTAGACTTGTCGAAAGCGCCGGGTTGCATTGTCACCACCAAACCACTTTTTTTACCTTTCGTTAACCGGCGTCGCTCCGCTGGCTCAATAATTCGCCTAAAACCTTCGTCTCCAATAGGAATATAATGATTAGAATAGGTATGATTGGGTAAAAAACCGGCGGCGAGGTAAACGCGATGGCAAAATTCGTGGTTAGGCTGGTCATAACATGCCGGTGCTGTTTTGATGGTGAGCGTCTTTCCGCCCTGGCTGATGACCCATTCACGGACGCAGTTTAAAAGGAATGCGAGCTGATCTCCACGACAATCGCCTGTCGGCATAATGCCCCCAAAAGGCGCTGAGGGTGGCGATGTCCAGTGGTTACAGACTGAAAAACAATGGAATATGGCCAAAATGCAGCCCGATTCATTAGAAGTAAGAATAAATGAATAAATTAGGTCAGAAGTCTGAACCGCCAGTTGTTCCCTGCGAAAGAATAGCCACGGCACGGTAGAAGGGAATGGAGATTCGGGCATTGGAAATACATCCACGACGCTGTCGTCAACGGTCCAGGAGTGCAGAGAAGTGCGTGTAATAATATTACTTATCGGACCCAAAAGTTGTAAGATGTATATTAAATGTGCTCAGATCAAGGATTTTGATAAATTATTGATATACTAATTTGATATTTTTTATGTTTAATACAATGCTGATTACTATTTTTGTTAATTCATCAAATCTGTCCAATCAGAATGTACAAAATTGTACTGGTTGGTAATCAGGATTTTCAGTTCAAGGGCAATCATCAGGCTGGAAATTGATTGTCCCGATTAATTTGACACCAGTAGTTTTTTACATCCATTGGACCCAACCCATCCATGAAACACATACTGATCGCCGAAGACCACGCTGTGGTAAGAATCGGTACCAAACACCTCCTCAAATCACTAATTCCGGATTCAACAATTTCGGACGTTGACGATTTTGATAAAATTCTTCAGGAAATCGAAACAAAGGCTTATGACCTCCTGATACTGGATATTAATATTCCGGGCGGAAACACCACGAAAATGGTGGAAACCATCCGGACGAAGTCGCCAGGTATCAGGATCCTCATGTTTTCGAGCTATGATGAACAACTCTACGGTCTGATGTACCTTCAAGCAGGTGCCGACGGTTACCTGTCGAAAGATGCACCGGAAGAAGAGTTCAAAACCGCTGTAATGAGCGTCCTGAATAATAAAAAGTACATGAGCGAAGATATGCAGCAAATGAATATCAATCGTCTCATCAACCCGAAGGAATACATGCCGGACCCGATCGTGAGCCTTTCGCCTCGCGAGACCGACGTCATGAACCTTTTGAAGGAGGGATTGGGAACCGCAAAAATTGCAGAAAAATTAAACTTGCAGCTCTCGACCGTAAGTACTTACAAAGCCCGGATTTTTGAAAAACTGGGAGTTAAGAACATCGTAGAGCTGATCACCAAGATTAAGTAATTAATTCTTACCATATTGAAAAGGTTTCTGTACCAGGTGCAGAAACCTTTTTTTATGAAATCAATCGAGTGAAATTCATGCGCAAGCTGGGTGTAGATGAAATGGACCGCATGTCGGTCGACGAGTTTAAGGAATCGGAAAAATTTCCGTTTGTGATTGTGCTGGACAATATCAGGAGCCTCAACAACATTGGCTCGTTTTTCCGGACGGCGGATGCGCTGCGGGCGGAGAGGATATTGCTTTGCGGGTATACGCAACAGCCGCCGCATCGCGAGATCACGCGCAGCGCCCTGGGGGCCGAAATGTCCGTGGCCTGGGAAAAATGTGCGAGTGCTGCCGAAGCAGTAAAAATGCTGAAATCGGAAGGGTACCAGGTCTGGTGCGTGGAGCAGGCGGAGGGAAGCGTGCTGCTGCAAAATTTCGAACCCGAACCGAACGTTCCCTATGCGTTTGTATTTGGAAATGAGGTGGAAGGAGTGGACGATGCGGCTATTGCTGAATCCGATGGTTGCCTGGAAATTCCGCAGTTTGGTACCAAGCATTCCTTCAACGTATCGGTATCGGCGGGAATCGTGTTATGGGACTTTGTAAGGAGAAAGATAACATAAAAATAACACGAAAAATTTGCTATTTATAAATTAATAATGGGTATTTGTAGGTTATTGCCTGACGGCAATTTTGAAGCGTTTTAGCTCCTTTTCGGGGGCCCCGCTCCATGTATCATTAATGAAATTCTTAATATCAGATTTATGAAATCCGCTACCAAGAAGTTATCGACAGAGATTGCTGAAACACTTACCGGAAAGATTGAAGCAGTCACTGCCGGCTCGAAAAGAATAAAAAAATCGATCGAGAAAGCGGCTGCCAAACTGGCTAAAAAAGTAG
>CBIHPQ010000513.1:0-4636 GCA_966211825.1 uncultured Dyadobacter sp. | reverse complement strand
CGGCAGGGCTTGATCGTTACGACGGAGCTGTTGTGCAGCGTTTTCATGACATAGAAGGTGGCCAAAAGCATTTTGTAAACGCAATTCTGCCATTTGAAGGCGAAGATACCCTCCTCATCGGACTTCGGCGGGGTATCCTGCTTTTTGATAAAAAAACGGGTAAATTTTCCCGGGATCCCAGGTTCGAGGCACTTGCACAGAAGTACATTGTGAGTATAAGAGCGGACGGCCAGCAGCGCATATGGATCGGTACATCCGGAGGGCTTTTTGTATATGCAGGGCAAAAACTGAAACCGATAACAGACGTTCTACCCGAAGCCCGCCGGTTCGATTTTTCGCGTTTTCAGCTCACTTTCATGACTTACGATACCCTGAGGCGAGGTTTATGGGTAGGAGGAAACCGGCCGCTTTTTATAGATTGTAAATCAAACAAGGTATATTTCAAAGGCAATAATCCGCTGAAAAGCCCGCTGCTCGAATCGGAGGACGTGAATGCTATTGCGCTGGACCGCCGCGGGAATGTGTGGTATGGCTGCGATACCAAGCCTACGCTGAATTATTGGGACTACCGCACGGGCAAGCTCGACAAATATTACGAGCTGGACGGCAAGCTGATCGGTGAAGGGTGCAATTTCATATTTATCGACCGCCAGGACAGGCTGTGGGTTTCGACCTGGCTGTTTGCGGCGTTCCTGAAAGAGCCGGGGCAGCCATTTCGCAAGGTGGAATACAGCCAGGACCAAACTTACACGATCGCGTACGGACACTTCCGGGATGCCATTTCCGATGCGCAAGGCAACGTTTGGTTAGGTACAATCAATGGCGTGAGTAAGACACTGCCTAAAAATCCCATCGAGGCCATCTACAAATTGCCCAGTTTCCAATTCTTCCTGGAAACCAATTTTGCCCACGCCAATTCCATAACAATCGATGGCAAGATGATCGTCGCTTGTAAAGAGGATGGCATCATATTCTATAATACGGAAAATCGTACCTGGCGCAAGTACCTCACGCCAAGCAAAATACTGAGGCATAACCGCTTTGTCATGGCTGCGAAAGTAGGCGAAGTGTGGTGGTTTGCCGGGTTTGACGGCATTTATTCGCTTAGCCCGGGACAAAAGGTTTTGCAGCGGTTCGACCAGGTGAAGAAAGGGCTGACTTCCTACCAGGCGCCGTTCGTTTTTGTAGACAAACAAGGCAACATCTGGTTCCAGATCGATGGCGACGCCTTTTACCGGTATAACCCGGCCACAAAGATCTGTGTACGCTTCGACGGCACGGACCCGAGATACGGGCTGTTCGAATATGCGGGCTCACAGGCGTTCGTGCTGCTATCCAATGGCGATATTCTCTTTGCCGTGCACGGAAAAGGGCTGCTACGCTATGATCACACGACCGGGTGTTTCACCACGCATGCCGCACCTGCCATCTCGGAAGAGAACATATATGCGATGCGCCAGAGCAAAACGGGCGATATCTGGGCGGCATCCACCGCCAACGGACTCATGAAAATCGACGCCAGCGGCAAAGTGCTCCGCAGCATTAATACCAAAAACGGGCTTCCGTACGATCAGGTTTCGTCACTGGATATTGACAATAATGGCGTGGTTTGGGCGGCTACCCGTGAAGGACTGGCCGCCTATGATCCTGCCAGCAACAATGTCAGTAAAGTGGAGCTGGATTTGGGAAAAACTTTGCAGGATTACTGGAATTACGTCACTGTGGCGGGCGGAAAGATCTATACCGTTATGCTCGATCACGTAGTGGTGATCAATCCACAGCATTTTGCTTCCGTACCCGTTCAAAAGCCGCCGGCCATTACTTCCGTCAAAATTTTCGGGCAGGAGAGGATCCGGGAGTTGAAAGGTGATTTGCTCGAATTGAAACCTGACGAGTCGTTCGTCGCATTCCAGTATGCCTCGCTCAGCCACCGGGATATTCCATCGCTGCAATACAGCTACCAGCTCGTGGGGTTGGACGATGACTGGGTTATGGCGGGACGCAATATCACGGCGTCATATACCAACCTCCTTCCGGGCGATTACGTTTTCAAAGTCAGAAGTACCGATGAAAACGGGCGTTGGATGAAGAAAGCCGAAACGCTCAAAGTGTTGGTATTGCCGCATTGGTGGCAAACCTGGTGGTTCCTCCTCGCTTGCGCGCTGGCTGTTGTGGGGATTTTGTACTGGATTTACAATGTGTATTCCAAAAGGCTTCGGAAAAAAGACCTTGACGATACGATCGAGTACTTTGCCAACAGCGTTTACGGCGATAACTCCGTCAATGAAATTTGCTGGGACATTGCCCGCAACTGTATTGCCAAGCTGCATTTTGAGGACTGCGTCGTGTACCTTTTGGATAAAGAAAGTGGCAAGCTGATCCAAAAAGCTGCTTATGGGCCGAAAAGCCCAAAGGAATATGAAATCCTGAACCCCATCGAGATCCCGGTGGGTGTGGGCATTGTGGGCACCGCGGCGGCTACGGGCCTTCCTCAGATCATCAGCGATACGTCCAAAGATCCCCGCTACATTGTCGACGACCAGGCGCGCTCTTCGGAACTGGCGGTGCCTATCCTGCATGAAGGCCAGGTGATCGGCGTCATCGATTCGGAGCATCCGCGCAAAAACTTTTACAACCACGACCACGTGCGGGCGATCTCGACGATCGCCGCTATCAGCGCCAATAAAATCACAGAGGCAATGGCCCGGGCGCAGGCGGAAAGGCAGGAAATTATGCTGCTGCGGATCAATAAAATGCTTGCAGAAAGCCAGCTGATGGCCCTGCGCGCGCAGATGAACCCGCATTTTATTTTCAATTGCCTCAACAGTATCCAGGAATGCATCGTCACCCGGAAGTATACGGAGGCAAGCCGGTACCTCAACAAATTCGCGAAGCTTTTCCGCCTGGTGCTCAACAATTCGGGCAGGAACCTGGTGACGATCGCCGAGGAACGGGATGTGCTGGAACTCTACCTCGAACTCGAACTCCTCCGCTTCGGGCAGGGATTCGCGTATTCCATCGACATTGATCCCGAGCTGGAAGACGATTATGTGCGCCTGCCATCAATGCTGCTCCAACCGTTCGTAGAGAATGGTCTGTGGCACGGATTAATGCATAAAGAAGGGGAAAGACACATGAGAATCAGCTTTTTCCTGATCGGGCCGGAGCAGTTTGCCTGCGAAATCGAGGACAATGGCATCGGCCGGAAAAAATCGGCAGAACTCCGGGAAAATTCCTCGCGCACGCGGGAACATGAATCACGGGGAATACGTATCTGTGAAGACCGGATCGACGTCCTCGCACGGCAGGGTAACCACGCCAGCCTGGAAGTGATCGACCGCTATGATGCCGCCGGTAACCCCACCGGAACGCTTGTCAGAATAGAATTATCTACCTATTTATATCAGACCTAGACAATGATCAAAGCACTTATTGTTGACGACGAGCCTAAATCAAGAAACGTGCTGGCGCATTACATTGAAACCTATGTGGAGGAGATCCGTGAAGTGAAACAGGCCGAATCTGTGGATGTAGCGCTCGAAATCTTGAAAACTTTTCGCCCGAACATCGTGTTTCTCGATGTTGAAATGCCCTTGAAAAACGGGTTCGATTTTCTGAGGGCATTGAAGGAGCCTGCTTTTGAAGTGATTTTCACGACGGCATACAATCAATATGCGGTGCAGGCGATCCGTTTCAGCGCGCTCGATTATCTGCTCAAACCGGTGGATCCCGATGAGTTGCGGGCGGCCGTCGACCGGTTCCTGAAAAAGCAGAACGTACACCAGAACCCCGTGCTGTTCGATAACCTCGTACGCAACATCGCGCACAAACGGGCGAACGAGTTCCGGCTTGCCGTACCTTACCAGGATGGCGTATCGTTCTTCACCCTCGACCAGATCATCCGTTTGCAGGGCGAAGGCAACTACACCAATATCTTCATCAAAAGCCGCAAGCCTGTTCTGGCCAGCAAAACTTTGAAATATTACGAGGAAATGCTGACGGAATTCGGTTTTATACGGACGCACAAGTCCCATTTGGTCAACCCGAAATTTATTGCAAAACTCATGGCTGACCACGATTTGGTGGAGCTGCTGGATGGTCGCCGGGTAGAAATATCAAGGCGTAAAAAAGAAGAAGTGCTTTTACAGTTGCCTCTCGGAAACCAGCCACTTGATAAGTGAAACTGTCCGTTAAATCACTATTGTCTTACTTTGGAACATTGCTGATTTTCTTTGAAGCCATCGAATTCTATTGGCTATGGAGATATTGGCATTACGTGCGGGGCAAATGTTGCTCATTTTATTACTGGCATTTCTGCTCTTTGGCGGGCTATGGCTTGCGTTGCGGTTTCGCCGCGCCGTGTGGCTGCTCGCCGGCCGGGATATCGGCCAGGGGCAGGTTGCGGATGCCGTGGTACTGCTTTCGGAGGAGCATCCTGGTTCCTACCTTCAGGGCGAAACCTATTACACATTCCAGGTGCATGTGAAGCCGATTAGGGGCCGCAATTTTGTCACGGAAGTCCGCGTGTTGCGTGAACAACTCACCCGCATTCCCCAGGCCGGCGACCGCGTCTCGGTCAGATACAACTACTCGGGCCGCAAACGGACGGTCGCATTAAACCTGGACAGCATAGGCA
>CBIHPQ010000512.1:0-4659 GCA_966211825.1 uncultured Dyadobacter sp. | reverse complement strand
AAGCAGGGCGTTTTTTCTTTTTACTTCGGAATGGATTTTATTTGGCAGCAGTCAACTTCTTAATCTAATCAACCTCCGCCTGCTTGTAGGGCGTTCCGTCTTTTCTGAAAATATCGTGGAACCACAGATCCGGTTCTTTGGTATAGGTCTTTTTCCAGCTGTCCCAAGGGTAAATCGTCTGCGATTTGCCGTCTACGAGGCCCCAGTTGATGGCTCCCACATTGTATTTCTTGGCCACAGGCAGTGAAGTTTCAAAGAAGCTGCCGTTACCACGTGACATATATTCGGTACAGATCATCGGGCGGTCGTATTGCTGCAACCATTTGATACGCTTTTCAAACTCCTGCGCATTTTCGTAGTTGTGGAATGTGATCACGTCCGATTGGTCGATCTGCGCTTTTTCGATCGGCTTCAAAGTCTGCGGGGTAGACCAGTCGCCTGCCCATACGCCCGACGACAATGGCTGCGAAGGGTTCACCGAACGCGCCCATTCGAAGGATTTCACCATCAATGGCAATACATAACCCACTTTATTAGGCAGCTCCACTTTACCGTAAGAGCTGTTATTGGTATTATCCGGCTCGTTCCAGATATCCCACATGAGCACACGGTCATCGTTCGCGAATGCAGCTACGGTACCTTTCACGTAGCGTTCGAGGCGAGGATATTGCGTGCTGTCCTTTAACGCATCGAAACCCGGGTTTTGTACCCAGCCGGAGTTATGTACGCCCGGTTTCGGATCGCGCTGCTTGCCCAGTTTCGGGAATGGGTCCCAGCAGGAATCGAAAAGTACGAGCACCGGCTTGATGTTGTGCTTTTTACTGATTTCCAGGAACGTGTCGAGGCGTTTGATAAAACCTGCCGAATCCTGCTGGTAGAGCAGATCGTGCAGGTAAACGCGCATCGTGTTCATCCCGATGTTTTGCGCCCAGCCCAGCTCTTTATCGATGGTAGCAGTATCGAATGATTCGGCCTGGAACATTTCCAGCTGGTTAATGGCCGTGCTCGGCAGGAAGTCGGCCCCTACGAGCCAGCCCTGTTTGGCATACCATTCCTTGGCTTGCTCTTTGGACCATATTTCGCGGCCCGCGGTTTGCTCTTGCGCGGGGGTTTCTTCTTTCTTTTCGTCTGATTTCTTGGCGCAGTTCTGCAACATCAAACAGGCCGCAACAGCCCAGATCGTCGTTTTTAAGAATTTCATCAGGTATTGGAATTGGTTTTGTTATTTAAAAAGTGGCGCAGGCCGGTTTTCTAAGCTTGGTTCGGCATTGGAAATTTCCGGCCAGCCGTTTTTCCAGGTCAGTTTATCGAGCATTAATACACGGCGATTGGCGCCGGTAGACACCCTGGGCTGGGTTTTGCTGATAGCGTGGTACAGCAGCCAGTCGGTACCGGCATCGTCGGTAATCCATCTTGCATTATGCCCCGGACCGGCATACTGATCATTACTATGAAGCAGAATTGTGCCCGCTCCGCGTTCCTTCAAGTCTTTTCCTTCCTGGTCCACGAAAGGCCCCTGGATGGTTTTGGAGCGGCCCACCCGGATATGGTATTTGCTGTTTTCATATTCACAGCAGCTTTCCTTAGACCCCAGAAAATAATAGTATTCTCCTTTCTTCTGGATCATCACGGCCTCAAAATCGCCGGCAGCTATTTTAAATTTCTTCGAAAGATCAGGCACCGATTTACCGTCTGCCGATAATTCCACTCCGTAAGTCCCTTGTGTAGGTTTGTCGCTGAAACTACCCCAGAACACATATTTCTTGCCATTCTCTTCCAGATAAAAAGGATCGATCGAATTGGGGACCTCTACATCCTGGCTATTGAACAGTTTCCCCTGGTCCACAAACGGCCCCGCCGGCGAATCTGCAATCGCCAGGCCCACGCCCGGGTTTACGTCGCCCCAGGTCGAATAGGCGTAGTACATATTGTATTTGCCATTCACCTTCACGACGTCCGGCGCCCAAATACCGCCCTTATCTTTCCAGGATGGTTTAGTCAGAAATGCCTCTTTGACATAATCCCAATGCACCAGGTCTTTCGAGCGGACAATGGGAATGAGCCGCGAACCTTTGCCATCGCCCCAATCATCCTGCGTTCCGTAAGCGTAAAACCAGCCATCGTCGGCTTTCACAACCGTGGGATCGGCCATAATAGGTTCAAAAACCGGGTTCTTATATTCCTTCTCGCCCGGGCCGGGACCCGCTAACAGGATGGGTAATAGTAGTGATAAGAGTGATTTGATCATTTATGTTTCGGTTTTTTATTGTTATTCAAGCCAGATAATCTGGGTAAATGCGCCGTTGGCGGCTACATCCCAAAGTTCTACCCGCAGCCATTTACGGCCCTTCATATTTTGGGTAAACTTAAAATTTTTCTGGCCGAATGCCTGTGTGTCATTCAAATTAATAATGTCGTGAAACACTTCCTTGCCATCGCCGGAGATCACTTCAGCGCGGTTGAGTGGGAAAGTCCATGTCGCATCAAGGGTGATTTCGACATGACCTTTCGCGTCCGGTTTTGCCGTTTCTCCCACAACGGCATTGTTCACTTTAAAGGCCGGGATCAGCACTTCGCCCGTCGTAACGAAGAACTTACCTTTCCGCATCGCGTCCAGTACCGGCAGCCAGCCGTCCTCGAAACGCGGGAGCTGGTCGAGTTGCAGGTAATTGACATTCAAATGGCCATATAACTCGTAATTTGGCTCGATGCGAAAGAGGTCTGCTTCGGCAAGGACGTTCTTTTTGTATCCCCAATTGGCCATATCATCCATCAGGTCGAGCACGCGTTTTCCGAGTTTGGGTTGAGAAAGGTCTGCCGGCATGGCTTTCCAGGCCGCGCCCAGGAAATGGTCAGACTTGTAAAACGGTTCATCCTTATGCTTGTCCGGGAAGCCGGTGGAGCCTTTCGTACGCGCGTGCGCCGTCCATGCGAGGCCGTTTTCCATTTCAAGCAGTTTCAGCATTTCCTCTTTATTGCCAATGCGGTACACTTTGCCGTATTCGAGATGGTCTTCGACAAAAGGCTGGTCCTTTTCCCGCGACATGAGCCAGTAAACGGGTTTTGGAAAAATGTTCATCCAATGCCCGCCAAAGAAATTGTTTGGTTCCTCACCCGGCAGCAACAAGAAATTGCCTCCCGAAAGCCGGGCGCATTCCGCAAACATCATTTTCAGCTCCGGCCAGCGCTTTGCCTCCGGGCCCCGCGGGCTACCCGGACCGTGAAACTCCGCCAGATGCACAATGTTCAGACCGGTATTCCGGAATGCTTTTACAAAACCGGGCATACCCGGCAGCGGCTTGCGAGTCAGTACATCATCGACGTGTTCCTGATGAAAATGGCTAGACATGGTATAGTAGCCGGGAATCGGCTCATATTTATCGGAATGCGTAAATGCCTTCACATTTTCGAGCACCTTACCATCCTTTTCACGGCTTAGCAAACAGAAGAAGTTATAGCGCTGCTGTGTCCCCGGCGGTGCATTGAACCACGGTACCCAGCGGCGATCGCCCAGCAGGTCATGCCGGATGCCGATACCGAAGCCCGGAAGCAGGTTGCGGTAATGCTCGCCGTACCAGATGTGTTCGAGGTTATAGCAATTATCGAGCGGATAAAAATACTGGTGCGGCGCTGGAAAAACGGCGAGATTCCCCTCTTTTCCCTGACCGACGATCGTCCGGTATTTGACGGCCATCATTTCAACCGTATCCATTTTCGCCACGCGGGTACTTCGCAGAAAATCCTCGGTATCCGCCCAGAAAAGCTTCTCCCAGGGCGTTTCGCGGGACGTGAGGCCCACGTCGTAGATCACGGCCAGCGAATCGACGTTCGTAGTCATTACCGCCGCCACATTCATGAGCGGGCTGCCGTTGTATAATGTGAATTGAATGGAGCCTGAGAACGGTCCGGCTTTGGCGCCGTTGACCGTAATTTCCGTGCGGGAGCCGTTACTGGCCACTTTTACATCTGTTTTATCCAGCTTGACGGCGTAGCTCTGGTATTTCAGATAAGCCGTTTTATCAAAGAAAATGTTCCAGCCATTCTGCGAAACGAGGTCACGCTTACCCACGGTTAGGATAATGGCCGGATCGAGGTCGCGGGCAATGGTGTATTGTTTTTCTTTGGTACCAATGCCCAGGCTACCGATCAGCGGGTTTGTTTTGTTTAAATCAATGGAAACCTTCCCCGTTTCGGCATTCCCGGCTGGCCATTCGATGTTCAGCATCGCATCGGTGACAGTCGCCTGGACGCCGCTTTTCTTATCCAAACTCTTTAAATCGACGGGTATCTGGGCTCGGAGCGCGGGGGAGATGATCGACAGGAAAACAAGCAGGATACTACGCATTGATAACGGATTGGGTGGAAATAAACATTTTCTTGTAAAAGGCGAGCCCTTCTTCGGCCAGCTCGTCGGCGCTGTTGGCCAATGGCCGCCAGATGCACGCCGCCCGCGCGAGTTCTTTGGAAGGCTGCCCGAAGGTTTCGATCACTACGGCGCCGTCATAACCAATGTCGGAGAGCGCTTCCTGAATGCCCATCCATTCCAGATGGCCGGTTCCGGGAGTACCTCGGTCGCTTTCGTTGCCTTGTACGTGACAAAGCAGATCTTTGCCAATTTTCCTGATCGATGCCGGAATATCTTTTTCCTCGATATTGGAA
>CBIHPQ010000511.1:0-4665 GCA_966211825.1 uncultured Dyadobacter sp. | reverse complement strand
CGAAGATGCCCTTCAGGAAAAAGTATACAGCCAGGTAGCGACCGATGATTTTTACAAAACACTCGACCAGGCGCAACTCGCATTAAACGGGGTCTACAATTATTTATGGAATGACAACTACCGCGATGGGCAATGGGTTACCCTGGGCGACGTGACCGGCTTCACGCTTACCGGCGGCGGCTCGGCCAATGGCTCCGGCGATCGTTCAGGCATTCAAAATGAATGGAACACCTACTCCTGGACGCCCGACGCCGTCGAGCTTGTTACCGCCTGGGACTATTTTTACCAGGTGATCAACCGCGCTAACACGCTGATCGATAAAATGGAAGTGGCCGAGTTCCAGGGAAAAGACAAGGTGCTGGGTGAAGCGAAGTTCCTTCGTGCATTCTTTTACTTTAACCTCGTGCGGATATTCGGCGGCGTTCCGCTGCATATCCACGCCACGACAGACCTGAGCGAGGTGGACAAGCCAAAAAGTTCGGAGGAGGAAGTGTATGCGCAGATCGTGAGCGATCTCAACGCCTCGGTGGAGCTGCTCAGTCCGCTCAATAAGGCCGATATTGCCGCTGGCCGGGCTACGGCTATTTCGGCCACGGCTTTGCTTTCGAAGGTTTACCTGCAACAGCGGAAGTGGAAGGAAGCGGCTGAGCAGGCGAAAAAAGTGATGGATGCCGGTGTGTTCAGCCTTTTCGAGGATTATGAAAACATCAATAACCCCGATTTTCAGAATAGTAAAGAACACATTTTCGCTATCCAGCATGGAGGGAATGGCAACAGCACGTCGCAAATGTACCAGACCCGGATGATCTACCTGTTTGGCCCGCCGGCGCAGACGGTCAAGGGCGTCAATGTCCAGTTCCATGCATTGAAAGACCTGGTCATTTTTCAGGCCCGGAAGTCGTTCTTCACGGAAACGCCCGACACCTACCGCAAGTGGCAGTCGGTGCGCGATAAAATGCCTTATTATTACAAAAACGGCATTAAAGAGCTCGTCAGGGATACAGTTACGATGTATGCGCCATTTTTGACCAAGTTTCACCGGATAGATTTTGCCACCGGGTATCTTAAAGAAGGCGTAAACTATCCGCTGATCCGCTATGCCGATATGCTGCTGACCTACGCCGAGGCTACCAACGAAACCAACGGACCAACCGCCGCGGCTTTCGAGGCACTCAACCAGGTGAGGCGCCGGGCCAGGGCCGTGGGCACGCCTTTCGAACAACCTGCGGCACTTTACCCGGATCTGAAAGGGCTGTCGAAAGAGGAATTCCGGAATGCGGTACTCAAAGAGCGTGCGCAGGAATTTGTAGGCGAGGGGCATTACCGCTGGGACCTGATCCGCCACAACCGTTTGATAACTACGGCCAAGGCGAACGGGGTAACAGCAGCGGCTGAGAAACATAATCTTTTCCCCATACCGACCCAGCAGATCAGCCGGAACAGTCAACTCAAACAGAATCCCGGATATTAATATTTATCGCTTAAAATACAGTCCCATGTTTTTCAAAAAAGCCAAGCTTGCCCTGCTCCATGCTGCCACCCTGGGCACGGCATTGTCCACTCCTGTTTTCAGTCAGCCGCAGCAGCAACCCGTCGCCATTGAGGTCAACCTGGGTAAGGTCAAAGCTCCAATGCAGCCAATCTGGGCGTTTTTTGGCTATGATGAGCCGAATTATACCTATATGAAGGACGGTAAAAAGCTGCTGACGGAGATCTCGCAGTTCAGCAAGGTGCCCGTGTATGTACGTGCGCACAGCCTGCTCGTGACCGGCGACGGCGAGGCGGCGCTCAAATGGGGTTCCACCAATGCCTATACCGAAGACGCCCAGGGCAAACCCGTTTACGATTGGAAGATCGTCGACAAGATATTCGATACCTACATCGAAAGAGGGATGAAACCCATCGCGCAGATCGGCTTCATGCCGCAGGCGCTCTCTACCAAGCCCGAGCCGTACCGCCACCACTGGAAACCGGGGGATAATTACAACGACATTTACCTCGGCTGGGCCTATCCCCCCAACGACTACAAGAAATGGGCCGAGCTGGTGTATCAATGGGTGAAACATTCGGAAGCCCGCTATGGCCGGAAAGAGGTGGAAAGCTGGTACTGGGAGCTTTGGAATGAACCCAATATCAGTTATTGGAAAGGGACTGTGGATGAGTATATTAAACTGTACGACTACACCGCCGATGCCGTAAAGCGTGCATTGCCCACGGCTAAAATCGGCGGACCGGAAGTGACCGGCCCCTCCTGGGACAAGTCGGAAGTTTTCATGCGGAAATTCCTCGACCACGTCACCAAGGGCACCAACTATGTAACCGGCAAAACCGGTACGCCCATCGATTTTATCACCTACCATGCCAAAGGCGCCCCCAAGATCGTGGACGGCCATGTGCAGATGAACATGGGTACGCAGCTGCGCGACCTGGACAAAGGCTTTGAGATCGTAGCCTCTTACCCGACCCTTAAAAAGCTGCCGATCATCATCGGCGAATCCGATCCGGAAGGCTGTGCGGCGTGTTCGGAGGACGTGAGCCCGCAGAATGCCTACCGCAACGGAACCATGTATTCGAGCTACACGGCGGCTTCTTTCGCCCGAAAATACGAGCTGGCGGAAGCCCGTGGCGTGAACCTGCTGGGTGCCGTGAGCTGGTCGTTCGAGTTTGAAGACCAGGCCTGGTTCCGCGGCTTCCGCGATCTGGCCACCAACGGCGTCGACAAGCCGGTACTGAATGTGTTCAGGATGTTCGGTATGATGGAAGGGAACCGCGTGGAGGTGAAGCAGAACCTGGCCTATGATTTCAAAAAGGTTAGGGACGAAAGCGTGCGCGGCGCGGCGGATATCAATGGTCTTGCCTCGAAAAGCGCCAATTCGGCGGCAGTGATGGTTTGGAACTACCACGACGATAATGTACCCTCCCCCGACGCCACCGTCAAAGTATCGGTACAGGGCCTGCCGTCGCAGAAAGTGATAATGTACCACTACCGCATCGACAAGGAGAACAGCAATTCATATGAAGCCTGGAAAGCCATGGGTTCGCCCAAGCAGCCGACAGCTGAACAGATCAGGCTGTTGGAAAAAGCCGGCCAACTGGCATTACTCACCTCGCCGCAGTGGATCGAGCCGAAGGATGGAAAGGCGACCGTGGAGATGCAGCTGCCGCGCCAGGCCGTATCGCTCCTGCACTTCAAGTGGTAGGGCAGGCGAATGCCGCGATTTAAGGAGGATATTGATTTTAAATGTATGTCAATGAAAATCAAAAGAGTTACAGCGAAATTATATAAGTGGACGGGCCCGGTGCTGACCACCAACACCGTGTTTGCGACGCCACTCAGCCCCATTCACTTTCAAAGCGATTCACAGGCCGCCTTCCGCTTTTTCAGCTGGCTGGTGGTGGAGGTGGAAACCGAAGAAGGGCATATCGGCTACGGCAATGCAGGGCTTAGCCCGGACGTGACCAAGGCCGTTGTCGATACCAAACTGACGCCACTCCTGCTGGGGGAAAATCCTTTGAATACCGAATATCTTTTTGAGAAAATGTACCGCTCTACCGTTGCATTCGGCCGAAAAGGCACGGTTATCGCCGCTATCAGCGCCATTGACATTGCGCTTTGGGATATCAAAGGAAAAGTGATGAACCAGCCCGTGTTTATGCTCATGGGCGGCCGCACGACGCCGGACATCGAAACCTATTACAGCAGGCTCTACACCCGGGACCTCGACAGCCTCCAGGCCGAAGCGGTGCATTACAAGGAACAGGGTTTTTCGGGGATGAAACTGCGGTGCGGGTACCCGCTGACGGACGGTGTGCCGGGAATGCGGAAGAACGTCGAAATGGTCAAAGTGGTGCGGGAGGCCGTGGGCGACGATATGAATGTGATGCTGGAAGGCTATATGGGTTTCAACCTTGCCTATGCCAAACAGTTCCTGAAAGCGCTCGAACCGTATAACCTGCGCTGGGCCGAGGAATTGCTGCTGCCCGACGAGATCCACAATTTTGCCAAGCTGCGTAACTACACCGGCATCCCGCTTTCGGGTGGGGAGCATGAATATACCCGCTACGGGTTCCACGACCTGCTCCAAACGGGCGCGCTGGATATTTTCCAGTTCGATACCAACCGCGTGGGCGGATTTACCGAGGCGCAGAAGATCTGCAACATGGCCCTGGCGCATGGCGTGGAGGTGATCCCGCACGGAGGCCAGATGCACAACCTGCACGTGGTATTGAGCTCGTTCGCGAGCCCGATGGCCGAGTATTTCCCGCAAACCGAAATCGAGGTGGGCAACGAAATGTTCTGGTACATCTTCGACGGCGAGGCAATCGCCGAAAATGGGCGGGTACAGCTGAGCGACACATTACCGGGCGTAGGACTGACCCTGAAAACCGAAGGTCTCGAACATTTCATTATCTCCGAATAAGCACCATGGAAACGCTAACCATGCAACAAAGCATTCTCGACCTCTTCAAACTGCACGGACAAACCGCGCTGATCGTCGGCGGTAACCGCGGACTGGGCCTTGCGATGGCCAAAGCCCTTGCCGAAGCAGGGGCCAACATTGTGATCGCGGCGCGCGATGAGGTAGTCAACCGGGAATCGGAGCAGTTGCTCAAAGAAACTTACGACATCCGCTGCATGAGTGTAGCCTGTGACGTTACCTCGGA
>CBIHPQ010000510.1:0-4666 GCA_966211825.1 uncultured Dyadobacter sp. | reverse complement strand
TCGATCAGCATAATACGGGCTGGTGCAAGATCGCTTCTGCTATACATAAAAGAATTCATGTTTGCGCAACGATACATCAAAACTCTGGTCGATATCCTACTATAAATGCAGTAGCCGACTACCTGGTTTTATTAAAAAAATGCTCATTTCGGGTGATTTTGGAAGTCGCTGTTAAGACGGAATTTTGTCCATTCAATTCTTCACGGTAACCACACCAAAGAATATTCATCCTGAACCACTTTAATTTTATTTAAAATATAAATTAATATAACCCGCTCTGTTTTGAACATGAAATTAATTGCAATAATTGATAAACACCCCGTCGTAAGGGTTGGTCTGAGATATTTTATCATGCAAACATATGAATCTGCTTTGATAATTGAGTCCGATAGTTTGTCACAATTCATGAAAGAAAATTCAGGTAATATTCCGGATGTATTTATTGTGGGAAATACGATGGAATTATTTAACTCAACGTGCCAGTCGATCGCTGAGATCAGAAAGGAAAACGATTCTTCACAGGTAATCGTTTTTGACGAGAGCCCTGACTATATCAAGATCGTTCGAAGCTTTAAGGCCGGTGCAAAGGGCTATCTGACGAAGTTCTCAGAAATGCAGGAGCTTCAAAAATGCCTCTCGAAGGTCAAAGAAGGTCGTATTTACATTTGTCATGATGCACTAGGCCTCATTCTCCCCGACTACCACGCCACCGAGAAAGGATCAAAAAAGGACCGTACCTGGCTCTCAGCCAGGGAATACGATGTCGCCAATCTGCTGCTTTTGGGTGATTCTATTTCGCTAATCGGGAAAAGAATGGACATCAAAGTTGCAACGGTACGCGCCATTAAAAGAAGGATTTTTAACAAGCTGAACATTACAAAAATGTTAGACTTGAAAGAATCTCTTAAAAACCATTTGGATCACAGAAGTAGCAGTACTTCGGAAGTGCAATGAAAAATTGAAAACTAAAACCGAATTAATATCTATTGCTAATTTTTAAAATGAAATCTATTAAAACCGTTCATTGATCAAGCAAGGAACAATTATCCGTTCAATTTCGACCGGTCACGCAAAGTTGATGTTGAGGCCTATTCCAAAGAAGGGCCGGTCCGGTCGGAGATCGACTGATCATTAAGAGCTAATAGCAGGCGGTGCCCTGATGATTTTTCCGGCACTGCTTACTTCACACATGCAGCGGGTCGCCCTGTATCATACTACTACATACATTGACGAAGGCAATAATTAGGCAAAAACATACTAGTTAGTATGTTTTTGCCTAATTTTGTTTTGCTAAAATAAACTGCCATGTATCGGACACTGCTCATATTACATTCAATCAACAGATGGCTCGTATTGATCAGCCTCATTTACGCAATTTGGATAGCCTGGGCCGGCTTGCGGTCGGGTAGGGCAATGACGGGCCCGCAAAATACCGTCAGGCACGTTACAGCCACGATCTCTCACGTGCAGTTGCTGCTTGGTTTTTCGCTGTACATGATCAGCCCGGTCGTGAAATTTAGTGTCGCGGATGGGGGCAGGCTGGTGAATGAGCACACGTTTTTCCGCCTGATACACCTTGCCTTAATGGCCCTGGCCGTCGTGCTGATCACCATCGGATCGGCCAGGGCAAAGCGGGCTGAGTCGGACAGGTTGAAGTTCAGGACCATGCTCGTCTGGTTTTCCATTGCTTTATTTATCATTCTGCTGGCCATCCCGTGGCCATTCTCACCATGGATCAGCCGGCCTTATTTCAGAACTTTTTAATTAGCCCTTTCCACGCACATGAAAAAAGCGGAAGCTACCAGACTGACGATTCTCGAGAAGGCATTTGAGCTGATCTATGCGAAGGGTTACCAAACCACGAGCATCGACGATATCATCGCAACCACCCAGGTAACCAAAGGGGCATTTTACTATCATTTCAAAAACAAGGACGAAATGGGCGTGTCCATTATCAACGAACTCCTGAAACCAACGCTGGCGGAGAGTTTCATCGGTCCATTGCGGTCGGGCGGGGACCCGTTGGCGGCCATTTATGACCTGATGTACAACCTGCTCATCGAAAATGAATTTCTCAAAGTCGAATACGGTTGCCCGGCCGCCAATTTGACCCACGAAATGACTTCCTGGAATGCCGACTTCAACAGCGCCTTGAATGAGCTCACCCAGCTATGGATCACCACGATGATGGATTCGATTGAAGTGGGAAAAGCTGGCGGCGCCGTCCGGAAGGATGTCGACGCCAGGCAAGTGACGATGTTTGTGATGTCGGGCTACTGGGGGATCCGCAATTTTGGAAAACTGGAAAAGCGCAAGGAAGTGTACCTGCCTTTTTTAAAAGAGCTGAAAAACTATTTGGAAACGCTTCGGTAAGCTGGCTGGCCTCGTTCCGTATGGGACCAGACTTGTCAGAAATTAGTGGTACAAAAGGTGCGGCAGTACTCCTTAATTTCGTCCCGTACCCGACGGAAGGAAGTAACCAGATCTTCCCCCGGTGTATGCCCCGGATCGGAAAAGCTTTGATGGACCATTTGTCCGGCCGAAGGGAAGTAGGGGCATTCTTCGCGCGCATTGTCGCAAACGGTGATGACATAGTCGAACTGCAAACCGGTGTATTCGTCGGCGTGGTTGGAGGTGTGATGCGAAATATCGATCCCATCTTCGGCCATTACCTGAATGGCAACCGGGTTAACCCCTTTCGGGTTGACGCCCGCGCTGTAAACTTCCGCACGATCGCCGGCGAAATACTGCAAGTAGCCTTGGGCCAATTGGCTGCGGGCGGAATTGCCCGTGCATAAAACCAGGATTTTTTTCATAACAATAACTGATTGATCACTAGCAGCAGCCGGAACCTGCATTACAAGAACGGGCAATTGCTTTGCATTGGGTGAAATCCGCGGCCAGGCCTACGGTGAAGTGATCTCCTTCGATCGAAAACCCTGCGGGGTACATTTGCCGGGTGTCGAATTTCGAATTGCCGAACTCGATTTTTACAACTCCGTCCGGGTTCAGCGGCAGCGACTTTTCTACCAGGTTCACGATTTTGAGCGCCTTGCTTACCAGCATCGAGCGCTCGACTTCTTTTGCCGGCGGCTCCCAAAGCTGTACGATCACCTCCGTCCAGCTGTTCATAACCCCGCCGCAGTCGACGGAAACAATGGGTGCCTGCTTAATTTCGGTGATGTGGTAGGAGCGGTCTACCAGCTTGCCTGCCTCATATTCAAATTGCAGGTGCAGCTCCGGGTTTTGTTCCAGCGTGCTTTTAAATGCCTGCCAGGTCATTGGATTTGGTTGGTTCATTTTGTTTATTGTTATAATGTAATATTACGATTGATTTACTTAAAAAAACACCTGCTAGTTGCAGCAGGTCACTGCTTCAAAAGATTGCAGTAGCGAGCCGAAGGCCTGTTTGGCTTCTTCCCAAACTTCGGGGTTAATGCAGTAGCAAACGCGCGGCGGGTTGATCTCCCCCTGAATGATACCGATCCGTTTCAGTTCCTTCAAATGCTGGGAGACGGTTGCCTGTGCGAGTTCCAGTTCATCCACCAGGTCGCCGCAGACGCAAGCCTTCCGGGAGATCAGCAGTTGCAGGATGGCCACCCGGGCAGGGTGTGCAAAAGCCTTGGCCAAGTCCGCGATCCGGTTCTGCTGTGCGGTAAATATTTCAGTTTTTGTGACTCCCATGGTCCAAACGTAATACACAAATTTGTGAATCGCAATATTACGATTGATTTTTTTCAGATATTGCCGCTTTTACCCCCCGGAACAGGCGGATTTGCACCGCTTCCGCAGAATCAGATTTTTCTAAACTTGTACTATCATTCAGCACATTCTAAATCTGCAATACTATGAGAAAGATCATCACCAATGAATTCATGTCTTTGGACGGCATCATTCAGGGCCCGGGCGGACCCGACGAGGACAGGACAGGCGGCTTCGAGCTCGGCGGCTGGTCGGTCACGCAATGGGACGATGCCATGCAGCAGTTGATGGGCGGCATCATGCAAAGTGATTACGACCTGTTGCTGGGGCGGTTTACCTATGACATTTGGGCGCCATACTGGCCCTCGGTTGAAAAAGGGCCGATTGGGGAAAAGTTTAACAGCGTTAAAAAATACGTCGGTACGCAGACTTTGCAAGAAGCCAGCTGGAAAGGCACCGTACTGTTGAACGGCGATACGATCGAACAAATCAAGGAATTGAAAGCGACCGACGGAATCGATTTACAAATGTGGGGCAGCGCCAATTTCATCCAGTCACTGCGCCGGCACGGGCTGATCGATCAGATGAATATCTGGATCTTTCCCGTCGTGTTGGGTAAAGGAAAAAGGCTTTTCGCCGAGGGCACAGTACCGGGCAACTTCAAGCTCACCAGCCACGAAGTCTCTACCACCGGGGTGATCATGACCACCTATGAACCGGACGGCGAAGTGCCCATCGGCAAGGCCGGGGAAGCTTAGGAGCATGGGCTGCAACCGGCATTACCTGATCAGATAGCTGTTTACGCTTCTTTTGACTTCTTCCAAAGTTCTTTCCGGTTTCGGGTAGGAGGCGGGAATTGGTTTTTGTGCAAATGGCTGTAAATACAAAACCCAGGCATCGCGCCACCATAATGCTTCGCGATATTGCTTGGTAAGCCGGCCGGTAACGTCGGCGTGGATAGCCG
>CBIHPQ010000509.1:0-4666 GCA_966211825.1 uncultured Dyadobacter sp. | reverse complement strand
TTGCTGATCCATGAACTGAACAGCTGGATCATTAAGGATGAGCTGCATTACTGGTGCAAGCAGGGTTATGACTATTTCAAGGCAGCCCCGCTGTTGCCGAAAGCCGCGGAGGCACCAGGCCTACTGAAACGCATATCAGGGCTTTCGGAGGAAGAAAAACGATTGTACGGGTCGGGTTATGCGGGCAACGGGCTTTACCTTTGCCGGATCGAGCGGATGACAGGTACTTTGAAAAGCAAGAAACAACTCGCGCACGACTACCGCCACAACTCGGACCTGGCCCACGCCGATTCGTTGTTCTGGGACCTCGAAGCGAACCGCTTTTTGCCGCATTTAAGAAAGCCAACCGACATTGTACGCAGCCATTTTGCGCAATTTGGTGTCCAATATCAAAATGGCACCACGTTACCTTTTGCTCTAACGGGGATTTCTCGCGACAATATTCACGGGATACCCTACTTTAAAACTTTGCCTGAAACGGAATAATCGTTCATGAACATTATATACACAGTTTGTAACCGAACCAATCTGGCGCATGCACTGGCTCTGGCGGATTCTGTGTTACAGCACCAGCCCGGGGACGTTTTTTACATTGGCTGGGTGGATTCCATCGACATTACCGGTCTCCCGGAGCGCATTACCATGTTACCGGTTTCGGAACTGGCCATTCCTGATTGGAACAAAATGGCCGCCGATTACTATGATTTTGAATTGTTGCCGGCATGCAGGCCATGGTTTGCGCTCGAGTTGCTTAAAAAGCATCCGGAATGCAGGCAGCTGACATTCCTGGCGCCGACGGTACTTCTTAAAAACTCTTTCGGAAACTTGCTGGATGAGGGTTCCGAGATGTTCCTGACTCCCAATATTTCGGCTCCATTGAAAAAATCCGCCATACTGGACGACAAACGCATACTGAATGCCGGAATGTACCACTCAGGAAGCTGGACATTAAGGCCGTCCAAAAAAACGATCAGTGTGCTGGAATGGTGGGCGCACCGGACTATCGACCGCGCCGGTTTCGACCTTTGCAACGGCATGAATACCGACCAGCTTTGGCTTAACTATGTGCCGGTTTGGGTGCCGGCCACTAAAACGCTCCACAATCCAGGCTGGCATTATGGGTTGAATGCAGTTTTAAATAAAAATCTCCTCGCGGAAGGTGACACTTACGAGGTGGACGGCCACCCGCTTGTTTCGCTTGACTTCGCCGGACTTGGGCATTTCGATCCGATCTGGTCGGATCACGCACCGCTGGTTACGGAAAACAAGACATTTCAGGAATTGTTCATGGAATACCAGCGCATTGTAATGAAAAAGAAATACGAGCTGGAAATCAGCGGCCAACCGGCGTTCGGCAAATACGCTGATATCGCTCCCAACCGCTTAATGAGAAAAGGCATCGCAGCGAGATTAAAGGGCTTGACCACATTTATCGATCAGTTTTAACCAGCGAAACAGGATTCCATGCATTTTTTAGAACAAACCACACAGGACCTGCGGAACTTTGTATCGGCACTGAAACCGGCCACGCCGGCGGGCAATGCGCAGCGGTACCCCAAACTGACGATCATCACGCCTTCCTATAACCAGGCCGCATTTCTGGAAAGGACAATCCTTAGCGTCCTCAACCAGGGTTACCCGAACCTCGAATACATTATCGTCGACGGCGGTTCCAATGACGGCAGTGTGGAGATCATCAAAAAGTACGAAAAGCACCTTTCGTGGTGGGTTTCGGAGAAAGACCGTGGGCAGGTTCACGCTATCAACAAGGCTTTGGAAAGGGCGACGGGCGAGTATATCAGCTTCCAAAATTCGGACGATGTATATTTCCCCGGCACTTTCGCACGTTTTGGAGAAGCAGCTTTGAAATACCCGGTCGATATCCTGTATGGAGACCTGTACATGATCACCACCGACGACGAAGTGACCGAAATACTCAAAACAACCTCTTACGACTTCGATTGCCAGGTTCTGGAAGGGATGCAGATCCATAACCAGTCGCTGTTTTTCAAGCGATCGCTCGTTGAGAAATACGGCATGTTCGACGAATCGTTCCGTTTTGCATTCGATTACGACTTCATTACGCGTTATACATCACACAAAACCACGACCACCAAAAAGATCGACGGCCTTGGGGGCGCGCTGCGCGTGCATGCGGAGGCGAAGTCTTCGACCATCGCTACGACGATCGGCCGGGAGGAACATGCGAGGGTACAAAAATTGTACATTTCAACGAACACCTCCCCGGTAGTCAACAAAATGAAGTATCTTTGGTGCCGTGTTCGTAAAATCGCCTATTTCATTCTGCGATTAGATATTCAGTACATCAGATTCAGGCTTTCCAGATGAATTGGAGCTTATTTAATGTAGCCAAAAATTTTAACTATCTCCGGTATTCGATGGGCATCGCCATGATGTTCAACGGCTTTCCATTGATATTTTTTATACGCGACACACTCGGCGTAGGGCCTGCAAGCAGTGTTTTTACGGCGATTTTCTTTTCGCTGGCGCTTCTGCTGATGGTTCCGCCGACGCTTTTCAAACGACTTTATAAACCGAATGTCATCCTGATCAACCTCGGGGCCGGTTTTTTACTGCTGACGCTCTACTACTTCATGTTCATGAACCATCAGGGCAAAGCAGTGGCCGACATTGGTAACTTCGTTTTCACCTTCGGGTTCCTGATACTGCTTATGCACGTCCCTAACGACGTGAAAGACACGCTGATACAGGTACTTTTCCTATTTTCATTCTTTACCAACATTACCCTGGTATATTCGCTTATCACGGATCCGAACTGGACGCCGGGGATGCGCGCCGCCGTAAACTTCGCGAACGAAGGCGCTCAACCGGGTGGTAATCCGCACATTACGGCGCGTAACGGGGTTATTACATTGCTGTCGGCGATGGTTCTGCTCGGTAACACCAAGCACCTCCTGACCCGGCTCTTCCTGTTCTTTTCGATGTTGTTCGGATTGGGAGTGGTAGTGTTGTCGCTCGCGAAATCCAGCTATCTGGGCCTGGGTATTGCGTTCGGGGCTTATTTCCTCTTTCATTTCAAGTTTTCGGATATTACTTCGGCCATAGGCAATGCATTCAAGTTCAGGAATGCGATTTTTATCATACTGATATTAGTACTGGTCAATTATTTCCTCGCGCGCTATGGCGATATTCTGAACCTGCTTTTGGGTTACTGGGATATTTTCGAGGACCGGATCATGAACGTGATCTTTACCTCCACGGGGGTACGGCTATCCGAAGAAGCGGACGTCGATTACTCGGCGATGGGCCGCGTGAGCGGTTTCGGGGAGTTCTTGGAAACATTATTTTCCTGGGATATTTTCCTGGGCAGAGGCTACAAAAACGATTACCTCGACGTGCCCTTGCTCGAATCCTGGGTGAATCACGGCGTCTTCGGCTTTATATTCTTTTCGAGCTTCAACTTTTTCCTGTTCCTGTATGTGATCCGCGAGGTGCGCCGCCATACCAATCCGCTGACGACGTTCCTGGCGTATTTCTTCCTGTCGATGATGGTGCTGCTCTTTACCGGTGGCCGGCCCTACGATATCGCATTCTGGTTCCCCTACTCAGTTATGATCCGCTTCCTGGGCATTAAGTATCTCGATGCCATTCCGCGGTTTAAAAGGGTAACCCTAACCGAACCACAACCCGTAAGCACCATAACCACCTGACACGCTCCCCCGAGCCGTGGGACCTTCCCGGAAGGTTTCCAGCATTGCACGCATGAAGAACAGAGTTGAACAACTGGATGGGTTAAGGGGCATATTTGCTGTCCTGGTTATTGCCCATCACCACAATGCATTCAAGGAATCGGTTCTGTACAACAACTTTTTCGTCATCAATGCGAGCCTGTTTGTCGATTTCTTTTTCGTGCTGAGCGGCTTTGTCATTGCATTCAACTATGTCGATCGCATTCACAGCACCGGCGATTTCTTCACATTCCTGAAAAAACGCTTTATCAGGCTGTACCCACTGCTTTTCTATACGGAAGTCGTTTTTGTCATAGCTAACCTTCTTGGTGAGCACAGTCCTATGAAAAACGTCGGCGGGCTTGGATTGGCCTATTATTTCTATACTTCTCTGGATACCCTTACATTCATGGGTTCTAGCACGGTATTCGGGGCGTGGATCAGCAATAATTACCCTTCCTGGTCGATTTCCGCCGAAATGATATCCTACATTGTCTTCGGCCTCGTCGTTCTGGCGCTTCCCAGGTTTAAATACGCCGCATTTGCGGTAATAGGGCTGCTGTCCGGTATTTTCATTTATTCAAGAGGAGAATACCTGCTTGCTTACGATTACGGCTATATGCGCGGACTTTTGTGTTTCTCGCTGGGCATATTCACGCAGAGATGGCTGAGCCAAAAAACCTACCAGCTTTCCGCTTTTGAGATCCCATTCCTACTCTTCATGATAGCAGCCATGTATTTCGTGCCTCATTGGGAGCTCAATCTTTGGAAACTCGTGTTCCCGTTCATCTTCTCCATCGGCATTGTCATTTTCGCGAGTTCGACCGGCATCGTCACCCAGTTATTGAAGAGCAACCCGTTCCAATACCTGGGCAAGATCTCCTACTCGATCTACCTCAATCACGCGATTGTCCTGATATTCGTCAACATCGTTTTATTCAGATTACTTAAATCCC
>CBIHPQ010000508.1:0-4669 GCA_966211825.1 uncultured Dyadobacter sp. | reverse complement strand
GTTGAGATTGAAGGATAAGTTTAAAAGGAAGATATCGGTTTCCTGAATGTAGTTGGTAGTGGTATAAAAATCCTGACCCCAGGTCGTGATGCGCTGCTGATTGGCGTCCAGAATGCCCAGGGCCATGCTCTGCCATTGCAATGCGGCCGAGATTTTTCCTTTGAGAAAAGTTTTTTTGACCGATAACGACGGGTTGACGAACCGTGAATCTTCGCCCTGCGCGGTAATTTTTTTGGATAGGTAGTTCAGTGACCATTGTATTTGCAGCGACGGCAAGACCCTGAATGTCGTGTTGGCATTCACCGAATAAACCAACCCGGATGTATTGACGCCGACCGTATTGCTAAAAAGCGAGCCTTTGATCTGATAGTTGTACACATTGGCACCCGCGTACACCTGCCACCATTTCGTCAGGTTCACATTACCACCCAGTTCAGCTCCCCACGCGGTTGCCAGGCCCGCGTTGGTATAAATGCGGTTGATGATACTATCGTTATACACGCTGTTTACACGGTTGACGATATTTTTAATCCGCTGATTGTAAATAGTTAAAAAGATGCTGCCCTTTTCAAACTCTTTCACCATACCTGCCTCGGCCTGGCCGATGAACTCAGGCAGAATGTCCGGATCACCGGATTCGAGCGTCTCGGAATGTTCCCGCTCCGGGAATGGGTTCAATTCATTATTGGTCGAGCGCTGCACGCGTCGTGTGTAACCCGCTTTCCCGCGCCAGCCATTTTCGAATTGGTATTGAAGTTGTGCGGATGGAAAGAAGTTGGAGAGATTCAGGTTGCGCTTGTCGGTGTTGCCGGCAGTAAACACGCGGGTAGCGTATTCGTAGCGAAGACCTGCGGAATAATCCAGCTTGCCCGCCTTGGCACTGTACTGCCCGTAAATCGAATGGATATGGTTTTCGACCCGCGTCCGGCTCGAAAACTGGGGTACTATTTCAAACTTGCCGGTTTCCAGGTTTTGATCAAGGTATTGAAAACTGCCTTTCTGGATCTGGTTACGATATTGGTAACCGATTTCCAGTTTCCCCTTGCCGATGGGTCGCACATAATCACCCTGCAGACGGTAAGCATTTAACGGATTTTCCCCAGGATTACGGGTACTCTGAAGCGTTCGGTTACGGTCGGGTTCGGTCAGGTTGACATTGGTGGTAAGCCCGTCGAGCCTGGCAGCTTCTACCAGGCCGGATAAGGTAATTTCGGATTTATCGGAAAAGCGATGCGTGTAATCCAGGTTCCCCAGGGTAACATCGTTGGTCTTCTTTGCGATATTGGAATTGAAATAGGTAATGCTGCCGATAGCGGCACCGCTTTCCAGGTTCGTTTTGGTGTTGTTGTAAACCAGGTCCGCCCGCCTGGACTGGAAACGATAACCCTTATATAAACCCGCAGAAATTACATTCGATGCGTCGGGCGCATAAGAAACCGACGCGCGGGCTGTATAGTTGTAGCGTTTGAAACTTCGCTCTCCCTCAGAGGGCAGTGAGGTGAAAACATTTGCCAAGGTCGTATTGACATCGCCCACGCGCCTGCCCGAGATGTCATTACGCAGGTAATTTCCGCTGAGATTGAGCTCCCATTTTCCTGTCTTCAAGCCCCAGGCGGCATCCGCGCCGAAACGCACCGGGTGACGGAGGTTGCCGTAATTGCGCACGGAAGGCAGGCCGCCCTGCACGTTTAATGCAAAACTGCGGCTGTCGGCAGCCGCCACTTTGGTAGTAATGTTAATGATCCCCGACTTGCCATCCGGATCGTACCGGGCCGACGGGCTGGTGATCACTTCTATATTTTCGATTGTATTGGCGGGGATCTGGTTCAAAACAATAGATGGGTCGGTTTGGACCGGCTTTCCATTTACCAGTACCAGAAAACCCGTCGAACCCCGGAGCGTAATATCGCCCTCGGCGTTAACCGACACGGAAGGCGTATTTTTTAGTACGTCGACAGCCGTTCCGCCCTGGCTTCCCATAAACTGGTCTGCCCGGAACACCTGCCGGTCTATTTTGTTTTCAGTCAACTGTTTGCGGGCCGTCACATTTACGCTATTCAGCATCCGGCTATCGGCCAGCAGCATAATCGCAGGAACGGCAACCATTCCTGACCTGCCGGCCGGTTCCTGCAGCGCGACCTTTCGCGTTTGGTAGCCCATATATTGCACCAGCATGTAATATGGCGCTACGGCTACTTTCTCAAAACGGTATTCCCCCTTGTCATCCGCCAGAATGCCGCTCACCAATATCGAATCGGCCGTACGGTACAAGGCAATGGAAGCATAGGGGAGTGGCTGCCCCGATTGCTCATCTGTTATTTTTCCGGTAATGGTCAACCGGGCCTGCGCGCTCACCATGGCCAACGGAAGCATTAATAGCGCGAGGGTAAGGAAAAGTTTCATAGGAGTATTGAACCGCATTTCGTCGTGTTGAGCTGTGTGGCAAAAATAATCCTACAAACTTAGTAGACTTTGTACATTACTTCCTAAAACTGGTACATTCAGGAAATTCCTTTTCGGTAAATGCTGGGGAGCACGCCGGTCTGGCGTTTGAAGAACTTATTGAAATGCGACGGGTCGGCAAAACCCAGCTCATAGGCGACTTCACCCAGGTTTTGATCCGAATAAAGCAGCAATCTTTTCGACTCGGCGGTAAGGCGTTCGGTAATGATTGCTCCCGCTGTTTTAGCCATCAGTTTGCGGCAAATGCCACTGAGGGTTTTCGGGGTCACGCCCAGTGTTTCGGCATACCAGCTTACCTCGTGCGCCGTCTTGAAATGCTGGTCGAGCAGCCCGAAGAACGATGTGAGCAGTTGCGGGTAAGGTTGGGTGTTGTCGGAATTGACCTCGCGGCGAAGCAGATTGAATAGCAGTAACAGGTAAGTCTGGATAATGGCCTGAAAGTTGGTTTGACGATGGATGAATTCCGACTCCATACTTTCAAATATGCCCGCAACCGTGCGATCGATATGGCCCACTTTGAAGCCGCTGGGAAAAACGACGGGGAATGTCTGGAAAAGCAAATCGTACAGCGGGTGGCCCAGCAGGAAGTCTTGCTGGATCATCGCCACAAAGCCTTTCGGAATGGCGGTAAGCTCCCAGTTATGGATTTGTCCAGGCATAACCAGGTACAAACTGGCCGGTTCCACCGGGAAGCGATGGTGATCGATCTGGTGCAGCCCCTCGCCCTGGGTAAGATAAATGATTTCAAGATAGTCCTTATGTCCGTGCGGATGGGTGGTTTTGATAACCTCCTTCATTCGTTTAATCCTGAAAAGCTCCTTATCGTCGAGTTTGTTTTTAATCGGGACCGGCATGGTGTCTGATATTCAAATTAGCCCGCAAATTAGTCAAGACCTGATGGATTTGATACGGCATATATCTTCGTGACGACAAAAAAGCTTGTAAATGCATCGGACTCGGATTAAGTTAGGACCCGAACATTAAATCTTCCAAACGTGAATTGGATTACCCGCGACCGCCCAAAAATCGACAGATTAGCCTGCCCATGGCTAATCAGAAAGTTCATTGATCCGGAAGCAGTTTTTTACTTCGTACCATTTGAAGAGGTTCTTGCCAAAGCGGCCGAGTTGAATGCTACGCCGTTTGACGTGCCCGGTGTGGAATTCACCCATTACGAGGACCGGTGTACTTTCGATTACCTGATCGAAAAGTTCGGTATTCAGGACGGGGCGGTGAAAGATATGGCACCGATTGTCCGCGGGGCCGATACCGATTCGCATGATCTGGCGCCTCAAAGTTCTGGCCTGTGGGCAATCTCTGCGGGACTCGGTTTCAATATCCAGGACGATCATGAACTTTTAGAAAAGGGAATGCTCATCTATGACGCCCTGTACAGCTGGGCCAGGCACCTGCAAAAGCAAAAGCATACGCAAAGTCCAACCGAAAAACTATTGCTGGAAGTCTTCAACGCTTACATGCGCGAAAAATCGGAGCGACGCGGCGATGCTCCGGAATGGGCCAGGCAGCTTAAAGAAATCATACAGGATCAGATAGACACCAACCTGAATTTAACTTTGAAAGAGGTTGCTGCCGGGCTGGATATGAACCCCGCCTATGTTTCGAGAGAGTTTTCCAAATATTTCAGCGATATGTCCTTCGGCGAGTACATCCGCAGGTTGAGAATTGAAAAGGCGATCGAGCTGATGGGCGAAACCTCCAACAGTCTGGCCGAGATCGCATACCTGACCGGATTTTCCGATCAGAGCCATTTCAACCGCATTTTCAAGCTGCATACCGGCCAAAACCCGTCGGTATTCCGAAAATCTTTGCTGAAAAAGTAGACTCTGTACAAATCGGTCATTTCCGTTCTATTTTCTGAGAAATGGGCTGTCTAGTATTGCACAGACGATCGCGATCGTACCCATGCGCGATGAAAATCGCATGTTGTCTTTTTGCATTACTACTGTCTCAAAACCTATTTCTAATTTTTACTTATGAACAGATATTTGCTCGCATTACTCTTACTTTTTGCATTACCATCTTACGGTCAAAAGCAGGTCAACAAGCAAAGTGGTGTATGGTTTGGATATTTCAATCAAACCAGGCTGACGAACAAATGGGGTATCTGGCTGGATTTGCACGCCAGAAGAACCGACTTTCTGGATAGATGGTCCACGCAGATTATCAGGCCCGGGATTACGTATTT